>NZ_JAXQNM010000008.1:0-478498 GCF_034427935.1 Chelativorans sp. M5D2P16 | reverse complement strand
CTAGGCTCAGGACCTATTAATTTGATGTGAGATGTGATTCACGGTCTCTGATAAGGAGGCCCTGATGAGTGATTTGTTTTTGCTGAGCGAACGGCAGATGGCGCGGATATCGCCGTACTTCCCGTTGTCGCATGGCGTTCCGCGGGTGGTCGACCGGCGTGTGGTGAGCGGCATTGTCTACGTGATCAAGAACGGCCTGCAGTGGAAGGATGCGCCCAAGGCGTATGGCCCACACAAGACGCTCTACAACCGCTTCATCCGCTGGAGCCGGCTCGGCGTGTTCGACAGGATCTTCGCAGCGCTGGCCGGCCAAGGGCCACAACCTGAGCGCATCATGATCGACGCCACCCATCTGAAGGCCCACCGCACGGCGGCGAGCCTGCTTAAAAAGGGGATGTTCCCCGTCGTATCGGGCGCACAAAAGGCGGGCTGAACTCCAAGCTGCATGCCATTTGTGATGCACAAGGCCGTCCGCTTATCCTGCTTCTGAGCGAAGGCCAGATGAGTGATCACAAGGGCGCCAGGCTCATGGTCGACGTCTTGCCGCCCGCTGCCAGCCTCATTGGCGACAAGGGCTACGACAGCAACTGGTTTCGCCAAACCCTCGCCGACAGGGGCATCGAGCCCTGCATTCCGCCGACCAAGAGCCGCAAGCAGCCGCTCGACTACGACAAGGCGCTCTACCGCCAGCGCCACAGAATTGAGAACATGTTCGGCAAGCGCAAGGACTGGCGGCGCATCGCCACGCGCTACGACCGATGCGCCCACACCTTCTTTTCGGCAATCTGCATCGCCGCAACGATCATCTTCTGGCTTTGATCAATGAGTCCTGAGCCTAGTCGGCGCAGCCGTTTTGCACCTGAGTCTCCCAAAGGGCCCAAGTGCGCAGGTTCTGCGCCGAATTGGTTTCGTCCGCCGCACTCGCCTCACCGGGCGTGAGGGCAGTGTATTCGCCCATAGACAGAGCCGCGGTCTGCACGCGGGCATTAACGTCGGTATAGACCGCCCGGAATACGGCGAGCCGGACGTCCGGGGCGACGACTGTCATACCGTGGCCGCGCATCAGGATGACGGCTTCGTCACCCAGTGTCCGGGCGAGTTCATCGCCCATCTCGCTGTTGCGGACCAGCATATCGCACCCTAGGTGCCCGTGGTCACGCACTTCGTAAACCGGGACCCTCGCACCCAGGAACCCGCTCATGTGCATTACCGGTTCCAGCGTGCTGCCCTTTGAGATCGAGAACGGCAGCACACTGGCAGTGTGAGAATGCACGATGGCGTTGACGTCAGAGCGATGGCGGTAGATCGAGGCGTG
Source organism: Chelativorans sp. M5D2P16 (assembly GCF_034427935.1). NCBI lineage: Bacteria > Pseudomonadati > Pseudomonadota > Alphaproteobacteria > Hyphomicrobiales > Phyllobacteriaceae > Chelativorans > Chelativorans sp. M5D2P16. Next base: position 477,183 of record NZ_JAXQNM010000008.1, on the reverse strand, counting down.
GATGAAGCGCTCGAGGAAAGGCCGGTGGCCCGAGTTCTCGACATCGTTGCCATCAAAATCAAGCCGCATGATGTCGGCACGGCTGACGAGCCCGGGAGCCATGTTGCGGGATATCAGAAAGGTCTCGGGATCTTCTGGATCACGCGCGCTGACATGGCCAAAGCCGTCCAAGATGTTCTTCATGAACAGGATTCGGCTCGCGGTCACGAGATCCCTCCTGAGATCGGGAGCGGGGTGTTCGGTCATAGGGCCTTCTTCTGTGAATCGTGAACAAGTCGGAGATGGTCTTGCTCGCCGTTGCGCTCGGCCTCCGACGGCAGATTGCAGACGATCCTGAGCTGGCGCATGAATTCGCTCTGCGGACGGCTCGGCTGCCAGCCGATGCGGGTGCTGGCGCCGATGGGCCGCTCGGTCTCGGGCAGATCGACATCGAGGATGGCGAGCTTGCCGACCTCCTCCTCGAAATGGACCTGGTGGCGCGAGAGCATAGTCAGCTGGTCGCCCCGTAGCAGCAGCCCGCGGATGACGCCTAGTGTGCCGATCTCGAGCAACCGCTTGGGTTGGGCTAGTCCACGGGTGGCGAAGGCCTCGTCGAAGAGCGCGCGGCTGGGCGAACGAGGCGAGTTCACGATCCATTGATAGTCGATCGTATCGGCCAGGGTCAGGTCGGTCTTCTGCTGAAGAGGGTGGCCCTTGCGCGCCACGACCGAGAGCGGGCAACACATCAGGAATTCCTCAAAGACATCGGGAACGCCATCCGCCCCCCGTAGCGCACCCACCATCATGTCGATGTCGCCATTTCTCAACAGGTCAAGGAGGTATTCGTAAGAACCCTCCTGAACATGAACGCGCAGATCGGGATAGATCCCGATCAGGCGGCTCAGGGCCTCGGGGACGATCTGGGCGCGCGGAAGGGGCATTGCTCCGATCCGCAGCGTACCCGATCGTTCGCCCCGCAATAGCGCTAGCTCCTCTATTCCCAGCTCGATCTCGCGGATGGCGAGCTTGGTGGCTCGTGCGAAGCGCTTGCCGTCGTCCGAAAAAACCACGCCGGATCGGGACTGCAGCAGGAGCGATCGGTGCAGCAGGAGTTCGAGCGAACGGACGGTGCGCTTGACCGACTGCACAGACACGCCCAGCGCCTCGGAGGCCATCATCCAGTCGAGCAGGTCGAACAGCACCGCGACCGCGATAAACTGGGAGGAAGACACGCGGTAGGCGTAGTCGGGGGACTCTACGCTGGGCTCTCCCGCGTCGATGACGCCACGTTCAAGGACTGCGAAGCATCGCTCGATCCGCAACACCAGCGCCTCGCCCGCCGGTGTCGGATAAGTGCCGGTCTTGTATCGGTTGAAGAGCTTGGATCCGCACTGCTTTTCGACCTGCCGGATGGCCAGGGTGACCGCTGGTTGCGAAAGGCGTAGCGCCTCAGCGGCCCCGTTCACGCTGTGGTACCGGGCGACAAGGGCGACAGCCCGCAGATGCCGTATGTTAGGCAGTTCAAACATGGTGCAACACCTTGTCTTCCCCTTCGCTCCCTATGTGGCGATCACCCGGCTCCGACCGACAGTTGGTTCCACCGATTTTTCCGGCGAAAGCCCCTGAGGCCGAGGATTAGGACCACCAGCGCAGCAACCAGGAATCCGGCGCTGATCGGACGTTCCACAAAAGTCATGGGATCTCCTCCCGAAATCAGCATCGCGCGTCTGAGGTTGTTTTCGAGAATGGGGCTCAGCACGACCCCAAGCAGAAGCGGCGCCGCAGGAAGGTCGAGTTTCAGCATGGCGTAGCCCAACCCCCCGAAGATCAGCACCAGCAGCACGTCGAACGGCGAATTGTTAACGGAGTAAACCCCAATGCAGACGAAGAACAGCATCGACGGGTAGAGGTATTTGTAAGGCACCAGCAGGATGCGCACCCAGACGCCGACCAGCGGCAGGTGAAGGATTACCAGGAAGATGTTGCCGATCCAGAAGCTCATCACCAACCCCCAGAACAGCTCGGGGTGATTGGTCACCACCTGCGGTCCCGGGGTGATGCCATGGATGATGAGGGCGCCGAGCATGAGCGCCATGACGGCGTCGCCAGGGATGCCGAGGCTGAGCGTCGGGATGAAACCCGCCTGCGCCGCTGCGTTGTTGGCCGATTCCGGGGCGACGACGCCCTCGATAGCGCCCTTGCCGAAGCGGTCGGGGTTCTTCGACCAGCGCTTTTCGAAGGCATAGGCAATAAAGGAGGCAATGGATGCGCCGGTGCCTGGCAGAATGCCGAAGGCCGCGCCAAGAACCGAGCCGCGTGCCATCGGGCCCCAGGAGGCGCGCCAGTCCTCCCGCTTCGGGTAGAGCTTTCGCCAGCTGTACTCGTCCTTGGAGACCGTGGTGGTACGAGCGCCGGCACCGATATTGTTGATGACCTCGGCCACACCGAAGAGGCCCATGGCGATGGCGACGAAGCTGATGCCCTCGGCAATCTCCAGGAAGCCGAAGGTGAAGCGGAGCCGCCCGGTTTCGAAATCCGAGCCGACGGTGCCTATGAGAAGGCCGAGAACCACCATCGCGATGCCGCGCACGGGCGAGCCCGCGGAGATCGTGGAGGCGGCGATGAGGCCGAGAACCACCAGCGAGGCATATTCGGCGGGGCCGAAACTGAGGCCAACGCGAGCCAAGAGCGGTGTGGAGATCATCAGCAGGATGATGGCGAAGGTGCCGCCGACAAAGGAGGCGATCGTGGTTATGAAGAGCGCCACACCCGCCCGCCCCTTCTGCCCCATCGGATAACCGTCGAGACAGGTGACCGCGGCAGCCGACGAGCCAGGCAGGTTGAGCAGGATAGCCGCGGTGGAGCCGCCGTAGGTCACCCCGTAATAGATGCCGGCAAGCATCACCAAAGCGGTTGTCGGCTCGACATAGAACGTGACCGGCAGCAGGAGCGACACCCCCGCCAGAGCCCCGATCCCGGGCAGAGTGCCCACCAGCGTCCCGAGGAGGACGCCGAGAAAGCAGAACAGGAGATTTTCCGGCGTGACCGCGACCTGCAGTCCGAGAGCGGCGTTGGAGAAAAGATCAAACATTTCAGAGCCAAATGAAAGCTTCGAGCGGCAGCCGCAACCCGAAGACGAAGACGAGATAGGCAAGTACAGCGAGGACGGCTGCGAGGCCGAGGGTGCCGATAGGTTCGAACGGCGGTTCAGCCAAGCGCGAGATCAGCGTCAACGCAAAGACGGCCGGAACCAGACCGAGCGTGTTAAGAGAGATAGCGAAGGCAGCGATCCCTCCGAAAACAGCCAGAGCGCCAAGCCATTGCTCCCGTGTCGGCGCTTCCGGCGGTGCGAAGGAAGTGAAGATCATGATCAGACTGAGGGCCATGAGCAGGAGGCCCAGGAGGAACGGGAAGGCCCCTGCCCCAAGGTGGAGGAATTCGCCGAGTCCATAGCGAGTGGCACCTATATAGGCCGCGGTCCCACCAACGAGGAACAGCACTGCGCTGCTGACTAAGTGCCTCGCACTCAGAGTGAACCTATCCACGTGTGCTCCTCTGCATGGCTGATTACTCAGCGGGCGACCTCGAAGGGCGCCCGCGTTGTTGATTGAAAATCACTCGATCCGCAGGTCCAGCGCCGTGGCGCGCTCGCGCCATGACGAGACCTCGCCAGAGACAAAATCCGCCGTCTCCGCCGCATCGAGAGTCTGGATCGTGTTGCCCAGGGTCTCCAGTCGCTCGGCGACCGCCGGATCGGCGATGACCTCGTTCACAGTTGTATTGAGCGTGGCAACGATCTCGGGATTGGTTCCCGCCGGGACGAAAAAGCCAACCCAACTCTGCGCGACGAAGTCATCAAACCCGGATTCCGAGTAGGTCGGGCAGTCGGGCGCGATGGGCGTGCGTTGCGGGGAAGCCACCGCCAGACAGTTTAGTCCGCCGCTCTGGAATTGCGCGGCGATTGCCGGAATGGTTATCGCGGTGGCGCCAACCTGCTGGCCGAGCACAGCGCCTACTGCTGGAGCGCCACCCCCGAAAGGCACGTGAATGGCCTTCACGCCTGCCAGCTCGGATAAGAAGTAGCCTGCTGCGATGTGCGAACCCGAACCCACGCCAGCCGTTGCATAGGTGACGGCGTTTGAGCCAGCATAAGACAAGAATTCTTCAAGACTTTGTGCGGGGAATTCCGGGTGGACAGCCAGAACCTCGGGGGCGGCGACAGGCACCGCCACAGGAGTCAGATCGTCCATGCTGTATTCGAGAGATCCGTAAAGCGTCTGATTGATGGCGACGGAGGTGGTCGTCGCCAGTATCGTGTAACCATCCGCTTTGTCACGGCTGACGGAAAGGGCCGCCACGTTGCTTGCTGCACCAGGCTGGTTTTCCACCACGACAGGCTGGCCCAGCGTGGCGCTCATTCTCTCCGCAATGATGCGGGTTACCGTGTCGGCGAATCCGCCTGCGGAATAGCCCACCACGATCGAAATTGGCCCTTTCGGATAAGACTGCGCCTGAACAGCACCCACGCCGACAGCGAGTGCACCGATTGACGCGGCAACAACAGCTGCAACCTTTCTCATGTCTCCTCCCCTTCAACCTTACTTCATGCGGATGTGAACGTTCTTTTCCTGCGTAAAGGACAGCAGCTCGGACAGGCACTCCTCACGCCCAATCCCTGATTGCTTAAACCCGCCGAACGGTGTGCCGAGAAAATGCTTCGACACCTCATTGATCCAGATGAATCCGGACTGTGCGCGGCTCGCGGTGCGATGCGCCATGTTCAGATCGTTGGTCCAGATCGAGCAGGTCAGCCCGTATTCGACCGAGTTCACGTCCTCCATCATGCTTTCCCAGTCGCTCCACTTAAGGATCGACAGGATTGGTCCGAAAACCTCCTCGGAAGCGATCCGCATCGACTGCTCGACACCGTGGAAAACCGTCGGCTCAATGAAGAAACCGTTCTCCAGCGCGGGATCGTCAGGCCGCTTGCCGCCACAAAGCAACTTTGCGCCCTCTTTTTTGGCGATCTCGATATAGGAGAGCGTCTTGTCGTACTGGGCCTGACTGACGAGCGCCCCCATGGTGGTGTCCGGGTCAGTCGGCAGGCCCGGCTTATGCCGCTTGATCTTTTCAGCGACCCGTTCCAGCACCGCGTCATGAATGTCCGCGTGAAGGAACGCTCGACTCGTCGAACCGCAGGACTGCCCGCACCAGATGAAATTCATCCCGGCCACCACACCGTCAGCGACCTCTTCGGGATCAGCGTCGGGGAAGCCTATCAGGGCGTTCTTGCCGCCCAACTCCAGCAGAACAGGTTTGAGCGTGTCAGAGGCCGACTTCATCACCGCGCGCCCGGTTGGAACGCTTCCGATGAGCGTGACGACGTTGACATCCACATGGGTGGACAGAGCCTGGCCCACCTCGGCGCCGCCGGTCAGCACGTTGAAGACGCCGTCAGGCAGCAGACCACCAATCAGCTCGGCCAGCCGCAGCGCTGACAAAGGCGCCTGCTCCGGGGGCTTCATGATCACCGCATTGCCTGCCGCGATCGGTGCCGCCGCCTTGGCAGCCGTGAACATGAACGGGTGGTTGAAGGCGACGATCCGGGCCACCACGCCGAAGGGCTGGCGGGTGGAGAAGTTTACGACATCAGGCCCCATGGGAATGGAGTCGCCCTTCATCTCGGTGACGAGACCGGCGAAGAACTGCCACTGTGCCGCCGCGTTGGCGGCGTCGCGCGACATCTCGGCCACCGGGTTTCCACCGTCGGCGGCATCAATCAAGGCAAGTTCGCGGCCATGCTTGGCGATGATCCTAGAAACCTCACGCATGATACGCGCGCGCTCTAGCGGTGCCGTAGCGGCCCATATCTTGAAGCCCGCCCGCGCTGCGAGCACTGCCTCGTCCACATCGGCGGCGCTGCCGAAGGCGAACTTGCCGATGACTTCACCAGTGGACGGGCTGCGTGTCTCGACGATCGTTCCGCCGAGGGTGTCGTGCCAACCGCCCCCATAGAATTGACCCTCCCTGGTGGGCAAGGCCAGACCCAGATCGTTCATACGCGTCTCCTCAGTATTCTCACTTGTTCTGCCAGAGGTCCGCCCCTCGCTGCCAATATGAAAGCGGCAAGAGGTTATAAGTTAAGCGATGTGGCAGACTTCGTCGAAGGTAAAGCGATACTGTCTGGGGAACAGAACGCTGGGGTTCCCGTAGCCAAGATTGATAAGAAAGTTCGACTTGACGTTTGTACCGGCAAAGAACTCGTCATCGACAACATTGTGGAGGAACCCCGACATCGGGCCACAGTCCAGTCCCTTTGCCCGCGCCACGATCATGAAGTACGCCGCCTGCAGGGTGGCGTTACGGAAAGCGGCGCGGTAGGCGAGATCCGGATCCTCGCGATAGGCCGCGATACGGCTTGTCGCATAGGGCGCGAGCCGGTCAAAACTCTCAAAGAACTCAAGATCAAAGCCAGTGATTGCCGTGACCGGAGCGGCCATCGTCTTATCAACGTTGCCGGGTTTCAGCCCCTTGAGGAGTCGCTGCTTGGCTGCCTTCGATTTCACAAAGACAATGCGCATGGGGGAGCCGTTGGTGCTTGTGGGGCCCATTCGGGCAACATCCCAGATCTCGCGAAGAAGATCGTCGGGGACCTCCCTGTCCTGCCAGGCAAAATGGGTCCGGGCTTCGAGAAAGACGGTCCGTAATGTGTCTTGATGCGGGTCGCCCGCCAGCGTTTCAGCCTGTGGCTGCCTATCATTCAACATAAGGATAACCGTGTCGCTTGTATAAGTTCCGTGCCGGACGTCAGGAAAAGATGCGCCCTTCCATGAGCTTGCGCGCCGTTCGAAGCACGCCGCTGCTCTCGACGTTGCCTTGGGCATCGCGGTTGACCACCACGCCGAAGGCGCCGGTGGGATGTTCAATGTCGAGCGTCACGCTCTGGCCGTCCGGAACCGACGCGACCTCACGTGCTGGCCCGTGAGGGAGGAGACAGGCCGTGCCCACGCTAACCGCAGCAAGCACGCCAACCGCCTTGTGAACACGGTGGGGAATGAAACTGCGTGTACTGATCGTCCCACCACGTCTGGGCGTACTCACCAACGTCATCTTGGGTACAGACTGCTCGGCTACGTCCCCCAGATTCATCAATGGGCCGGCGGCCCTGCGGATGACCTCAAGCCTGACCTTGAGCGGCTCGTTCTCCTCAAGCGCCTCGGGCGTCTCGGCACCGGCAAGGCCGAAGGCGGAGGCCGCCATGATGACGCAGGGCATACCGTCGTCGATCAGCGTGCAAGGCACGCCCTCGATCTCATCCACCGCGTTGCCGGTGGGCAGGAGCGCCCCGCAGGTCGATCCGGATGTGTTGCGAAAAACGATTGGCACTGGGGCGGCTGTTCCGGGAACGCCGTCGATGCGGGCGTTCCCCTCGTAGCTCACCCGCCCATCCGGTGTCGCAACGCTCGCCACCGCGATCTGTCCGGTGTTGACCATGTGGATTCGCACGTCTGTCGTCTGGCCAGCGACCGGGACCAACCCGCGCTCAAGCGCGAAGGGGCCGACCCCGGCCAGGATATTCCCGCAGTTCTGACTCTCGGTGACAATCGGCTGGTCGACAAACACCTGCAGGAACAAATAATCAACGTCGGCGTCTCCTCGCGTCGGCGGCCCGACGACTGCGACTTTCGATGTTAGGGGGTCGGCACCACCCATGCCATCGATCTGTCGCGGGTCGGGCGTGCCCATAACGCGCAGCAGGAAAGTGTCTCGCTCGCCAGTGTCCAATGGCAGTTCACTGGCGAGGAAATATCCTCCTTTCGACGTGCCGCCCCGCATCCACATGACCCTGACGCCATCAGACATATTTCAGCCCCTTCTCGGACAGCCGCGCGCGCATGTCGTAGATGTCGAGGCCCAGCTCCCCCGCAGCGAGACGCGCGCGTTTGTTCTCCTCCGCGTCGAGACGTTTGCGGGCCTTGGCGAGCACCTCCCTGGCTTCCTCGTGCTGCACGATGCAGACGCCATCATCATCGGCCACGACGATGTCGCCCGGCCGCACATAGGCGCCCGCGCAGACTACCGGCACGTTCACCGAGCCCACGGTCTCTTTCACGGTACCCTGCGCATGGACCACCTTGGACCATACGGGGAAGCCCATCGCCGTCAGGTCCTTCACATCACGCACACCCGCGTCGATGACCAGGCCCCTGCATCCCCCCGCCATCGCCGAGGTGGCCAGCAGATCGCCGAAATAGCCATCATCGCAGGGCGATGTGGGTGCAATCACCAGGACATCGCCTTCCTTCAATTGCTCGATGGCGACATGCACCATCCAGTTGTCACCCGGCGGAGCAGAAATGGTGACGGCGGAGGCGCCGACCATCGCGCCCGCATAGATCGGCGTCATGTAGGGAGCCATCAGGCCCTTGCGGCCCTGCGCCTCATGCACTGCGGCCACGCCGCATTCACCAAGGGCGGTAACCAGCGCGAGGTCGGCACGTTCGATGTTCTGGACGACCATCCCGCTCATACCAGCGTATCCAGGGTGCGGGGAAAGACCGACTGGAAGCCTTCCGCATAGCGAATGTCACGACCGCCTGATTGTCCGCCCGAGTTCCGACGGAAGTGGTTGCCACGGTTCTCGGCTACGTTCTCGTAGAAATGCCACAGATGCTCCTGTCCCTGCATGGCCCGGATCGCAGCCCATTTCTTCTCCCAGACCGGTGTGATGTCGAGGAAGACATCGGGCTTCCATTCCATCTGCTCGGTCTGGTGCGGCTCGAACAGGTAAACCTGTGGCGCGCCCAGCACCTTCTGCCCCGGATTGTGGCCCCAAGCCTGCGCGATCATCCGCGCCTCCAGCGCCACCTGCGTCGCATACATGTGGTCGGTGTTATAGGGGTCCCACTTGGAATGGCTGAACATGATGTTCGGCTGCACCTCGCGGATGATGTCAACCAGCTTGAACATCTCTTCATTTCGCAAGCGCAGTGGATAGTCGCCAAAGTCCATGAAGCGAATGTCGGAGATACCAAGCGCCTTAGCGGCATTCTCGGCCTCGACCTGGCGTGCGGCCTTGACCTTTTCCAGCGTCATCCCCTCCTGCTTCCACAGCTTCGCGCTTTCGCCGCGCTCGCCATAGGACAGGCAGACAACGGTCACCTCCACCCCCTGCTCCTGGTGCAGCGCGATCGCGCCACCGCAGCGCCAGACGAAGTCGGCCGAATGGGCGCTGATGACGAGGGCTGTCTTGTCAGCCATATGCATCACTCCTTTCCGGGCACCGGCGGGGTGCCATGCGTGTGGAAGGTCTCGATGGTCTTCAGGCCCCAAGCCTGCCCCTTCTTACGTTCCTCCTCGGTCCATTCGACCGTTTCCCAATCGGGGGCGAGGATCAGACGTGCGCCGGAATTCGCCAGTTCGACGCGATTGCCCGCGGGTTCCCAGACATAGAGAAAGAAAGTTCCCTGGACCGCGTGCTTGTGGGGACCCGTTTCAATATGGATACCGTTTTCAAGCATGATGTCGGCTGCGCGGAGGATGTCCTCGCGCTGGTCAGTGGCATAGGTCACATGATGGAACCGCCCATGCCCGCCGCCATGCTCTTCGGTGCAGGCAAGATCGTAAGTCTTGTTGTTCACTGTGAACCAGCAGCCGCCCAAGCGACCGTTGTTCAGGCGGATCTGTTCAGTGACACGAGCGCCAAGGCAGGTCACCATGAAATCACGAAACGCCGTGACGTCCTCGGACAGCAGGTTCAAGTGGTCAAGCCGGCGCGGAGCAATGCCGGAATTGGGCACTGCGCTGGCCTGGTTCTTGAGCGCTGAGCGATCCTGATCTTCGGGCAGGTAGCGGCGGGTATCCCAGTAGAGCTCAAAGCGGTGCCCGAACGGATCGTCGAACTGGAATGCTCGGCCGTGTCCGGGTTCGTCCTCGACCCAGCCAATGACCTTGTAGCCGCTGGCCTTTATGGCTGCGACTCGGCGTTCTAGCGCGGCCGGTGAGGAGACCCGGTACGAGACATGGCCAATGCCGGTGGTCTCATGTCTTGTCAGCTTGAGGGTGTGGAATTCATAGTCATCCCACGCCCGCAAATAGGCACACTCACCTGATAAGGTTGAAAGCTTGAGGCCGTAAACCCGCGTGAAGAAGTCGAGGCTTTCCTCGAACCTGTCGGTCAGCACCTCCACATGCCCCAGATGGGCCACGTCAAAACATTTCTGATCATCATGTGGCTGCACTTGAGCCCCCAAGGGTTGTTTTTCGATCCCAAACCTATGGGGCGCGGTTCAGCGGCGCTAATTTGAAGGACATGCTACGCTATGAGTTATTTGATAAAGGAGCGTGCTCTACCGACCGCTGTTCCGGCGCGCGATTGGAGCTCCTCAAATCGAGCGGTGCGCTTCGCCGAGAAGACCGCACGCGGCAAACTACCTGCTGTCGCCAGCAGTTACAGACTTTCACTGTCCGGTAGCAAGTATTCGGGAGGAACTGGAATGCCGGACCGCCTGACGAAAGGCATGGGCCGCGGTCTTTCGGACATAACTAGATTCAATCGCGGTGCATTGATGGTGCCGCGAGCAGGAGGTCTGCGCGACACGTCAATCTCCGTCCCTTGCGCCTCGCGCCCAACGGCGAGGGGGCGCTTCGGCAAGCGCAGTCAAGTCAGCTGTTGGGAATAGGTCGGCGACTCGATATCCGCCACTATGCCAATTTCCCTGCGCTCCCATCGCAGAACTTCCCGTGTCCATTCACTGGAAGCAGGACCGTCGTTTGCCACCCATTTCGCCAGGCCACCGAAATGCGCCTCGGCCGCCTCGTAGGCGAGCGACTTGGCGGGCACACCGACCTGCCGGCCGATAGCCTCGGTGATCTTCCGGTAAGGCACACCCTCCTCAGCGACGGCATGGTAAGCTTCGCCCTGCCCGCCTCGTTCAAGCGCGAGCCGGTAAACCCGCACCGCGTCGTACCGATGGACGGACGGCCAGCGGTTCATTCCTTCGCCGACATAGGCGGAGACACCCTTCTCATGGGCTATCGCGGCGAGCCAGGGCACAAACCCGTGCGACTCCCTTTGCCATGCACGGAACGCGGGTTGCGCACGACACTTGCCCGCAGTCCTCCATCGGCGAGCGCAAACGCCGTCTGCTCCGAGGCGCGGGGAAACTCCGGACTCACTGGCGGCCGGTCGGCCTCTGTGGCTGTCGCTCAGACAACGAAATCGAAACGTCCGAAGCGTCCGTCGCCGGCGTCGGTCATAGTGATGAGCAGCGTTTCGTCGAAGAGCCAGTCACGCGCATTGCCCGGCTCCCCTGGGAAGAACAGTTGCGTTGTCAGGACAACTCCGCCTGGACGCTGAATCCGGAAATGAAAGTGACGCGTGCGACCTGGATAAGGCGCCGGCATCACGGTGTTGAACCACCAGCGCCCTTGCTCGTCGGCGAATTGGTGTCCCCTGAGCCGAAAGCCCTGACGGTCGTAATCGCCATTTTCGTCCGCGTGCCAGATTTCGATCAGACTTCGAGGCGCAGGACTGCAGCGATCATCGACGACGTAGCCGGCGATGGTGAAGGGCTCGCCACGCGGTGCATCCAGAAAGAGGTCCTGCTTGAGCGGTGCATTCGGCTTGAAAAAGGGGCCGGCTTCGCGGGAAAGCGTTGGCTCGTCCCCATCTTCGCAAGCGCGTGTCAATGGCAGCAGCGGGGCTTGTTGACCGCGTGCCAGCACACTCGTCAACGGGACGAGAGGCGTGGCCAGAAAGCCTGACAGAAGGGCCCGCCTGGATGTCATCATTGCAGTCCCCCATGAGTGAGCGCTTAGAATTGCCAATACGCAGGGACCCAGGCGTAGGCCTGATCGGTCTTGAGCATACGGCCCAGTCCCGGAAACGGATAGTGGAAGCCAAGGACCGGGATCTGATCTGCTGCCGCCATGTCGAAGATGCGGCGACGGGAAGCGAGCGCGGTATCCTTATCGCGATCCGGCCCAAGCAGCCACGGCCGGCCGACATTGATGATCGGGTGATATGCAAGATCGGCCGTCAGCAGGAGCTGACCGTTTCCCGAGTGCACGAGAAAGGTTGCCATGCCGGGCGTGTGGCCGGATGCGGCGAGCGTATGAAGACCGGGAACGATCTCTGTGCCGGCCTCGTAGAGCTCAATTCCATCTGCCACGGGTTCGACGCTGCGTTTGATGGCAGCGGCGAAATTGCGGCGGAAATCTTCGGGCACCGGCATATAGGAGAGGTCGGGATCGTTGCGGACGAAGAAGTCCCAGTCTGCCCGGGGCGCAAAGACCGTCGCACGCGGAAAAGCTCGGCCGCCGTCAGCCGTCCGCAGATTTCCCACGTGATCGGGATGCGTGTGTGAGACGACGATAACGTCGATATCCTCGGGCTGTAGGCCAGCCGACTTAAGGTTCTCGAATATGCGGCCGCCTTGCGGTCCCATGGTCTGCCCGGCTCCGGCCTCGAGCAGAATTCTGCGACCGTTCGCCTCGATCAGCAGCGTGTTGAGGTTCAGTGTCAGGCGATCGGTCGGCAGGAAAGCACGCCGCAAGACCTCTTGCAGTTCTTCCTCCGGAGCATCACTGGCATAGATCTGCGGCGGGCCGCCGATCAGCCCGTCGCTCAACACGGTCGCATCGATGTCGCCGATGCGGAAATGATAATGTCCTACGTTGCGCTGCTTATCGGAGCTTGGTGCGACAGGCGCGGCTTGTGAGTAAGCGCCAGCAGCCGGCATAAGCAAGCTTGATGCGCCGGCCGCAGCCGTCAGCATGATCTTGCGGCGATTGAGTGTAAGTTCGCTCATCGAAACCTTCCATTTCCAGTGTTCGCCTCATGCCCTTGCGTCAGAATCAAGACCTCGAGCAAGGGCGACTCGGTTGCATCGCTGCGGCGTTCAAAAGCCAACAACCTATGAGTGACACCTTTCCTTCGTTCGGATAAGCTAATGAAAGTTGATCAGCTTAATAAGGATCACTTTGCAATGGCACTGCTTCGGTTGGACAGCTTGGAAATTTTCGAGAACGTCGTGCGTCATGGCGGCTTCCGCGCGGCCGCCGCCAGCCGGGGCGTGTCGTCCTCTGCCATCAGCCAGTCCATCAGTGTTCTGGAGGAGGCACTCGGCATCCGTCTGCTGAACAGAACCACACGAAGCGTCGCACCGACCGAAGCAGGCGAGCGACTTCTCGAACGCCTGAAGCCGGCCCTCCAGGAGATCAGAACAGCCATCGACGACCTGAACAGGCTTCGCGAAAGCCCCTCCGGCACCGTGCGCATCAATGCCCCGGGACCGGCCGTCGATCACGTTCTATGTCCGTTGGCGCTCCAGTTCATGGAAGCGTATCCGGACGTAGGCGTCGAGATCATCAGCGACGCCGCGATCACCGACATCGTGGAACAGGGTTTTGACGCGGGTGTCCGTTTTGGAAATCAGCTTGATCAGGACATGATCGCGATGCCCCTAGGGCCCGCTCTTCGCTACGCGATCGTGGCTACGCCCGACTATATCCGCAAGAACGGTCGCCCAATGCTGCCACACGACCTAGTCCATCACGATTGCATTCGCCGCCGTTTTCCCGGCGGAACCATGGTGACGTGGAAGTTTGCGAAGGACGGCGAGGAGTTGGAAATCAGCCCGAAAGGCCGATTGACACTCAGTTCAGCGTATCAGGAACTCCAGGCGGCTCTTGCGGGATCCGGTATCGCCCACCTCTTTGAAGACTACGTTCGCGAGCATGTGGAACAAGGCGAACTCATCGAATTGCTGATCGAGTGGAAGCAGGAACTGCCGAGTTGGTATCTGTATTATCCAAATCGGCGGCACACGAGCGCAGCCATGAGGGCATTCCTCGACCATATTCGCAGCCATAAATGGAAGTAGGCTGGGGTTCCTGCGGGCGGACGGTAGCGTTGGAATGAATTGACCGGGATGCTGGACTTCCGAGGATAGAAGCCATGGCAAGACACCGATCCCACACCGCAGGGTTCAAGCGACAGGTCGCACAGGATTGTCTCTGCGGAGAAACGTTTTGCACGGCTTGGCGAAGCGGCACGGCATCTCCTGCAATCTGCTCCGGGTAGCGGATCAAGAAACATGAGGCTGGCGAGTTCGACGAAGTCGCCCAAGCCATGAACCTGCTTGTGGAGTGCGAGGCTCGCATCGCTGCTGTAACGCTCGTTCCTCGACCACGAGGAGGATTTCGAGATCAGCGGTGCTGATTGATAAGTCCTTCTACTCAGTCTGATAAGATTATCGGCACTACTCTTTTCAGTATTCAGCCCCCAGATTTGTGCCAGTTCGAATGGAGCCCTGCGCGACCCAAAGGACGGCTGGAATCGACATGCCACAAAACAGGATAGCAATCGTCACCGGCGGGTCCGGTGGTATCGGAAGCAGCGTCGCCAAACGCCTCGCCGCGGACGGGTTCATGGTAGCCGTCCAATACCGCAGCGCCAAAGACGCCGCTGAGACCGTAGTCGCAGATATCAAAGCGAAGGGTGGAACCGCGTTCTCCAAACGTGCCGATGTCTCGGATGAAACAGACATCCTCGAGCTTTTCGATACTGTCGAAGCGAAAGGTGAGATCGCAGTCATCGCGCAGGCCGCTGGGATCATGGAACTGAACCCGATCGACCGCGACGCTCGACAGGTTCGACCGTGTGATCAACGCCAATTTGCGCGGCACCTATCTCGCCATGTGCGGGGCGGTGAAACATCTGGTCGAAGGCGGGCGCTTCATCGCGTTCTCGTCTAGTGTCGTCGCCAAGAACTTCCCTGGTTATGGCGCCTATATCGCTTCCAAACTGGGCATCGAGGGTCTGGTCCGCGTCTTCGCCAACGAATTGCGCGGGCGTGGTATCACTGTGAACGCTGTCGCCCCTGGAACGACTGGGCACGCCGGAAGACATTGCCGCTGCGGTCTCGTTTCTAGCCGGGCCGGATGGCGGATGGGTCAACGGGCAGGTCCTGCGGGCAAACGGTGGGTTCGCATGATGGCGGTCCGTTTCAAGAGGCCCTCATATTCAATGACCAGGTTAGGAGGGGCCGGTATCGTCGCCCTTTGGACAGTGGTCATGGCGCAAATCGCAGGCGCACAGCAGGCAGACGGAGAGAGAGCGTTTCGCCAAAGGTGCGCCTCCTGCCACAGCCTCGAAACTGACCGCAGAAGTGCCGGCCCCTCTCTGGCAGGTGTCATCGGGCGCGAAGCGGGCAGCCTCGAAGGTGCGCGTTACTCCCAGGCCCTTCAGGGGTCTGCCCTGATTTGGGATGCCGACACGCTGGACCGATTTCTGTCCGATCCGAATGAAACGGTCCCAGGAACGACCATGCGTATCCGTGTCACCGATCCCGCCCAACGTCAGGCGATCATCGAATTTCTCGAAGGATTCTGAAAGCGCCAGCAACCGATCAACAAGCAAGACAGGGAGCCAACATGGTCAATCTCAACGTGAACGGCCGCACGGTCGACATAGACGCCGGTCCCGATACGCTGCTGCTCTGGGCACTTCGGGATGAACTACAATTGACCGGCACGCGCTATGGATGCGGGGCCGGCATGTGCGGGGCCTGCACCGTCCACATCGACGGCGAGGCCGCCTTCTCCTGTCAGACACGGATCGGTGATGTCGAAGGCAGCGAGATTACCACCATCGAGGGCCTGTCGCCGGCGGGCGATCATGCGGTTCAGCGGGCCTGGGTCGCTGAGCAGGTGCCGCAATGCGGCTATTGTCAATCCGGCCAGATCATGCGCGCAGCGGCGCTCCTGGCGCGCACCCCGCAGCCCAGCCGCCAGGAGATCGTGGACGAGATGTCCGCCAATCTCTGCCGCTGCGGCACCTACCCCCGTATCATCCGCGCCATCGAGCGCGCGGTGCAGGAGGGCTGAAACATGACATTGCTCCAAACACACGCCACACGCCGCGGCTTTCTCAGGGGGACAGGCGCGCTCTCCTTCGCATTTCTGAACGTCGGCGGAATTGCTGTTCTCACGGGCTCGGCAGAGGCTCAGGATGCCACCGGTCAGGTCAACGCCTGGGTCACGATCACCCCCGATGATCGAATGACCATCAAGTTCGGCGCCGCCGAGATGGGCCAGGGCGTCAACACGTCGTTGCCAATGATCGTGGCCGAGGAAATAGATGCAGACTGGAGCACCGTCTCGGTCGAGCAGGTGAGTTCCGACCCCAACGGGATCTATGGCAATCCCGGTTTCGGCGGCGCCCTCTTTGCCGCGGGCAGTTCCTCGCTCGAAGGTTATTACACCTACCTGCGGCAGTCCGGCGCACAGGCTCGCCAGATCCTGATCCAGACCGCCGCCAAACATTGGGGTGTGCCCGCCGAAGAGGTCACCACGCAGCAGGGCGCAGTATTTCACGGTCCCAGCGGGCAGACTATGTGTTACGGCGAAGTGGCCGCTCTGCCCGATCCGGTGACCTCTATTGGCGAGATCGCCGAAGACAGCCTGAAACCTCGCAGTGCCTGGAACATCGTTGGCACTGATGTTGAACGGCTCGATATTCCGGACAAGACGGTCGGCGCGACGAAGTACTCGATAGACGTAGTCGTTCCGAACATGCTCTACGCCGTCCAGCTACTTGCCCCGGTCGAGGGCGAAACGCCGACCGTCAACTCGGAAGAGGCAGCGCGTGCCGTGGCCGGCGTCGTGGACATCATACCCATGGAGCATGCGGTGGCTGTGCTCGCGGAGAATTTCACGGCCGCAGTCGCCGGGCGCGATGTGCTGGATGTGAGCTGGAGCCGATCGTCGCCCTTCCGGTCCGCCGACAGCGCCGACGAACTCGCTGCATTGGCCGAGGCTGCAGATGACATATCCGGCGAAGCTGTGGTCTGGGAGGCACGCGGTGACACGAATGTGAATTTTACGGGCCGTGATGTAGTCACCTCCCATTACACCACCGAGCACGTCTATCACGCGCAAATGGAGCCGCTGAATGCGGTCGCGTCTGTCGACGAGGATGGTTTGGGCGCCGAAGTCTGGCTTGGAACCCAGAGCCAGACGGTCTCGATCGGCGTGGCTGCCGGGGTTTTGGGCACCACGCCCGACCGCATCCGGTTCCACGCGATGCAGATGGGCGGGGCGTTCGGCCGGCGCACGGTATTCGCCCGCGTTCTGCTGCGCGACGCGCTGCTCCTGTCGAAGGCGGCGGGGCGGCCGGTGAAGCTCGTCTGGACCCGCGAGGACGACGTGAAGAACGGCTGGCTGCGGCCGGCGACGGTTCAGCGCCTCGATGCGGTGTTGGATGACGAGGGTAACCTTACGGCCTTGCGACATCGCATTGCCGCGCCCTCGATCTTCGAGTTCGCTATGCCCGACCGCTGGAACCCGGAAACCCGCAGAGACCTGCTGGTCATGGAGGGCAGCGAAAGCACCGACTATGACATTCCCGCTTTTCGGGCCGAGCACGTGTTGGTGCAGCGGCAATCGCGGCTTTCGGCCTGGCGCGGGATCGGCTGGGGGCCGAACTGTTTTGCTCGGGAATGTTTTCTGGACGAACTCGCCGCCAGGGCAGTCTCCGATCCAGTGGCGTTTCGCCGCAAGCTATTGGTCAATGCGCCGCGTGCCCTCGCCGTACTAAACGCGGCCGTCGAGATGTCGGATTTCGGCAATGCGCCGGAGGGGCGAGCCCATGGACTCGCCTTTGCGGGTTACAAGGCGACGCTCGCCACCGGCGTGGCGGAGGTCTCATACGAAGACAACCGCCTGCGGATTCACAAGTTCTGGGCAGCCGTCGATCCGGGCATTGTGGTCCACCCTCAGGCCTATCGTGCCCAAGTCGAGGGCGGCATCCTCTTCGGTCTGTCCTCTGTCCTGCGGGAACGCAGCACCTTTACGGAAGGGCAAATCGAACAGAACAACTTCTACGACTATGAGCCACTCAGGATTTCCGAAGTTCCCGAGATCGAGGTCCGCTTCGTTGAATCCGGCAATCCGCCGAGCGGCGGCGGGGAGATTGGAGTGCCGATGACGGCACCGGCCATCGCAAATGCTGTCCGGAGCTTAACAGGCGTCGGCCCCCGTCACCTGCCGTTCCCGCCAGGCGACGCCTGATCAACGCGCCAGACACCACGATTGGCGAGACGAAAACACACCGCCGGCGGGACACGATGTCCCGTCGCACGCGGTTGCCGTAATCTGCGGCGGGACCATCGCCTCGTAACCTCACCTGAAGACAAACGTGTATCCCGTATAGAATTCGGTCACCGCGTTCCTGCCGTCGACTGACACACCTCGATGAAGGCGCGCAGCGGGGGCGGAGCGAACCGGCTGGGATAGTATAGATGCGGTCCCTCCATGCTGGGCCACCAATCTGGCAGAACCGGCAACAGCCTGCCTGCGGCGAAATCCTCTTCCAACCAGTTGCGAAACGTACAGATGATGCCGATGCCCGCACGCGCATAGCGCAGCCCGGTATCAAGCGCCGACACGCTCAAAGTGAGGGCATTTGCCGGCTCTACCCGAAGAGAACGCCCTTCGTTGCGTGGATCCCAAGGCAATAGCGGACCTCCTTCCAATCGATAGCGAATCGCGTCATGCGCCATAAGTTCTTCCGGTGCCTGCGGCTTGCCGCGCGCCTCGAAGAGTTCCCAACGCCCATCTTCGATGATTGGCTCGACCCGCTAACCTTTCGGGAGGCGATGGAGCTGCACATGCGCCGCCACGGCGACAGCTACTGGCATCTCTACCGTGCCGTTGTTCGCGATGACGAAAAGCTCGATCATTCGACCATCCGTCACTGGCTGCAGGGATCGAAGGCGCCCCGCCTGCCGGGTTCCGTCAGCCGGACGCCGTGCGCGTGACGCTCGGAAAGGAGGATGCCAAGATCTTCCTCCAGAGTTTTCACGCGTGCGCTGACGCTGGACTGGCTGATGCGAAGAGCGTTCGCCGCATGGCGGAAGTTAAGATGCTCAGCGACGGCAAGCGCCTGAATCAGCGCAACCATTGGGATGCGCCCGCCACGCAACGGCGATATTTCTTCTTGTTATTTCTATAGCATATTCGCTTTCGCATTATAAGCAACCAGTCACCTAAGAATTCAGCACAAAGCCATACCGTCCTTTACAAGCCGATCTGGCTTTGAGTTCATCGACGATAACTCGCTCGACCATCTCATTGACCTGGAGAGTCGACATTCAGGCTAGGCCATATTGCCTGCCGGCTTCGAGAAATGCGTCATAATAGGCGTGATCAGCCTTGCTGCGAGTGACCCGCAACGGCCCATTCCCGCCCCGGTTCGGATCCTTGCCCCCCTCAAAATTTTCCATGCGCTTGAAGTACGGCAGGCAATCCTCGAACGCCCAGCCATCAAGGCCCTGGTCAAGCCGATGAAGCTGTCCTGACCCTCGCTCGGCTGATCGGTCGCCAGGTTCGAGCGCAAGATGGCGCGGGAACGTAAGGCGCAAAGAAAGCGCCCGGCAGACGAGGATGCGTAACTCCATCCTTGCAAGAACACGAATTACACGTATAATTCAGGTATCCCATTTGAAAGGATGCCTGTCATGCCAACCGTCGGTTCCCTCGAATTCCAGCGCAAGTTCGGCGAGTTCCAGCACCAGGCGCAGCGCGAGCCGGTAGAGATCACCCGGCACGGCCGGCGCGAGTTCGTGCTGATGTCCGCCGACCATTACGACTGGCTCCGCGCCGCTGCGCAGCGAAGCCATCGCACGGCGGATGCCGCCGATGTGGTGATCGACGCCGTGGAGCGCGCCGAGATGGACCCCGAGCACGCCCATCTCGACGACCTCCTGAAGTAAGGCGGGCAGCGTGGCGATCCCTGAACCAAAGCCCGGCCTCGTCCTCCGCTACGATTACCTCTGGACGCATGAGGCCGCCGCCGGCCAGGATCAGGGCAAGGACCGCCCGACCTGCCTCGTCGCCGCGACCGATGCGCTTGTGCGGCCCCGCCATGTGGTGCTGCTGCCGATCACCCATACGCCGCCCTCCGGCGATACGGTCGGCATCGAGATCCCGGCGAAGGTGAAGCAGGCCATCGGACTCGACGACGCGCCGAGCTGGGTGATCGTATCGGAGCACAATATCGACGAATGGCCCAATGGCGGGCTGTCGCCGGTTCCCGGCAAACAGGGCGAGTTCGCTTATGGCTTCATCCCGCCGGGGCTGTTCGCAAAGATCAAGGCCAGTTTCCTCGAACTGGCCCGCGCGAAGAAGAGCGGCGTGGTGCGCCGCTGAACCATGGAGTTTTGAAAGGACCGGCCGATGACCCGCGTTGCCCTCTATGCCCGCTATTCCTCCGACAATCAGCGCGAGGCGTCCATCGACGACCAGCTGCGCATCTGCCGCGAACAAGCGAAGCGCGACAAGTGGAAGGTGGTCGGCACCTACAAGGATTCGGGGATTTCGGGCGGGCGCGAGCATGATCCTGCGGCCCGGCATCCAGATGCTGCTGCAGAATGCACAGGCGGGTCAGTTCGACGTCGTGCTGGCCGAAGCGCTGGACCGCATCAGCCGCGATCAGGCCGATGTGGCCACATTCTACAAGCACCTGACGTTCGCGGGCGTTCCGATCGTCACCCTGGAGCAGGCGAAGCGGTCAGCGCCGCGCAAGCTGTACGGGCCACCGCAGCAGCCACAGAAGATCAGGCCCGACAGCAGTGATTTCGGCCGCCGTGCGCCGTTCAGACGGTTCTTCTTGTGATGTTCGCGCACCGCCTCGGTGACGTTCGCATATTTGTCCGCGATCTTGCCCTGGCGCTCGCGGACGGCCTGCCAGAGATCGTCATCGACGATGCGCAGTTCGGGAATTTCCTTGACGATCCACTCCGAGTCCGGGTTGAGGCGTGAAACGCGCCTTCCCGTGGAGGGATCCTTGATGTAGCGCAGCCGGTTCCAGATCAGCCGGCCGATATAGAGTTCGTTGTTTACGAGGCCCGTTCCCCGCTTCACGTGCCCCGGATCGTCGTGTCGCTCCAGTGCTTGCCGTTCGGGCCGGGCACGCCTTCCTCGTTCAACGTTCTCGCGATGGTGCGGGGACCGCTCCGGCGGCGAACTCGCGAAAGATGCCACGGACGACGTTCGCCTCGCCCTCATCGATCTCCCGATCGCCGTGCACTGACGGGCGACGTTGGAGACTTGTGAACGCGTTTTGTCGCGGTCCCAGAATACGGGACGAAGGCTGGAGATTCCTGTCTTGGAGCTTATCGATAAGGACAGCCGAATGTGGCGGCCCCAAGCTATGGAAAGCCTCAAGGAGACTTCTTTCGTTTTGCAAACACTCGCAGCCTGACAATTGCCATGATGGTCGCCGCAATGACCAGGGCGCAGAGCCCGACCCTGGATACTGGCTCCATAGTTCCTTCGATCAACAACGCGTGGACGACGCTGCCAAGCACAATCACCCCTGCGAAGGCGGCATGACCACGTCGCCATGTGTGTACTCGTAATGGCAACCGACGTCGGAGCGCCGCCAGAAGCGCTGTGCCGAAGACCGCCCACATGGCGATTGCCCCCCAAAATGAGAACGGGGTGGGCGATGCGAATAAAAGGGCGTCGATAACATCCGGCGGGCTGGTGATCCAAAGACCTGCTACATGAGCGGCTACTGCCAGCGCCAGAAGCCCGCCAAGAATGCTGTGAATGCGCCTCCCACGCTGCGCAGGAACCCCGGGCAGGAATCCTCCAACAAGCAAGGGTTGGATGAGCAGGAGAGCCATCGCGATAACGCCTGCGAACCCGGCCGCTATGTAGACTGGATCGCGCCATGCAAGCAGAGGGCTGGCTGCGGCAGCTGTGAGGGGCACGACGACCGCAACCGCCAGGGCTACCCATATCAAGATCGCACGGGCGCGGTTCATTCGCTTCCGTCAGACCGGTTGCAGGACGAAATGCACCTCAAGGCTCGTATCGTTTGCGCTCGACAGAACGGGGCGCAGGAAGACGGTTTCGAAATCGCCACTGTCATAGGCGAGGTGCCCGTGCGGCTGACCAAAGGAGGGGATGATCTGAGGCATCTCAAGGCGGAAGCGACCGCTTTCGTCGGTGAGCGTTGCACCATGACTGTGCGGGTCACGTTCGTGTCCCTCGGTGGTATGCGCCCAGATCTGTATACGTTGACCCGCGAGGGGAGCGCCGTCGCCTGCTCGGCGTACGGTGCCTGACATCCAGAATCCACCGCCGCCGATCTTCTCCACGATCGGCGCGCCGGGACGGTAGTTGTTGGATCCGCCACGCATCGAGGGCGTTGGCGCAATGTTTTGCGACCGGGCAGGAACGACGAGGGAAGAAAACCCGACCGCTACCGCGGCGGCGCCTGTGGCCAACATGGTCCGGCGGGTCAAAAGCTTGGAATGCATAGGATCATCTCCTTTCGGATTGCCGCTGTTCGACCCAGCAATAGAACCGGACGAGACGAGACCGCGGCCGGTAGTGACGATGTCCGGCTGATGTCACCGGCACCTGCTCGGATCGCGATCCTGTTGATTTCCCAAGAGCCGAGCGGTTGCTTGTGTCAGCGTTCATCATTGCGCCGGCGCAAGTGGGACCGAGAGGATCCGATTGTCTCCTCCGCCGCGCGTG
Organism: Chelativorans sp. M5D2P16; assembly: GCF_034427935.1. Classification (NCBI taxonomy): domain Bacteria; kingdom Pseudomonadati; phylum Pseudomonadota; class Alphaproteobacteria; order Hyphomicrobiales; family Phyllobacteriaceae; genus Chelativorans; species Chelativorans sp. M5D2P16. The sequence continues at coordinate 454,647 of NZ_JAXQNM010000008.1, read as the reverse complement.
TTCGTCAGGAACCACAGATTGCCGTCGCTGCCCTCGAACACGTGACGAATGCGGCCATACTCGCCGGTGTAGTGCGCGGTGGCTACGGGGTTGCCCGTAGCGTCGATTGTTACCGACCACAGCCGCTGGCCGGTCAATCCGGCGATAAAGAAAGTGCCGTCGATGTAAGCAAGCCCACTGGGTCCCATTTCCCGGGTTCCCCACTGCATGACCGGGTCTATGTAATCGGGATTGCCGCCCCGGCCTTCGACGATCGGCCAGCCGTAGTTCCCGCCCGGCTCGATGCGATTGAGCTCATCCCAGGTATCACTCCCGAACTCGGTCGCCCAGAGCTGCCCGGCGTCGTCCCACGCCAGCCCCTGGGGATTGCGGTGTCCAAACGAGTAGACGAGGGAATCGGCGAACGGATTGTCGCTCGGGATGCCGCCATCGGGAGTCATGCGCAGGATCTTGCCGCCAAGCGAGTTCAAATCCTGCGGAAGTTCAAGATTTCGGGTCTCGCCAACCGTGGCGTAGAGCATTCCATCCGGGCCGAACGCGATCCGGCCGCCATTGTGGCTGCGCCCGCCGGGTATGCCATCAAGGACGACCTCCGGATCGCCCAGCATGCCGTTGCTGTACGGCATCCGCACGATACGATTCCCCTCCGTCGTGCTATGATAGGCGTAGATCCAGACATCCGTGCCCTGTTCCAAAACGGCAAGGCCAAGCATCCCTCCGTCGCCTCGGGCTACGAAGACCCGGACACTGCCGACGGATCGCAGCGCCTCACCCGGTCGAAACGCTACGATCTCCGCTGTGCCGCGCTGGCTGACGAGCACCTCCTCGCCCACGGGCACGGCAGACCAAGGGATACTGAGCCCTGAAACGATCTCGACGGGCGTGCCCACGGGCATTACGCCCGATATCGGAGTAGCGTTTGAATTCGACGACTGGGCATGAGCGCCCGAGGGCACCACAGCTGGTGTGGCATCGATCACGATGAACGCAAGAGCGAACATCGCGAACCGAACCACGGTGGACGCTCCACTCAACGCCGCTGACCGGCGCACCTCATGTCTCAGGGGGCCAGCACCGGCGCAGTTGTCGAAATCCCGGCTCTTCATCGTCAACTCTCCCAGTTTGACGCGAAGTGGTCGGAATTACTGCAACTTTGTCTTACAAATATGCCGCACTGGTATCAGATTGTCGCAGCACGCGTCTCGCAAAGCGATCCGTTGCCGGAATTGTCCGCACCACCTCCCTCGCGATCCACCAAACGACAGGCGTAAGGTCGCAGGTTGGCGTCCCGCGCTTAGATATGAAACGCCCCGGAATTTCCGCCGGGGGGCGATCCAAAGACGGCGAGCGGTCCAAAAAGTGAACAGGGTTGACCTGTCGCCGAGGGTAGCAGGTCACCGGCACTGAGTTGGCCGCGCATCATCACCCCTTCCGGGTGGACGGGGCACGCTTACCTTCGTTGTCAGGTTGGCGCCGTTCATTCGGCGGGAACCGGTGTCGCCTCGTTGTGGCGTTGTGGCGCACCGATGCCTTCAATGAGGAAATAGGCCAGCGGTGTGATGAAGAGCGTCAGTATGAAGGCAAAGCTGAGCCCCCCGACGATAACGAGTCCGATGGCCATGCGGCTTTCCGCACCGGCCCCGGTCGCCATGGCCAGCGGCAGTGCACCAAAAACAGTGGCGATCGTAGTCATGATGATTGGGCGCAGCCGGGTCACCGCGCCATCGAGCGACGCCTCGCGCAAATTGCGGCCACGTTCGCGCAACTGATTGGCGAACTCGACCATCAGGATGCCGTTCTTGACCATCAGACCGACCAGCAGCACGAGGCCGACCTGGCTGTAAATATTGATCGACTGTCCGGCGAGCCAGAGCGACAGGACAGCGCCCGCGAGGCCCAGCGGCACGGTCAGCATGATGACGAGAGGGGTACGGAAGCTTTCGAACTGTGCCGCCAGAACGAGAAAGACGATGGCCAGTGCGAGGCCGAAGACCATGGTGACGCCGCCCGAGGCACGCAGATAGTCCGCCGCCTGTCCGTCCCAAGCCAGAATCGCGCCGGCAGGCAGAGCGGCAACTTCGGCCTCCACCTGTGCCATTGCCTCGGCCAGAACCGTTCCCTCAACAAGATCGGCTTCCAATTCGACCGAATGGACGCGGTCAGACCGTGTGATCGCGGGTGCGGTCGCCATGGGCGCGATCGAGGAGAAACTGGACAGAGGAATGAGGTCACCGCGGGTATTGCGCACCAGGATCGACAGAATGTCCTCGGGATTATCGCGATCCTCGGGTGCAGCCTGCAGCACCACCGGATATTGCCGCCCATTCGAGGCGTATTCTCCCACGGAACGCGAGGCATAAAGCGCCTGCAACGTTTGGGTGACAGTCTGGGCATCGAATCCGAGGTCCTGTGCCCGCGCCCGGTCCACCGAAAGCGTAGCGCCTGGCTGGTTGGCCGCATAGGAGGCTTGGAGTCCGCTCAGGCCTGGGTAACCTTCAAGTCCGGTCATGAGCGCTTCTGACCATGCAGCTGCCCGTTCGATATCAGGACCGCCAAGCATGAACTGCAGACCGCCGCGTCCGCCGCCGATGCCGAGGCCGCCTGAAGACCGGATAGCGGTGGCCGCCGCGGCAATCTGGTCGAGTTGCGGCCGCAGCTCCGAGATCAAGTCGTTGACGGAGGCGCGGCGCTCGTCCCACGGGACAAGGTTTACGAAGATCATCGCTCGACGCAACTCACCCCACATGCCAACGATCGTGGTGATGTTCGACACGACCCCTTCCATGCGCAGCGGTTCGAGCATGGCCTCGATTTGACGGACCGCCGCGTCGGTGTAGGCGAGATTGGCGCCTTGTGGCGCGGTGACATAGATGCGGAACTGGCCGCGATCCTCGTCCGGTGTCAGTTCCTGCGGCAACTCGCGCCAGATCGCGAAGGCGGCGGCGATGGCAAAAGCGGCGAGCGCCAGGATCGGCACCGGCCGGGCGAGAACCAGGCTAAGACTGGCGCGGTAGCCATTCTCAATCCGGTTGATCACCGCCCCAACGACGCGAGCAAGGCGGCCGGGCTTTTCCTCAGGAGGCAGTAGCCGAGTAGCGAGCACCGGGGAAAGCGTCAGCGCCACGAGCCCCGAGATAGCCACAGCCACGGCTAGGGCAATGCCAAATTCACCGAAAAGCTGGCCGACCTCGCCCTCCATGAACGAAACAGGCAGGAACACTGCGACCAGAACGGCGGTGGCCGCCACAACAGCAAAATTCACCTGATTGGCACCACGTCGCGCGGCCTCGGCGCGGGACATGCCCATGGCGCGATGACGCTGGATATTCTCAAGCACGACGATGGCATCGTCCACGACGAGGCCGATCGCCAGTATGAGGGCGAAAAGCGTCAGGATATTTACCGAGAAGCCGAGCATCCACAACGCCACGGCCGCACCGAGAATCGATATCGGAATCGTCACCACGGGGATCAGTGACAGCCGTGCCGAACCGAGAAACAGGAAGATCACTGCAGTTACCAGCAACACGGCCTCGCCGAAGACATGCAGCACCTGACGTATTGAGCTTTCGATGAAGACTGCCTCGTCCGTCGTCACTTCGATGGTCATGCCTTCGGGCAGTTGGGATCGCATCACCTCCAGCTCGGCGTGGACGCGGTGTGAAATATCGACTGTATTGGCCTGGGCCTGTGGCTGGATGCCTATGCCGAGGGCCGGACGCCCATCCGAGCGGAAAGAGCTCTCGGTCTGTTCGGGCCCTTGTTCGACACGTGCGACATCTGACAGACGTAGGGGCCGGCTGCCGTCGCTGCGGATCACGATCTGTTCGAACTCTCCCACTGTGGTGAAACGGGTGCGGGCCAGAAGCTGCAGCTGTCGCGACGGCGTCTCGATCTCGCCCGCTGGCAATTCGATGTTGTTTGCCTGAAGCGCGCCGACGATGTCGCTCGTGGTCACGCCAAGCGCCGCCATGCGCCGGGGCTCAAGCCAGATCCGCATGGCAGGCGCCCGTTCGCCGAAGATGGAAGCATTGGCCACGCCGGGAAGCCGGGCCAGCCGGTCCACAATATAGCGGTCGGCGTAGTCGGAGAGCTCGAGGGGTGTCATCGCAGGATTGGTGAGGCTCAGCCGTACCACCGGATCCCCCTCATCATCGTTTTTCTCGACCTCGGGTGCCGTAGCCTCTTCCGGCAGGTCGTCTGCTACGCGATCCACCGCAGTACGCACATCGTTAGCGACAGCATCGATGTCGCGGGATGGATCGAACACCAGAACCGTACGCATGCTGCCACGTTCGGATTCCGAATACATGCTTTGCAGCCCGGCTATGCCTGCGACGGCGCCCTCGACGACCGACGTCACCTGAGCGTCCACCACGTCGGGCGCGGCCCCGACATAGTCGATATTGATCGTCACCTCAGCGGTATCCACCTGCGGCAGTTCGCGCACCGGCAGCTGTGTGAGCGCCACTGCGCCGATCAGGACGATGAGCAGATTGACGACCGTGGCGAATACCGGCCGGCGCAGCGACAAATCAGGAAGTGTCACAGCTGGGCCTTCGCCAGATCGGCGCCCGTTGCGGGCTGTGGAGCGACCGCCATACCGTCGGACAGACGGTGCAGGTTGTCGACGACCACCTCGTCCGCGCCATCCAGGCCAGAAATAACCTCGACAAGACCGTCCCGGCTCTGGCCTGTTTCAATCTCGACCTGCCTGGCTACACCGTTTTCGACGGTAAAGATGGTCGTTCGGGGACCCTCGACCGTCAGCGCCCGCTCGGGCACGGCGGGGCGTTCACGGCTGTCAAGGACGATGGTGACTTCCATGAACATGCCCGCTCTCAAGGCCCTGTCGGCGTTGTCGACCCGCGCGCGCAGTGCCAGCGACCGGGTGCCGGCATCAATGCGGGTATCGAGAGCACTGATCTCACCGCGAAAGATGCGATCGGGCCAAGCAGCCGAACGCATCTCGACACCGAGACCGGGGTGCAACTCCGGATATGCTTGTTCCGGCACTTGGAAATCGGCTTCGATCACGGACAGATCATCCAGCGTAGCAACAATCGTGGTGGTATCGACGAGTTCACCTTTCGTCAGATCGCTCAGTCCGACGACACCTTCAAAGGGTGCGCGCAAACTGTGGTTCTCGAGCGCCTCGCGTGCCAGATCGCGTTCGGCCTCGGCACGCTGCAGCGCCGCCTGTGCGGCTAGGTGTGTGGCCTCTGAGACGTTGCCGCTTTCGTGCAATAGGTTCTGCCGCGCAGCTGCTGCACGCGCTTCCGTCAGCGTCGCCTCGGCGGACTTCAGAGTTGCGCGCGCCGCCCCGTCGTCAAGCCGCAGAAGCAGGTCCCCTTCGGTGACCCTGGCGCCGGGTGAGATGGCAAGCTCGACGACACGTCCTGCGGCCTCGGGATGCAATTCGACCGCGCGGATAGCGCGGGTGGTGCCAACGGCATGGATCGTGTCCGTGAACGCCATCTCGCGTGGAGAAACGATCGCGACCGCGAGCGCGGCCTCGCCTTGCGCGGCCTGGGCTGGTTCCGGATGGGGAACGAGCATGGCCCCGGTCAGCACGAAACCCGCAATGCCGGCCGCAGCTATCAGCACAAGCCCGATTATGATTTTCAGTCTGCGCATTTCTTTGGCTCTTGGGATACAGAACGCACGAGGCTGTCCACGGTGGTTCACGGAACCCGAACAGAACTGGTTTCTCTTTGGTCATCTTTGCTGCATCGCAGCATGTGGGGAGGGGTAGTCGGCTAGAACCGTAGGCCGGATGTTTCACGCTGATATGCCGTGGGACAGCCCATTTGTCGCAAAGTGTCTCAACTTGTTATCAGCTCAATTACAAAGCTTCGACTTGACACTCGCTTCTCATCGAATGCTGCGGGAACAACTATATCGAGGACGGCTATGGGCTCATCGACGCCAAGATTGGCGCGCTACGGGCCCGCGCACATGACGACCGGCACGTGGTCAACAACTCGCTCGGCACCCATACGGCACTCTGCGAAATGCTGGAGAAGGGTGAAACCGAGGCGTTTTGCGCCTTGCTGGCACGCCATATCGACAATACGGGGCGATTACCGGGCCTGGCTTGCGCGTCAGAGCGAGGATGCAGCGTAAGAGGCGCCGTTTCTACCGCGCGCCGAAGCTCCGGGTGCCGCCGAGATCGAAGGAAAAGGATCGGCGTAAGCGGCTTGACCTTCACCTGACCACCAGTGCTGGAACCGCCCAAATCGAGCGAGACCGTGAACGTCCTGCCCCGAGAGTGGAGCCATCGACAAAAAAAGTGCCCTTCAGGGGCGCGCGGCAGGAAGGTCGTCACCACGAACCCCAACACCGCGCGGCCCTGCCCGCACGATTCAAGTTTCATCAGTTCGAAACCAGATCCCGGGCAACGGCAAAGGCAGCCCGGATGGCACCAACGTCGGCCCGCCCCTTGCCGGCGATGTCGAACGCTGAGCCATGGGCCGGCGTGGTCAAGGGCAGCGGCAGACCGCCGTGCACGGTGACGCCGCGGTCGAACCCGAGCAGCTTCAGGGCGATCTGGCCCTGGTCGTGGTACATCGTGACCACCGCGTCGATCTCGCCGCGCTGCGCCTTCAGGAACACGGTGTCCGACGGTAGAGGGCCCTCCACCGCGAGTTTCTCCGCGGCGAGTTCGCGCACCACCGGCGCGATCACGTCGATCTCCTCGCGGCCGAAATTGCCACCATCGCCCGCGTGCGGGTTGAGCGCCGCCACCGCGATGCGCGGGTGGGCGTAACCGGCCCGCCGCAGCGTCCTGTCAATCAGACGGACCGATTTCCTAATGCCGTCCGCGTCGATATGGTTCGCCACCTCCCTCAGTGCAATGTGGCTGGTCACCCGGCCAGTCCACAGACCGTCGGCGGTGTTCAGTTCCGAGACATGGCCGCGCACCCCCAGCAGGTCGGCGATGTAGTGCAGTTCGCCCGAATGGCCGATGCCGGCCATGTGCATCGAGGCCTTGTTGAAGGGCGCGAAGACGACCGCATCGATGACGCCCTTCTGAGACAGCCTCAGCGCCTCGTCGAGAACCCGAAGCGTCGAGCGTCCCGAGACTTCCGTGTTCTGCGCGACGATCAACTCGCCCGGCACGATCGTCTCCATCCGGTGCAGGGCGAATCTGTCAGCGCCGGTCCAGTCGCCTTGCGTAGCATCCAGAGGCGTCAGCGGGTGGGAAATCTCGGCCTGCGCCTGCCCTAGCTCGAACACGTGCTGGTCGCCGATCAGCAGAACGTTAGCCCCCTCGACGATGTCCTCGGAGAGCAGCCGGGCGACGATCTCGGGGCCTATGCCGCTGGGGTCGCCGGGGAGAAGTCCTATTCTGGCCGACATCATGCTCTCCTATCCCTCATACTTGGCCCGGTCAGCGGACCCTGAGACCGTCCTCGTCGAAAACGCGCACCGCGTCCTCGGCCGCTCTGATCGCTACCGGCTGGCCGGGAGAGAAGATCTCCCGCCCGCGATACTCGACCGAGATCGGCGTGCCATTGACGAGGGTGATATGAACGTACTGCGTTCCGCCCAGATATTCCGACAATTCGACGGTTCCCGACAGCACCTCTGCCTTGCCCTGATCCGCCCCTTCAGGCGTGACGGTCAGGTTCTCCGGCCTCAGACCGATATTCACCCGGGTTCCCGCCGCGGGCGACGCGGACAACGCCACGCGAAAGGCCTGGGAGCCAATGCGTGCCTGCGTCCCCTCCCAAATCGCGGGCACGAAGTTCATCCGGGGTGATCCGATGAAGCCGGCGACGAAGGCGTTGTCGGGATTCTCGTAGAGCTCCTGCGGCGGGCCGACCTGCTCGATCCGCCCGTCGCGCAGGACGACGATCCGGTCGGCCAGCGTCATCGCCTCGGTCTGGTCATGGGTGACATAAATCACCGTGCTGCCGAGCTCGCGGTGCAGGCGCGCGATCTCGACCCGCATCCCCACGCGCAGCTCGGCGTCGAGGTTCGACAGGGGCTCGTCGAACAGAAACGCAAGCGGCTTGCGCACGATGGCGCGCCCGATGGCGACCCGCTGCCGTTGCCCGCCCGAAAGCTGCGACGGGCGGCGGTCCAGGAGGGGCTCGATCCCCAGCACCCTGGCGGCCGCCTCGACCTGCTCGGCGATTTGCCTCTTGGGCGTCCGCGCGATGGACAGCCCGAATGCCAGGTTCTCGCGCACGGTCATGTGCGGGTAGAGCGCGTAGGACTGGAACACCATCGCGATCCCGCGGCGCGACGGGTCGCGGTCAGTCACGTCCTCTCCACCGATGAAGACATCGCCCGAGGTCACGTCCTCGAGCCCCGCGATCAGCCGCAGCAGGGTCGACTTGCCGCAGCCCGAGGGGCCCACGAAGACACAGAACTCGCCGCTCTCCACGGACAGGTCGATCCCGTGGATCACGTCATGCGCGCCGAACGACTTACGCAGCCTCCTCAGTTCGATCATGCCCGCCCCCGTTTCGGCCGACAGGCTCCCGATCATCGTGTGCGTATCCATACCAGCATCTCTCCCGGGTCCCGGTTGTCCCAAAGGAAATAGGGCACGAAGATGCCAAGCACCGTCTCGACGCGGGGCGGTGCCGCCTTGTAAAGCGCCCTGCCCCAGCCCTTGTGCGTTTCCTTCCCGACGGGCACCCTGATCGCAACCGCTCCGCCGAGTTCCTCCATCTTCGAGATCTCTGCCCTCTCAAAGCCGCCGTCGAGCAGGATCGTGTCCAGCGGCGTGTCGTTGTCCGTTTCTTCCATGCAATAGACCAGCGGCCCGCGTGTCAGCGCCGTGCGGCCGCGGTCGGCGCGGATGCGCGGGTCGGCGCGCAGGGCCGTGACCGCCATCGGTAGATCGAGCGTCACGCTGTCGCCATGCGACCACTCGCGGTCGATCGTGACGTAGCCGCTCCTTGAGGCCGAGCTGAGGTCGACCGCCTCACCGCCCACACTGACGGAGGGGTTCGCGCACCAGCCCGGCAGCCGCAGGGAGAGCGCGAAGCGGCGCGGCGTCTCGGTACCGATCTTCAGGACGACGCGGCCGTCCCATGGGTATTCGGTCTCCTGCTCGATGCTGACTCTGCCACCGCCAAGAGTGAACGTCGCTCGGTTGGCGCCGTAGAGGTGGACCGCCAACGCATCGTCGGCGACGCCGTACATGTAGGTCCCGATCGAGGTGACCGCGCGGGCGATGTTGGGCGGACAGCACGGGCAGCGATGCCACTCCCAGCGGTGATGACAGCCCCCGCTCTCGAGCGGATTCTCATAGAAGAAGCGGTCGCCCTCGACCGACAGGCCCGACAGCGCTCCATTGAGGAAGGCCGTCTCCATCACGTCGGCATAGACCCGGTTCGGCCCGCGTCCCAGCATCCGCGATGCCCAGAAGGCGAGCGCGATAGCTGCGCAGGTCTCGGCATATGCCGTCTCGTTGGGTAGATGATAGGGGTCCGAGAAGCCCTCGTTGTGCTCCTCGGGCCCGATCCCGCCGGTGACGTACATCTGCCGCTCGGTCAGATCCGACCAGAGCATTTCGAGCGGTTCGGTCAGGCTGTTGTCGTGGAACTCGGTCGCCACGTCCGCCATGCCGCAATAGAGGTACATCGCCCGGACGGCGTGACCCACCACGCGGGTCTGCTCACGCACGGGCAGGTGCGACTGGCTGTACTCGTGGGTACCGTGGACGAAACCGTCGGGTGAGGCGCCGCGGCGCTCGGCCTCGAGGTCGAAATAGTGCGGTTTCCGGCCGCGCACGTCGATGAAGAACTTCGCCAGGTCGAGATAGCGCTGCTCTCCCGTCTCGCGGCCGAGCTTGATCAAGGCCAGCTCGATTTCCTCGTGCCCGCAATAACCCTGCATCTGGTCGGCGCCGGGGCCGAAGCGCCGTTCGATCAGGTCGGCATAGCGGATCATCACGTCGAGGAACTTCCGCTTGCCTGTCGCCTGGTGGTAGGCCACGGCGGCCTCTATCAGGTGGCCCGCGCAATAGAGCTCGTGACAGTCGCGTAGATTGGTCCACTCCCGGCCCGGCTGCATCCTCAGATACCAGGAGTTGCAGTAGCCGTCCTCGCGCTGGAGCGCGGCAAACATGTCCACGATCTCGTCCACCCGCGCCTCGAGCGCCGGGTCCGGCTTGCGGTGGATGGCATAGGCCGCGGCCTCGAGCGCCTTTGCAACATCGGAGTCCCAGAACATCTGCGTGGTGACGGTCGGCTCCTTGCCCTCCTTGCGGTGGAACGGCAGGCGCTGCCTGGGGACGGGGCGCGTGGGGTCGATCTGCTCGAACATCCCCGCCTCGGCGCAGCGGTCGAGCAGGATGTGCACCGTGGTCGAAGCCACGGCATCCGCCCGCTCGCCCCAGAAGCCGCGCAGTTCGACATCCGGGATCGCTGGCGGTCGGAACTGTAGTTGCGATACGTCGGTCACGGCATTCACCTGGTTTTTCCTTTCAGGTCTGTATCGCGCTGTCACTTGACGGCTCCCGCGGTCAGCCCGCGCAGGTAGTAGCGTTGCAGCGTTACGAAGAGGATCAGGCAGGGCACCATCATCACGGTGACGCCGGCCTGCACCGCCCCCCAGTCGACCGAGCCGTAGTTGCCCGAACGGACGGCGGCGATGAGGATGGGCAGAGTGTAATTGTCCTGATCGGTCATCAGGACCAGCGCGGCCAGGAACTCGTTCCAGGCCGCGAGGAAGGCGAAGATTGCGACCGTCACGACGCCGGGTAGCACCAGGGGCGCCATCACCCGCATCAGTACGGTGAAGACCCCGGCTCCGTCGACCCGCGCGGCCTCTTCCAACTCCTTCGGAATCCCGTCGAAGGCGTTACGCATCATGAAGACGGAAAAGGGAAGCTGCAGGGTGGTGTAGATCAAGATCAGCCCGAACAGCGTGTTCTGAAGCCCGACCTTGGCCAGGATCAGGAACAGAGGTGTCAGGATCGACTGGAACGGGATCATGATCGTCGAGATGATCAGCACGAATAGCAGGTTCTTCAGCGGGAATGAGAAGCGCGAGAAGCCGTAGCCTGCGAAGAAGCTGACCACGACCGACAGCGCCACGGTGGCCACCGACACGATCACGCTGTTGGCGGCATGGGTCCAGATGCCCGACCCGACGCTGCCCAGCACCTGATAGCTGTCGGTGCTGAAGCCCGTGGTCGGCCAAGGCGGCAGCGGCGGGCGCCGCGCCTCGGCTGTGGGCTTGAGGCTGGCCGCCACCGCCCAGAACAGCGGCGCAAGGAAGATCGCCGAGATGGTCACGCCGACCAGGTGCCGGGTGATCCGCTCGGCCAGCCTGCGCTGCCGGCGGCGTGGCGTGGCCGGTTCGGCGGTGTCGGTCATCTTGCATCCCTCGGGTCCCGCAGCAGGCGGAGTTGCACCGTGCTGATGATGACGAGGATGACGAGCAGAACGATCGACAGCGCCGAGCCGTAGCCGAGGCGGAACGACACGAAGGACTGCGTGAAGATCCAGTAGACCGCCGTCAGCGTCTGGTTGCGCGGCCCCCCGCTCGAGATCAGATAGAACTGGTCGAAGGCGAGCATCGACCCGGCCACCGATAGCGTCAGTGCCAACGCGATGGTCCTGCGCATGAGCGGCAACGTGATCCGCCGGAACCGCTGCGACGCTGACGCGCCGTCGATGCGGGCCGCCTCCAGGATGTCGGAGGGCACGCCCTGCAGGCCGGTCATCAGGATCACCATCGTCAGGCCGGCGGTCTTCCAGACCACCATGATGATGATCGACCAGAACACCCCGTTATAGCTCGCTAGCAGGTTGAACCGACCCTCGGTGATGCCCAGTCCCTGCGCGGCCGGGCTGAAGAGCCCGTTGTCCACGTGCATCAGCCAGACCCACAGCAGCGCGGCGGATCCGAAGCCCACGACGACGGGCAGGAAGACCGCGGTCCGGTAGAAGCTGTTCGCCCGATTCGGCTGCTGCACGAACAGAGCCAGCGGAAAGGCCACCGCAAAGATCGCGATGGTCACCACCACCGTGTAGTAGATCGTGAAGCCCAACGCGTCCCAGAAGCGGCTGTCCGACCACATGCGCACATAGTTGTCGAGGCCGATGAAGCGCGGCTCGCCCATGAGCGGCCAGCGATGCAGCGACATCCAGGCGGCGCTGCCGAGCGGAATGAGGAAGAAGACGACAACGAGAAGGATCGCGGGGCTGACGAAGAGAAGCCCCGCCACCGAGCGGCGCAGTCTCTTGCGGCGGCCGCTCCGCCCGCGGTCGCGCACGCCAATGCCGGCGGCCTCCGTTTCCTGGGTCGTGATGCTCATGATGGTGTTCCGGACTTTGGGGCAGTGGGCGCGGCCCGCAGCGTTTAAACGTAGGGGCTGCTCGAGGTCTGTCAGTAGTCCGACATGTCGATCATCGACTGCATCTCCTCCTGCAGATACTGGAACGTGCCATCGACGTCGTCGGTGTAGAAGATCTCGCCAATGAAGGTGCTCCAGGGGCTCGTGGACGAGTTGATCAGGTCGTTGTAGATCGGCGTTCCCGGCGTCTTGCCGTTCGCCATCGCCTCGGTCGCGGTGGCGTAGCGCTCGTCGAGGCCTTCCAGGGCCTCTTCGGCCACGGCGCCGTTGACCGGAATGCCGGTCGCTCGGGCGAGGATCCTCTGCCCTTCGAGCGAGTACATGAAGTCCACCCATTCTCGGACCGGCTCCATGTCCTCGATTCCGGCGGTCACGACGAAGTTGTCGCCGCCCGCGAACGAGGAGAACCCGCCCTCCTCGCCGGGAATGAAGCCGACGCCGTAGTTCAAATCCGGATAGTCCGCCTTGAGCGCGCCGATCGCGAAGGCACCGGAGAGTTGCAGGCCGATGTTGCCCCCGGCGAAGGCCGCCAGGAAGTTCACCCCGTTATCGGTCTGTGCGCCGGCCGGAACGAGCCCGTCCTCGATCATTCCGCGGTAGAGATCGACCGCCGCCCGCATTTCGGGCGTGTCGAGCGTGGCCGTCCTGGCATCGTCGGAGAACAGTTGCCCGCCCGAGGCCCAGACCATCGGCAGGAAGGTGAAGGCATTGCAGCCCGGGCAGGTACCTGCGTAGTAGAAGCCGTGGATGTCCTCGCCCAGCGCGTCGATCGCGGCGGCATGCTCGGCGATCTCGGCGAAGGTGGTCGGCGGGCTCTCGGGGTCAAGCCCGGCCTGCTCGTAGAGGTCCTTGTTGTAGATCACCAGCGACGCGTCGGCGCCCATGGGCAGCCCGTAGATCTTGCCCTGATACGTGCCGACCTGAATGTGGGCGGGCGACAGTTCGTCGAAATAAGGCAGGGACTGCGCGAACTCCGTCAAGTCCTCGAGCTGCCCGGCCGCGGCGAAGGCCTGGGTGTAGACCAGGTCGATTGACAGGATGTCGGGCGCCGAGCCGCCGGCAGCGGCTGTGGCATACTTCTGCACGAGTTCTGAGCTCGGCACGATCTGCAACTCGATCTGGGTATCGTGGCTCTCGTTGAACACCTCAATCATCTCGGGAAGGAACACTGCAGTGTCGTCCCGCCCCCAGATGGTCAGCGTCTCCTGCGCCGCCAAGGGCGATGCGGCCCCCAACAACGCGGCAATCGTCAGTCCGCTAGTCAGTTCTTTCATGGTTTTTCTCCTCCTCAATTGTATCGCCCCGGTCAGCCGACCGGCCCGATCGTCGATGCCCTGCGCACCAGGGTGCAGGGCAATCGGGTCGTCCCTTCCGCCTGGTGCTCTCCCGCGATCATGCGCATCAGGGTGAGCCCCACCTCCCGGCCGAGTGCGGGCAGGTTCATGTCGATCGAACTGAGCGGTGGCCGGGAATCCTCGGCCAGCACGTGCCAGTTGTCGAAACCAATCACGGCGACCTGTCCAGGGACCGCGATGCCGCGTTCGCGCAGGGCGTCGACCAGCCCGTGCCCGATTTGGTCGTTGCCGCAGAAGACCGCGTCGGGCCACTCGGCCTCGGGCCTGCCGTCAAACAGCTCGGCCACGGCTGTGTGCCCCCAGCGCTGGGACCAGTCGCCGTTGAGGACCGCCATATCGGATGCCAGACCGTGCGCGGCGAGCGTCTCGCGCCAGGACGCGGCCCGCTCCCGCACCACGCGGAAGCGCTCGGGCCCGGTCACGTGAGCGATCCGCCTGCGGCCGATCTCGATGAGATGGGTGACCGCCAGCCGCGCCCCTTGCTTTTCGTCTGGCGCCAGCGTGACCCCGTGCTCGGGACCCTGGCTGAGCGCGTAGACAATCGGAACGGGCACGCCGCTTAGATCGATGTCGGGCAGACGGTCGACCCGCCGGCCCGAGATGATGAGCCCGTCGACCCGCTTCTGCAGCAATGCGTCGAGATGCGTGGCACCGAGTTCGGGCGGTCCGTCGATGGTGCAGAGAAAGACGGACATGCCGTGGGCGATCAGCCCCTCCGTAACCCCCGCCATGAGCGGCAAGCTGAAGCGGCCGTAGGTGTCGTCGGTCAGTAGCCCGACTGAGGAACTGCGGCTGGACTGCAGCGCTCGCGCCATCGCGTTCGGGCGAAAATCGAGCCTCTTGGCCGCGTCGAGGACGGCCTTCCGAGTCTCCTCCGACACCCGACCTGTGGCGTTCAGGACCTTGGAAACAGTGGCAGTCGATACCCCCACCGCATTGGCCACGTCGCGGATCGTCACGCGCAAGCCTCCACCCTGGTCCCTCATCGATCCCTCTCATGAGTAATCGTTTAACCACTACATCGAAGTTGGCGATTCGACAAGGGTAAACGTTTAATCTACCGCAAGCAGCTTTGGTTGAGCGTGAGAATGATGACATCCCGGTAGGCCTGACCACGTCATTGCGCCGCCAACATCCAAAAACAAATGCCTCCGATGACAATCGGAGGCAGTCTGATGCCCCTGTGTCTCAGGGGTCCCTCTTGGAAGCGCCCCATGCGGCCGTTGCCGTCCATGTAAGGATGGATGTAGACGAAGATGAAATGCCCGAGCACGACCCGCACGGCCGGATCCTCTTCGGCAGCAAGCAGTTCAAAGAAGACCGGCATCGCATCGCGCACCGCGTGAGGGGGCAGCGGCACATGCATTGAATTGCGGATGAACACGCGGTCGCTGCGATAGCCGGCAAGATCTGCGGGTCTGGCAAGGCCCGCGGTCACGCTCGGGGCGAACAGCTCGCGATACCAGTCCCCGTGATCGCGATCGGCGACTGTGCCGGGATTTTCGTTGCCGAGGACAGCGCGCACACTTGTCTTCACGGCCTGAAAAGCAAGGTGGTAGCCGCGCGCGGCCAGCGCGTCTCGATGCTCGCGGTCCTGCTCGTCCTGGTCCGGGTTCCAGTTACCGGTACGCACGCGCTCGATCAGTGCCGGGCTGACACGGTAGCCCTCGATCGAGAGCGAGTGATAGGCATCCGTCACGTAGATGTCTTCGACGCGCTTGAGGTAGGCTTCGATATCGTTGGGACGGCCGGGTGCGGGCGGGAATGCCCGAAGGCTTTAGAACGCTTCGCTTGCCAGCACCAACCCGACGGGCGGCATGATGTTCATGTTTCGTTTGAACTTAGCGTACGATTCTGAACAGCTCTTGTTCTGACCCCTCGTGGGGGCGGCGGCCGCTGAAACGAATCGAAGTCTCAGGACGTACCGCGATACCACGGGAAAGACTCGGCAAATCGGCGATGCGCGACCCGTACAAGGCTCGGGCCAGTCGAAGTCGGAGCCGCAGAAGAATCGTTTTCTGAGGATCTGCGGCCAAGCCCTTGCCGCGATTCGCGAAATCCCGCCACAGGCTCATCCGGGCCGCGCGGTATCGCCGCTGTCGGCGGCGCGCACGATGGCCTCGTAGACGGCGATGTTGCCGACCAGTTCCTCCTCGCTCCAGGGATAGGCGGCGCAGCCGGCGATCGCCTCGGCGAAGGCCTCCAGATTGGCGACCACCGCATCCGTCCATTCCAGCCGCTCGTGGCGCGGCTCGCCGCCCTTCGGACAGTGGAGCCAGTCGGTCACACCGCCGGGCGTGTCGGGATGGGTGCCGTTGCGGATCTCGACCCAGCCATCGGAGCCGAAGACGTGAAAGCGCATGAAATGCGGCGTGTTGAGGATCGCCTGGAGATGCGCCGTCATGCCCGCCCGGAAGCCGAGCTGGGCGACCACCATGTCGCCCGTCGGCCAGCCGAGCGTGCGGTCGCGGATCTGGGCCTGAACGGTCTCGACCGGGCCGAACATCCAGAGGAGAAGGTCGGTCAGGTGGATGCCCATGCCCGTCATACCGGCACCGGGCGACAGCTCCTTCGAGGTGCGCCAGCCGCCGGCGGGAATGCCGGCAAGTTTGTCATGGCTGAAGGCCGCCTCGGCATGCATGATCGTGCCGAGTTCGCCCGCCTCCAGCATGGCCTTGAGTCGGCGCATGGCGGGCTCGAAGCGCCGCTCGTGACCGATGCCGAGCACCACGCCGGCCTGCCGGCAGGCGGCGACGGAACGGCGGGCGCTTGCCGCCGTGATGCCCAGCGGCTTTTCGCAAAAGACGTGTTTGCCCGCCGCCGCGGCCTGCCGCACCTGCTCCTCGTGCAGCATGTGGGGCGTGGTCAACACCACCGCCTCGACGCGCGGGTCGGCCAGCACCGCCGCATAGTCGGCGACCGGCTCCACCCGGTGGGCGCGAATGTCTTCGTGCAGCGCCTCGACGGGTTCGGCCACCGCAATGACACGTATGCCGCCACGGCCGGCAAGGCGGGTGACGATGTGCCGGCCCCACCAGCCGAAGCCGGCGACCGCGACGTTCAACAAGACGCCCTCCCCTCCTGGCGTGCCCGCGCCCTCATGCGCCGTGCTCGCTTGCGGCCACGGCGAGCCACGGCCGGACCGCGCCTGCAAAGGCGTTCGGGTTCTCCATGTTGGGCAGATGGGCGAGCCCCGGCAGCACGGCGAGTTGCGAACGCGGGGTGGCCTCGGCCATGGCCGACATCACCTCCCGCGGCGCGCCCTGGTCCTCGGCGCCGGCGACATAGAGCACCGGCGGGCGCATGCCCGGAAGATCCTTCAGGTAATCGAGCTCCTGAAGCGCGCGGGCACAGCCGGTATAGCCGGTCTGTGGCGTGGCGAGGATCATGCGCCGGGCCTTTTCGCGGACCTGCGCGTCGCAGCCGGGCGTGAACCAGCGCGCCAGCGTGCCCTCGGCGATCGCCGCCATGCCGCCTTCCCGGATGGCGGCGATGCGCTCATTCCAGCCCGCCACGAAAGGCGGCGGATTGTCGGCGCGCGCGTCGCAGACGATCATCCGCCCCACGCGCTGCGGGTGCTGCAGCCCCAGCCCGAGCGCCGTCATCCCGCCGAGCGAAAGGCCCATGATATCCGCCCGCTCCGCCCCGACATGGTCGAGCACGGCCACCATGTCGGCGACCAACATGTCGAAGCTGTAGGGCCCTTCGGGCGCGCTGCTTGCGCCGTGGCCGCGCGTGTCCCAGCGGATGACGCGATGCGTCTCCAGCAGGAGCGGCATCTGCGCGTCCCACATGGAAAGGTCGGAGGCGAGCGAATTCGCCACGAGCAGCCAGGGCTTTCCGGCCTCGCCCTCGACCTGCACTGAAAGCCGCGCCTCGCCCGAGATCACGGTGTCGCGGCTCATTGCGCCGCCTCCCGGCCCTTTTCCGCGTCGTTGACCATGGGCAGCACCTTTTCCGCCATCAGTTCCATGGAGCGGCGCGCCAGTGCCGGGTCCGCCCAGTCGTGCCCGGCATAAAGCAGCGTGCCGAAGCGCCCGGTGAGCTCGCGGAAGGCCAGCAGCTCCTCGGCCACCTTGTCGGGCGTGCCGAAGATTACCAGCCGGTCGACGACATGGTCCAGCGTGACCGCATCGTCCGGCATGTCCTGATCCTCCTTGAACAGGTTGGCGCGCCCGCCCGCCTTCATCTTGGTGAGGAGCTGGCGATAATAGTAGACATACGGGCTGTCGGGCCGGGTTGCGTAGTCGCGGGCCACGGCCGGGTCGTCGGCCACGAAGACGCTCTTGGCCACGCGCCAGTTGGCAAGGTCGGCCGCGCGCCCGCCCTGCTCGCAGCCCTCGATATAGCGGCCGCGATGCGAAGCCACCCATTTGGGCATCAGGAAATTGGCCGAGATCGGCTCCCATCCCCGCGCGGCGGCCGCCGTCACGCCCTTGGAGAAGGGGGCGACGGCGGTGACGACGATCGGCGGATAAGGCTTTTGCAGGGGCTTTGCGACGATCCCCTGGCCGATGTCGGGCATCATGGTGCGCTCGGTCGTCAGGCTCCAGAACCGGCCCGCCAGATCGTAGGGCGGTTCCTGCGACCACAGCGCCAGGATCATGTCGATCGCCTCGAGAAACATGGCGTTTCGGTCGGCGTCGAGATTGCCGAAGGCTTCCGAGTCGGACAGGAGCCCGCCCGGGCTGATGCCGAAATTGAGCCGCCCGTCGAGCAGATGGTCCAGCATGGCGATCTGCGCCGCGACATGGGCGGGGTGAATGTTGGGCAGGTTCACCGTGCCGGTGCCGAGCCGCATGCGCTTCACGTCGCGGGCGAGCGAGGCGATGAACATGGCCGAGGAGGTGATGTTCTCCGCCGCGTCCGTGACGTGCTCGCCGACATACCCTTCCGCAAAGCCCAGCGCGTCGGCGAGCATGAACGCCTCCCGGTCCTCGCGCAGGGACTGGCGCCAGTCCTTGTCAAGGGGATGAATCGGCATGGTGAAGAAGCCAAGCTGCATGAGCGCCTCCAATGCGTTTGCCGCATGCTAGCGCGCCGTGGCGCGGCCGCAGAAACGATAATATCTGATAGGGGTTATCGGATTCGAGGATGGCCGGCAGCCGGGCCGCCCTGCAGAGGCTCGTGACACCGGCTTTCAGCACCATGGCGCATTCTGCATACCCCTCTCTTGCGATTTCTAACACTTAGCTTTCGGCTAAGATGTTGAAATCGCTTTCTCTCCCCTTGCTTGCGGGAAAGAAAGCAAATTCCTGAGTTTGGCGCAGCCAAGCCCTTGGAATTTGCAAGTGAGGGGGCAGCGGCGGAACCTGACTGCAAAACGCTTTGGTTGGCATCGCTGCATCACTCCATGGTCGCGCATATTCGTTCCCGCGCGGCGTTCCGCCGGGTGATGGGAAAGAACCGGGAAGCGGGGCGCGTAGACCGTGCCTCTCGGTTTTCAATGGTGGCGCGCTCGACGCGCCCCGCCGGCCGCTGTCCCGCAATCGACCGGTCAAGGAGGCTCCTTTTGCCCTTGCGGGCGCTCAGGCCGGTCACTCAGACGCCTGAACCGACCCCCCGCGGCTTCTCCGCGTCCTGCAGCGTCAAGTGCAGGACTCCGGCCTGTCGCGGGCCCTCACATGCCTCCGGGTACCGTTTCCCGGAGGGGGAGGCTGCCGCCGCTCTCCCTGATCCCCGGTCTGGATCCGGTTCCCGTGAGAGCGATGGAGGGACGATAAATCGCGCGGAAGGGGCGGGTAAATCGGCGAATAAAATTCTGGCGCCGCGGGCTCAGTCCTCCGCCATCAGCTCCTTTGGATCGACGGGCAGCGAAACGGGGCCGCCCCGCCGTGCGGAAAGGTCCATCGCCATGGTGAGCACGAGATTGCGGTGGCCGTCGCGCGCCGTGGCGTGCGGGGTCTCCTGGCCCATGCACAGCCGCTGGTACCAGGAGACCGTCTCCTCCCGCATCGGCCCCCAGAGCTGATCCATGTGAAGGTCGCCCGGCGGATAGCTGGTGAGAAAGTCGACATGCCGGGGCGCGCCGGGCGAAAAGCCGTCGGGGCTGTAGCCCGCCCCCTGCGCCACGTCGGAGGCCAGCACCAGGTCGCGATGCGTGTCCTCGATGTCGATGACGCCCTTGGTCCCGACGATGCCGATCTCCAGGCCGTAGACTGAGCCCGGCCAGATCTCCGGCAGTGCCCAGGAGATGTTCATGGAAAAGAGCGTGCCGTCGTCCATCTCGAAGACGCCGAAGGTGGAATCCTTGGTGCCGTGCGCCGACAGCACGCGCTCGTTCGAGCGCGCATAGATGGAAACGGGCTCCTTGCCCGCCATCAGCCACATGGACATGTCGAGGCTGTGGGTGCCGGAGACCACCATGGGCGTGAGGTGGCGGCGGTCCTGCGTGCGCCGCACCGTGGCGATGGGCACCATGCGGTTCATGAAAGCGCGCGTGACCACCGAATGCACGTCGCCGATCTGCCCGGTGGCGAGCCGCTCCTTGACGGCCAGGAAGCGGCGGCGGAAGCGTTGCGTGTAGCCCATCACCGCGTCGACGCCCGCTTTCTCGATCGCCTCCAGGATGCGCAAGGACACGCGCGCGTCGGTGGCGATCGGCTTTTCGATGAAAAGGGCATGGCCCCGCTCGGCCGCGCCCAGCACCGGAGCGCCGTGATTGTTCTCGTCGGTGGCGACGATCACCGCGTTCACTTCCGGCCGGTCCAGCAACTCGTCCATATCGGTGGTGAAGAGATCGGCCGCGCAATCGGCCTTGAGCTGCTCGCCGAGCTCGCGGTTGACGTCGCACAGCCCCAGCCAGCCGACGCCCGGATAGTCGCGCGCCAGAATCGCCCTGATCCGGCCGATCGTGCCGCAGCCGATGATCGCCAGTCCGATTTCCTTCTTCACCGCCATGTGCTGCCTCCCTGCCGCGCCCGGAGCGCCAACCGGAGGGCAGGTTATGGAGCGTGGGCGCGAAGCAGAAATTATGATTCGTGCTGGCGGGGATCAGCTTTCCGGATGAGGGCCTTCAGCCCTTGGGCTGGGCGCGGTCGCCGGCGCCCAGATGGACGACCGTCTCGCCGGTTGCGGCGAAGGTACGCGTCACCTCGCCGGCATCGTAGATGAACAGCATCAGGACCGGTTCCTCGCCGACATTGTAGAAGCAGTGCACCTCCCCCGCTGGGATATAGGCGACCTCCATCGGCCCGATGGGCCGGCGCTGTCCGCCGAACTCGGCCTCGGCGCGGCCCTTGAGAATGACGATCTGCTCGTCGCAATTGTGGTGGTGCGGCGCCACGCTCCTGCCGACGGGCAGCGTCGTGGTGCCGGTCGTCACCCCGGCGCCGCAGATGCCTTCGTTGCACAAGAGCCGGGTGACCACGCCGCCGCCGCGGTCGAATTCATCTATATCGTCCAGCTTGCGCACGGTCGCGCGTTTGTCGGCCAAGGCGGCCTCCTATGACTTATTGAGACTGAGCATTGCAGCCACGTCGTGCATCCCCTCACTTGCGATTTCTAGCACTTAGCCTTCGGCTAAGATGCTGAAATCGCTTTCTCTCCCACAACAAGGGGAGAGATAAGGCCGGCATCGACTTCGCTGCCACTGGCAAAGGTGGATGTGTTGCAGAGGCCTGGATGGGTGCGCCAGCCTCCCCCCTTGCGGGGGAGAAAGCAAAATCCTGGGTTTGGCAAAGCCAAGCCCTTGGAATTTGCAAGAGAGGGGGTGGTGGCCAAGTCAATTCTCGACAAACCTTATTCCAATGGCGCGACGCCGCTTGCCGCGGCGAGCGCATTGAGCTTTTCGACGAGCAGGGCGGAGAGCGGGACCCCCTCGGCCAGGCGGCGCTGGCGGGTGGAAAGCGCCCGCTCGCCGGGAAGGCGGATCGCGTCGAAGCCCGGCCGCAGGGCCGAACTCGTCATCTCCTCGCCGATCCGCGCCACCTCGCGCTTGAAGGTCTCCACCTCGTGGAAGCTCGCCACATCTATGGCGACGATGAACTGCCCGGTATTGGTGACCGAGCTGTCGTCGGCATTGTAGTCGACCACGTCGCGCCCCATGGCCGCTCCGTTCAGCGTGCCGGCGAGAAGCCCGAAGATCAGCGACAGGCCGTAGCCCTTGGGCCCGCCGATGGGAAGCAGCGAGCCGCCCGCCGCCTTTGCCGGATCGGTGATCGGGTTGCCCTCGCCGTCGATCATCCAGTCTTCGGGCATCGCCTCGCCCTTGTGGGCCGCCAGCTTGACCTTGCCATAGGCGGCGACCGTGGTGGCCATGTCGAGCAGGATCGGCATCGTGCCCTCGGCCGAAGGAATGGCGACGGCGATGGGATTGGTGCTGAGCAGCATCTCGATGCCGCCCCAGGGCGCCATGTGGTTGGCGCTGCCGACCGCCACGTAAAGGCCGATCATGTCGTGGTCGAGCGGGATCTTCGCGTAGACGCCCGCCGCGCCCGCGTGGTTGGAGTGATGCGCTCCGACCCAGCCGATGCCGTGGCTGCGCGCCCGAGCGACGGCCTCCTGCGCGCAGCGCTTCATCACCAGATGGCCGAAGCCGTTGTCGCCGTCGACGAGGGCGGTGGCGCCGCGCTCGCGCTCGACGCGGATGTTCGGGCGCGGGTTGTAGCCGCCGGCGCGCAGCCGCTCCACATAGCGCGGCAGGCGGAAGACTCCATGCCCCTCGCCACCCAGGAGATCGGCCTCCACCATTAATTCGCCCACGCTGGCCGCATCGGCCTCGGGCAGGCCCTCCGCCCGCAGGATGGCGGCGACGAACTCGCACAGGCGCGCGGGCGCCACCGTGGCGGGTTCGGAAATGCTCATGTCTCCTCCCCGAAATGGTGTGCCACGAGGTTCAGGTGCTCCACCTCCGGCGGCTCAGCGAAAGTCTCGCCCACGAGGCGCCGCCACGTCTGGAAATCCTCGGACTCGCGGAATTGGACGGTGTGGTCCTCCAGGGTTTCCCCTTCGACCACCAGCACGTAGAGGGCGGGATTTTCCTGCGACCGGCGCAGCGCCATCGCGCGGCAGCCCTTGGCCCGCCGGAAGAGTGGCGCCGCCTCCGCCACGCCCGTTTCGAAGGCCGTCTCCATGCCCGGCTTGACAACTATCCGCGCCATTTCAACTATCATGCCGTTCCTCCCAATCTCGGCGAGAGTATAGACCGCCCCTGGCGAGTTTAAATCATAAATGCTTCTGGCCGCCATAAGCCCGGCGGATAGGCCTGCCCGCCCGCCGCAACGCTGATGGCCGGCAACAGACTTTCTAATTTGCCATTCGCCGCGCTGCCTGAGAGGCTTCCGGCCGTGACCGCAGAAGGAAGGTTCGCTGCATGACGCGACAGGTCGTATCATTCGACGAGGCCGGGCCCGACCTCAAGCTCTTTCGCAACGCGCTCGGCCGCTTCGCCACGGGCATCACCGTGGTGACCACGCGCACGCCGGACGGCAAGCGCGAGGGCATGACTGCGAACTCCTTCTCCGCCGTCTCGCTCGACCCGCCGCTCGTCCTTTGGAGCGTCAAGAACGAAGCGCCCTCGCTCCCCGCTTTCCTCACGGCGGGCATGTTCGCGGTGAATGTGCTCAGCGAGGAGCAGGCCTGGCTGTCGCATCACTTCGCCACGCCGCGGGCGGAAAAGTTCGACGACGTGGACAGCACGGACGGCCATCGCGGCTGCCCGCTCATTCGCGACGCGCTGGCGCGCTTCGAATGCCGGTTGGAGCAGACGGTGCCGGCCGGCGATCACCAAATCCTGATCGGCCGGGTGCTGCGCGCCAGCTATGACGAGGCCGCCGCACCGCTCCTTTTCAGCGGCGGGCGCTACGCCATCGCCGCGCCCCTGCCCAATATCGACGCCACCAGCGATCTCGCCGCCATGTGGGAGGGGCTGGGATGAACTCCCGCGCCGTGCATCACGAAAGTTGATCGGCCGGCTGGTGACAAATTATTTCCCGCCCGGCGTGCCGGGCGGTAGACAGGGCGGGAGACTTGCCGTCCGGACCGGGCGGCGCGGCGCAAAATCGGGGAGCAGAAAAACGTGAAACAGGTCGAAGCCGCTGTCATCGGAACGGGCTGGTGCGGGGGCATCCGCTCCGAGACGCTCGCCAACTCCGCGCTGGTCGACAGGCTGCACATCTGCGAGATCCGCCCCGAGCGGCTGGAGGAGGTGCGCGCCCTCACCGACCCCGCCACCGCCACGCTCGATTACAAGGAGATCGTCGCCAATCCCGACATCTCCGTCGTCTACATCTCCACCACGCCCGAAAGCACGCATTTTCCCATCGCCCGGGACTGCCTGAAGGCGGGCAAGCACGTGCTCCTCGAAAAGCCCATCGCCATGGAGTTCTGGGAGGCCGACGCGCTCATCAAGCTCGCCCGCGACAACGGCGTAAAGTTCACCATCGGCTATTCGCAGCGCTTCAACACCAAGATCGCCTACGCCAAGAAGAAGATCGCCGACGGCACGCTCGGCCGTGTGGTCAATGTCATGGTCAGCCGCCATCTCTCGCGCAGCCTGGGCAAGAAGATCGCCTCGCGTGTGCGCCTTTCGCCGGCGGCCATGGAATCCACCCACGACCTCGACTTCGTCTTCTGGCTCCTGGAGCCGGCTAAGCCCGTGCGTGTCTATTCCCAGGGAGCCTATGGCTACATGAAGGAGGTCAACGGCTCCTACGACACCATGTGGAGCACCGTGACCATGGACGACGGCACGCTGGTGGTGGTCGGCGGCGGCTGGAACCTGCCGCCGAGCTATCCGAACTTCTGCGCCACCTGGATGGAGATCACCGGCACCGAGGGGGCGCTCTTCCTCGATGACACGCATCGCGACAACTGGTTCAACACCATGGAGGGCGGAACGCGCTTTCCCATGTCGACCATGCCCGGCGAGCAGGTGGACCATGTCTTCGCCGGGCAGATGGGTCCCGAGACGCTGCACTTCCTGGAATGCGTGCTTCAGGACCGGCCGGTGATGGTGGCGCCGGAGCACGCGCGCATGGTGATGGAGAGCTACCGCGCCGCCGACCTTTCCGCCGAGACCGGCGAGCCGGTGGACCTGCCGCTTTCCAACCGCTCCATCGCCCAGCTTGCCGATCTGATGGAGGCCGGCGGGCGGGCCGCAAAATGAGCGCCGCCGCGCTAAAAGCCGGTATCGTCGGCCTCGGCAATATGGGCCGCGGCATCGCCGAAAATCTCGACAGGGCCGGGTTTCTGGCCGCCGCCTGGGACGCGCATCCCCCTGCCCTTTCCGCCTGCACGCTCGGCGGCACCGTGGCGCGGCGGCGGGAGGCGGTGGCCGAATGCGCGGTGATCCTGCTCGCGGTGCCGGGTAGCGGCGAGGTCAGCGCGCTCTTCGACGATGGCCTGCTCGACGGCCCCGCCGGCCGTGTCTTCATCGACCTAACCACCTCCGACCCGGAGGCGACGCGGGCGCTCGCCGCGCGGGCGGAGGCCGCCGGCGCGGCCTATCTCGACGCCGGCATGACGGGCGGCGCGGCGGGCGCGGCCTCCGGCAAGCTGACATTGATGCTGGGCGGTGAGGAGGCGGCCCTTTCCCGCGCCCGGCCCGTGCTGGAGCAGATCGCCGCGCGGCTCTTCCATCTCGGGCCTTGCGGAGCCGGGCACGCCATGAAGCTCGCGCACAACATGATCTGCCACACGATCTTCCTGGCCACGGCCGAGGGCTGCCGCGCCGCCGAGAAGGCGGGCGTTCCCCTGGAGCGCGCAGTGGAGGTGCTGAACGCCGGCAACGCGCGCAGCTTCGTCAGCGAGCGGCGCTTTCCCGACCACATCGTCTCCGGCACATTCGACGGGCGCTCGCAGGTCGCCAATCTTGCCAAGGATTTGGCCATGGCGGCCGAGGTCTTCGACCGCCTCGGACAGCCCGCCGCCTATGCGGGGCTCAGCGCGGAGCTGCTGGATACGGCCCGCCGCCTCGGCATGGCCGAAGAGGATTTTACCCGCCTTTATCCCGAATATGACCGGGTGATCGGGGCGTGGGACCGCCCACCGATGCAAGCTGCGAAATCAAAACGCCAGTAGATTCAAATAGCTGCCAGGGCAACATCCCCTCTGTTGCAAATTCCAAGGGCTTGGCTACGCCAAACCCAGGAATTTGCTTTCTCCCCCGCAAGGGGGGAGATAGGCGCACGCACCGAGGCCTCTGCAATTCATCCACCTTTGCGAGTGGCAGCGAAGTCGATGCCGACCTTATCTCTCTCCTTGTGGGAGAGAAAGCGATTTCAATATCTTAGACGAAGGCTAAGTGTTAGAAATCGCAAGAGAGAGGATACCATGCGCGGCAGTGCTGAATCTGACAGGCAATGAAAAACGGGCGGCCTCGGGGCCGCCCGCAATACCGTTCGATAGTCGCTTCCGCTACTGCGAGAAGGACGACACCAGGTCGGCGTATTCGTCCGACTGGCGCTGCCTCAGCTTGTCATATTCGGCCCCGTCCACATGGGCCGTGTTCTCGCCGAGCCGGCCCATCAGGCTCTGGAACGTCTCGTTCTCGTTGAGCTTGGCGAAGGCGTCGCGCAGCACCTGCAGGCGCTCCTCGGGAACGCCCGCCGGCGCCAGCACCGGCCGGTGCATGATGCCGATGTCGGAGACGATATCGAAGCCGAGCTCGGTGGTCGTGGGCACCCCTTCGACGATCTGATCCTCGCCGACCACGAGCAGCGGGCGCAGGTCCTGCCCGGCCAGCACGGACGGGAAGGCGAAGGTGAAATCGACGTCGCCGGCCAGAAGCGCCTGCATCACGGGGCCGCCGCCCTGATAGGGGATGAGCGTGGCCTCGACGTCCACCTCGTTGAGCAGCGCCAGCCCCGGCACCATGAAGGCGCCCCAGTTACCGCTGTGTCCGAAGCGCAGCTCGCCGGGGTTCTCGCGGCCATATTCGACCAGTTCCTCCCAGCTCTGATACAGCGAGTCCTCGCGCACCACCAGCACCGGCTGCGCCGAGTTCACGCGGGCGACCGAGACGAAGGACTCGTTAGGATCGTAGGGCAGGTTCGCCACGTGCTGCTGAAGCTGATCGATGAAGTTGTGCGTGAACAGCAGCGTATAGCCGTCGGCCTCCGCCTCGGCCGCCGCGGCGGTGCCGGTCTGGCCGCCGGCGCCGGGCATGAGCTGCACCACCACGGGCTGGCCGAGATATTCGGGCAGGACCGAGGTGATGACGCGGGCATTGAGGTCGTGCGAGCCGCCGGCGCCCAGCGGGATGATCATGGTGATCGGCCGGTCGGGATAGTCCTGGGCCGCCAGTGGCGTCGCCGCGAGCCCGAGCGCCGCGGCCAGCGCGAGCACCGTTTTCTTGATCGGTTTCATTATCTCCTCCTTCGGTTGATGTTTCTCGGGATCGTTCAATCCGTGCGTCCCGCCGCCTCCTCCTCCTTGGCGCGCTGGTCCCGGACGGCGCGCTTGGCCGCCCGCGTCCGCCGGCCCTGACGACTGGCGATCCAGAAGATCAGGACCGGTGTGAGGATCACCACGGCGACCGTGATCGGCCGCGAGCCGATCAGATAGCCGAAGAGATCCCCGCGGGAGAGCAGGACCGACTGGCCGACCGCGTATTCGAGCGGCGGCAAGAGGATGAAGCCCATCACCAGCGGCGTCACGTCGAAGCCCATCTTGCGCGCCGCATAGCCGAACACCCCGAAGGCGATCATGAAGTAGAGATCCATCGGGTTGGAACGGTAGACATAGGTGCCGGCCACCGCGAACAGGAGCATCAGGGGCACCAGATATGCCTTGTTGATGGTCACCACCCGCGAGAAGACGGGAGTGAGGAGATAGCCGATGATCACCAGAAGGACGCAGGCGACCAGCATCGACAGGAGGATGGCGTAGACGAGCACGCCCTGATCCTGAAAGAGCTGCGGTCCGGGCCTCAGCCCCTGCGCGACGAAGGCGCCGAGCAGGATGGCGGTGATGTTGTCGCCGGGAATGCCGAGGGTGAGAAGCGGCACCATGGTGGGCCCGTTCACGGCATTGTTGGCGGCCTCCGGCGCGGCCACGCCCTCGAGCTCGCCCTTGCCGAAGCGCTCGGGCGTCTTGGAGGCGTTCTTGGCCGCCGAATAGCCCATGAAGGCGGAGACCACCTGGCCGACGCCGGGGATCATGCCGATCACCCCACCGAGCGCGGTGGAGCGCAGGATGGTGCGCAGAGAGCGCCGGAACTCCCCCCAGCGCAGCCGCTCGCCCTCCGGGCGCGTGCGCTCCGCCGTGACGATGGAGCCCTGGCGGCGCTCGATGGCGAAAAGGATTTCGGGAATGGCGAAAAGGCCGATGATGAGCGGCAGCAGGTTGACGCCCGCCTGCAGCGCATGGAAGCCGAAATCGAAGCGCACCATGGCGCCGATCGGATCCTGCCCGACCATGGCGATGGACATGCCGATGAACAGCATCACCATGCCCTTGAGAAAGCTGCCCGAGCTCGACACGACGATGATGAGCAGGCTGAGAATGAGGATCGCCGCAATCTCCGGCGGGCCGATCATCAGGGCGATCGCCGCGATGAGGCCGATGACGAGAATCGTGCCGAAGGAGGACAGGAAATCGCCGATGGCCGAGGCCACCAGCGCGATCTCGAGCGCCTTGCGCGACTGGCCGTTGCGCGTCATGGCCGGCCCGTCCAGCGTGGTGGCGACGGCCGCCCCCGTGCCGGGAATGTTGACGAGGATGGCCGGTATGCTGCCGCCGAAGATGCCGCCCTTGTAGACGCCGATCAAAAAGGGAATGCCCAGGATCGGCTCCAGGAAGAAGGAGATCGGCAGCACGACGGCCATGGCCATGACGGTCGTGAAGCCCGGCAGCGCCCCCACGAAGATGCCCAGGCACATGCCCGCCGCGATCATCGCCAGCACGTCGAAGCGCATGATCATGAGGGCCGCTTCTGCCAGGGTCTCGAACATGGCTCAGTTCCAGGGAAACGGCGGCAGGGAGACGGTGAGCATGCGCGTGAACAGGTAATAGATCGCCAGTGGCGCCACGACCCCCACGAAGGCGATGCCGAAGACGTTGCGCGAGCCGTAATAGAGAGAGATCGCGCTGGCGACGAGCGCGCTGGAAAGGGCGTAGCCGAGGGGCCTGAGCAGTGCCACGTAAAGGACCATCGCCACGAGAACCACGGCCAGGTTGCCATAGGCCAAGGCCGGCAGCTCGCGGAAGGGGTTCGGCTCGTTCATCCTGAGGCTGGCGACGAAGTAGAGCGCCCCGATGAGGATAAAACCGATCGCGGCGATGCGCGGGAAAAGCGTGGGGCTGATGCCCGAACTGTTCTGCCCGAAAATGGCGGGCGGCTCCTGCACCTGGTAGGGAATCATGAGCCAGACCGCCACGCCGAGCGCAATGCATCCGAGCGCCACGACGGTGTTGTAGCTTGCCCGGAGGGGCCGCCCCCCGCCGCCATTCGCCTCACTGAACATTCTCATGCCTCCCAAAGCGGAGTCAGCCGCTTCCCGAGAACCACATCGCCACCCAGACGATGAGCGGCAGGCCGGCGAGCGTCGCCGCCGTCGAGACGACGATTGTGCCCGCCACGCGCTCGGGCGAGCGCCCGAAACGCTCCGCGAACAGCACGTTAACCACCGCCGAGGGCATGGTCGCCATGATCCAGACCACCCCGGCCTCCACCCCGGTGAGCCCGAACGCTGCGACGATCGCCACCGCACCGGTCGCCCCGGCGAGGAAGCGCAGCGCCGCCATGGCCGTGGCGATGCGCAGGTCCGCCACCTTGAGCTGCGACAGGGACACCCCGAGAAGAAGGAGCATGGCCGGGATGACCATGCCGCCCAGAAGCTCGGTCGTGCTGGCGATCCATTCCGGCACCTCGATGCCGGTCACCAGCACCAGGATGGTCACCGCGCTGGCATGGACTATGGGCTGCTTGAGAAGGGAACGCAGGTCGAAGCGGCCGGCGCTGACCACCAATCCCAGCGTGTGCTGAGAGACCGCGACCACCAGGAAATAGGCTATCCCCAGCGCCAGCCCCTCGCCGCCGAAGACCATCGCCGTCAGCGGCACGCCCATATTTCCGGAATTGCCGTGCATCGCCGAGAGCAGATAGGTGTGCAACGGCAGGCCGCTCGCCCGCAGCACCGTCACCCCCACCGCCGCCGAGACGGCGAGCACGCAGACCGCCGAAAGCGCGATGGCGCCCACCTCTTCCGTGCTGATCTCGGCGCCGGTCAGGGTGGCGAAGATCAGGCACGGCGTGCCGATCCTCAGCACGAGCGAGCCGATCGTGTCGTTGTCGAAGGGCATGCACACACGCGCCCAGGCATAGCCCAGCCCGACGATCGTCAGCACCGGCGCGATGACCGACAGAATCTGCAGGAACAAGGCGGCACGCCTCCCTGATCTCGCCGCATGGAAGCGCATGCCGTCTCATGCCGGGCGCTCGCAGTTCGCCAGCCGCTCCATCACGCGGCAGACAGCGGCGGCGTCGAGATCGGCTAGCCCTTGCGCCGCGGCGGCATGGTAGAACTGCACCGCCGCCTGGTAGAGCGGGATCGGCGCGCCAACGCTCGCCGCATGCTCGGCGATGATGCGCGAGTCCTTGAGCGGCACGGAGAAATTCATGCCTTCCTTGGCATAATCGTTCTCCGCCATCAACTTTCCGCGAACCTCGAACATGGCCGAACTCGAGCCGCTACCCGAGATGACCTCGTGGAACATCTTCGGGTCGAGCCCAGACTTCATGGCCAGCACCATCGCCTCCGCGGCGACGGTGTTGTGCACGAGATTGAGAATGTTGCCGCAAAACTTAATCTTTGATCCGTTGCCGAACGGGCCGACGAAATGATCCTTCTTGCAGAAGGTTGCAAGCAGGCCGCGCACCGCTTCGTAATCCTCGCGCCCGCCGCTGCAGAAGGCGGTGAGCCCCCGGCCGAGCGCCATGATGCGGTTGCCGCTGACGGGACAGTCGAGTACGCGACGGCCGGCCGCCTCGAGAATTTCGCGCGCACGCTCCTTGTCGGCGACCGACAGAGTGCTGAGCTCGACGACGATCTGACCGTCATGGGCGACCGCGGCCAGTTCGGCGGCGACGGCATCCATAGCGGCGGCGTTGGGAAGGCAGGTGAAGACCACCGGACATTCGCACGCCACCTGGCCATTGCCGGAGGCGATACTCGCCCCCTCGGCGACGGCGTCAGATCGCGCCGCCTCGGAAAGATCGAAGGCCAGCACGCGCCGGCCCGCCGCGGCAATATTGCCGCAAATGGCGGAGCCGAGGACGCCCAGACCGATGAAGCCGACCTCGTTATGCAATGACTCTCCTCCCCAGGCGGGACGGGCTGAACGCCGCCCGATCGCCGGACCGCACCAGCCACCAAAGATTCCGATATGCGTCTTTTCCTCAGCCTGTGATATACCACAGGGCGGAGGATGGATGTCAAGCATCCATTCCGCCGGCGCGGCGTTCCGGGCGCAATTTCACAGCCATGGCGCGGAAAACCAGCCGCCCGGACGGGCCTTGCGGAGCCGGCGAGGCGGCGCCACTTCCCGAAAGGGCACGAATAGTGATATATCATATGGGCGCCGAAGGAACGCGGAGAGATTTGTAGACGGCGGCGCAAGATGCAGGCGACCGGCGACGCGGCGCTTCGCGCGCTGCCGGCCGGCGGAGCCGCGGGAGCCAACGGGAGAAAGCGATGCAGTGCAGTCTTCGCGACATATCGATCTTCGTGGCGGCGTATGAGGAATGCTCCTTCACCGCCGCCGCACAGCGCGAGAACGCCACCCAGTCGGGCGTCTCCCAGCACATGCGCAACCTTGAGCACATGCTGGGGGTGCAGCTCTTCCTGCGCGAGCGCGGCGGCGTGACGCCGACGCCGGCCGCCGCCAGCTTCTACCGCCATTGCCTGAACGTGCTGCGCGCCCACGCCGCCGCGGGCAGCGAGGTCGCCCGCTTCGCCGAGGGCGAGGCCGGCGAGATGCGCATCGGCCTGATGCCGACCATCACCAGCCACGTGCTTTCGCCGGCGCTCGACGCCTTCATCCGCGCCGCGCCGAACGTGGTGGTGCGCATCACCGAAGGCTACAGTGCCGCGCTGACGCAGATGGTGCAGGCGGGGGAGCTCGACTGCGCCATCGTGCCGTCGGTGACGCCGGCGCCCGGCGTGCGCGGCCGCTTCTTCGTGCGCAGCGTCGAGACGCTGGTCTCGCGCGCCGACAGCGGCCTCGATCACCTCGCCCCCGTGCGCCTCGGCGATCTCGGACCGCTGCGCCTCGTCCTTCCCGACCCGTCCAACATCCGCCGCCAGATGATCGAGGCCTATTGCGCCTCCAACGACATTGAGATCGCCCAGATCGTCGAGCTCGACGCCATGCTGGGCACGCTCGACTTCGTCTCGCAGACGGACTGGGTGACCATCCTGCCGGCCATCATGATGGCCGCAGAAGGCGGCCACAGGAACCTGACCGTCAACCCCATCGCCGGCCCCGACCTGCATGTCGACCTGATCATGATAGAGCCGATCCGCCGCCCCCTCGGTCCTCACGCCAGCCGCTTCGTCGCGCTTCTGGAGGCGGAGGCGCGCCGCCTCGCCACGGCCTGGGAGAAGGGCGGCGGCAGCCTGCGCGCCGCGCCGGAGGCCTCCCCGCGCGCGCTGGCGCGGGCCTGAGGGGAGACAGCCGCCGTGCCGGAATGCCGGGATAACAGCCACGCCGCGCCCCCGCGCCCTGTCGCGGCGCGCCACGGCTCAGGCCGAGGCGCCTGCTCCGCCCGGCACACGCCAGCCCGCCTCGGCGAGCCGCGCGCGCAATGTGCGCAGATCCTCGGCGGGAAGCGGCAGCAGCGGCGGGCGCAGCGTGGCAAGCCGCTCGTCTGCGAGCTCCGCCGACAGCACCCCCTTGGCGGCCGGGATCAGCGGATATTCGGAGAAGATCCTGCGGATTTCGGCGGCCTCGGCCTGCAGCGCCTCGGCCTCGGGCGTGCCCAGCGCGTCGAAGAGGCGGCGGATGCCGGCCGGATTGATGTTGCCGGA
The DNA here is from genome assembly GCF_034427935.1 of Chelativorans sp. M5D2P16. Lineage (NCBI taxonomy): Bacteria > Pseudomonadati > Pseudomonadota > Alphaproteobacteria > Hyphomicrobiales > Phyllobacteriaceae > Chelativorans > Chelativorans sp. M5D2P16. The sequence continues at coordinate 421,996 of NZ_JAXQNM010000008.1, read as the reverse complement.
GGCGGTAATGCAGCCCACCCCGCCCAGTTCGTGCGCCTTGACGAGCACGCCCTCGGAGCTGGGAAAGACGCGGAAGCCGGGGGAGCGGCGCAGGATCGCCTCGGTGTTCGACCAGTCGCCGGAGCTGTCCTTGATCCCGAGCACCGTCTCGGGAAAGTCGCCGGACAGCCGCTCGATCAGATCGTGCGGGATCGCCACACCGCTCATCTGCGGGATGTGGTAGAGCCACAGGCCGAGATCGGCCGAGCCCACCGCCTCGATCACCGCCGCATACCAGGCATAGAGCCCCTCGACCGAGACGGGCTTGTAGTAGAAGGGCGGCAGCGACAGCACGCCCCCGCAGCCCAGCCCCACCGCGTGGCGCGTCAGGGCGATCGTGTCGCCGAGGGCGCTCATGCCCACGCCGGGCATCAGCCTTTCGGCCGGCACGCCCGCCTCCACCAGCGCCTCGAGAAGCGACATGCGCTCGGTGACGGTCAGCGAATTCGCCTCGCTGGTGGTGCCGAAGACGGCCAGCCCGTGGGCGCCATTGTCAAGCAGCCAGCGGCAGATCGACACGAAGGCCTCGCGGTCGGGCGCGTAATCCTTGTCGAAGGGGGTGACGACGGGCACGAGCAGTCCGCCGAATTGTGTCTTGGCCATCGGGCTTTGCCTTTCTCCTGTGATCGCGGCTCGGCCGCCACCCGCCGTGGCCGGTTGTGGCGGCCGCCACGTGCCGCGGGCTGTCGACCTGATATTTCTCGAAGCGGGCCGCTCGCCGCTTAGAGGATAGGATACGGGGCCCGCCGGGCGCCGTTTTTGAGATTCCGACGGCCTTGGAAATCTGTCAACTGAAATATTAAGGATTGACACGTCGCGCCAAAGGAAGCTTTTATGGAACCATCGTCCAAGCCCGCATTTCAGGCCAAAAAGGTGCGGATTTTGCGGAGAACGGAAGCAGCGGGAAGATGAGCGTCGCCGGAAAATCGCAGGAGTTGGTTCGCACCAACATATATCAGAGGCTTCGCTCGGAGGTTCTTTCGTGCGTCCTGCGGCCCGGACAGCAGCTTCAGGAGCGCGATCTCGTCGCCCGCTTCCAGGTGAGCAAGTCGCCGATCCGCGACGCGCTCCTGCGGCTCGAGGCGCAGGGGCTGGTCGAGGTGCTGCCGCGCAAGGGCTATCGCGTGCGCCGCATCGACATAAAGGACGTGCGCGACATGTACGGCCTGCGCCAGATCCTGGAGCGGGAGTGCATCACGCTGATGATCGAGACGGCGCCGGACGAGGTGCTGGAGGGGCTGGAGGCGTTTCGCGCCGGCCCGCTGGAAGCGGGGCTGACCGCCTGGATCGAGTACAACCGCGCCTTTCACGCGTATATCGCCGCCAATTGCGGCAACGGGCGGCTGGCCCGCATCGCCCGCGACGTGATCGAGCAGTTCGACCGCCTGACCTATGTCAGCGTCACAAGCACGGGCGAGATGTCGCTCGAGGCCTATGTGCGCGAGCACGGCGAGATCATCGACGCCATCCGCGCCCGCGACCGGCGCCGGGCGGTCTCCCGCGCCCGCGAGCACATCGAAAGCTCGCGCAGGCGCGTGCTGGACCGTCTCGAATCCCTTTCCGTCGTCGATTCCGATCCGGAGGGCCGGTGACGGCGCCGGCGATGCGGCGCGTGCCGCACCGGTGACAGCAAGGAGGAAGAGGTGAACGAGGAGCGTTACAAGGACTGGCCCGAGGGCCTCGTTGAAGACATGGAGACCAACCGCTTCAACCCCTGTGTCGGCAGCGTGCTGGTCTCCGAAACCGACCGCGTGCGCGTGTGGCACCTGCATCTTCCGCCGGGCAAGCGCTGCCCCTTCCACCGCCACGTGCTCGACTATTTCTGGACCTGCCACAGCCACGGCAAGGCGCGCGGCTATTTCGAGGACGGCAGCATCAGCGACGTCTCGCATTTTCCCGGCGACACCAAGCACCTGAACTACGGGAAAGACGAATACATGCTGCACAGCGTCGAGAACATCGGCGACACGGACCTGCTCTTCACAACGGTCGAATTCAAGCAGAGCGCGAATGCCCCGCTGCAGGTGCCCGAGAGCGCGCGCCTGAAGGCCGCCTAGGCCGTGTGGAGCCACTTGCCGCTGCACGGATGCGGCGCAAGCGAATGGATGGAGCGGTCCGTGGCCGGATCGGAACCGGGTCCGCTCCAGGCGGGAAGGAAGAGCGCATGTATGCCCCCCAAGGAGTGAGCACCGCCCCCGCGGTGCCAGTGCCGGAGACGATGAAGGCCTGGATTCTGGAGGGCCCGGGCGAGTTGAAGCGGGTGGACAAGCCCACTCCCGTGCCCGGCCGCGCCGAGGTTCTCGTGCGCATCGACGCCATCGCCATCTGCGCCACCGATCTCGACGTGATCGCCGAGGGCCCGCCGGCGCTGATCGAGGGGGGCCTGCCCTTCAACAAGAACTTCACGCCCGGCCACGAATATATGGGCACGGTCGCCGCGCTCGGGCCGGGCGTCGACGAGTTCGCCGTGGGCGACCGGGTGACGGTGGAGATCCATGCCGGCTGCGGGCAGTGCAAGCGCTGCCGCATGGGCATGTACACCTCCTGCCTGAATTACGGGCTGAACTACGGCGCCGTGGACAAGGGCCACCGCGCCAACGGCTTCACCACCGACGGCGGCTTTGCCTCCTACGCGGTCAACCACGTCAACACGCTGATCAGGATCGGCGAGGAGATGAGCGACGAAGAGGCCACGCTCGTGGTCACCGCCGGCACCTCCATGTACGGTCTGACGGAACTCGGCGGGCTCATCGCCGGCGAGAGCCTGGTGGTGAGCGGCCCCGGGCCGATCGGGCTTCTGGGCGTAGCCGTGGCGAAGGCGCTGGGGGCCCTGCCCGTCATCCTGACGGGCACCCGCGACAACCGCCTTGCGGTTGGCCGCGACCTCGGCGCCGACCATCTCGTCAATGTGCGCGAAAAGGACCCGGTCGAGACCGTTCTGGACCTCACCGGCGGCAAGGGCGCGGACTATGTTCTAGAATGCTCCGGCGCGCCGGGCGCGGTCAACCAGACGATGCGCATGCTCAACCGCGGCGGCAAGCTGTGCCTGGCCGCCTTCCCGCACGAGCCGGACCTCGTCGACGTGGCCCATATCGTGCGCAACAACATTTATGTCTACGGCATCCGCGGCGAAGGGCGCAGCGCGACCCACCGCGCCCACGCCTTCATGGCCGAAAAGCGCTTCGACGCGACGCGCATTCACACCCACACCTTCAACATGGACGACCTGCCGACGGCGCTGCGCTACGCGCGCGAGCGCGTCGACGACGCCATCAAGGTCGTGGTAAGGAATGCGAGATGACCGAGCGCGGCTGAAGTAATTCGGCCGCCTTCCCCTGACCGTTTCGACGTCGGCGCAAGAATTCAAAGCACCGGATAACGATTTTCTAGGTGCCGAACTTTTGACGACGCGATTTCGCGCGAACATTATTTGCGCACGTCATCGGAAAACGTGATGGCAGAGTTTTTATATTATAATGCACAAAAGCTTGACTGTGGTCGCCATTCGCGACCAGCTTTCGTGAGGCCGCTGTCCTGGCAGGATGTCGGATCTCGCGAAAGCGGCCGAAACGGGAGGTACAAGGTCATGAACAACGGTATAAGCCGTCGCACGCTGCTCACCGGCGCGGGACTCGCCGCTGCGACGATCACCATCCCGGCGCCGCTGCGCGCCCAGGACTATCCCGCGCGCCCAATCACGGTGGTGATCATGTACGCCGCCGGTGGCGGCACGGACGTTCTGATGCGCAAACTTTCGGAGGAGTTGGAGAAGGCGCGTGGCTGGACGGTCAGCATCGCCAACCGCCCCGGCGCGGTCGGCGGCATCGCCACGCAGTATGTCGCCGCCCAGCCGGCCGACGGCTACACGGTGCTGGGCGCGGCGAACTACAACAAATTCGTACGCGTGCTGGGGCACGTGCCGGCCGAGCCCGCCCCCTGGGAGCAATGGGCCTTCATGAAGGCCGGAAACGCCATCGCCTCCTGGTCGGTGCCGGTCGACTCGCCCTTCCAAACACTCGACGACGTGATAAAGGCCGCCCGCGAGCGGCCGGGCGAACTCAGCATCTCCACCTCCGGCACCGGCGGCATCTGGCACGAGATGGCACTGCTCATCTCCTCCTTCGCCGATATCGAGCTGCGCTATGTGCCCTATCAGGGCGGCCAGCCGGCGACGCTCGCCGGACTGCAGAAGGAGGTGGACATCGCCGGCGGCGGCGTTCACGAGCATATCGACCTCGTGCGCGACGGCCAGTTCAGAATGCTCCAGCACACCGGCACCGAGGACATCACGCTCGACGACGGAACGGTGCTGCCGACGGTGGGCAAGATGCTGCTGGACCTGGCTCCTTTCCTGCCCATGGGCCCCACCTACAATATGATCGTCCGCCGCGACACGCCCCCGGAGATCCTGAAGGAGATCCAGGACGGCTTCCTCGAGGCCGCCGGATCCGACGCGTTCCGCGCCTTCCTGGATGCCAATCAGTATCAGCACGACCTGCGGGTCGGCGAGGAGGCCGACCGCGAGGCGGCCAGCATGGAGGTGGTCACGGTCGATCTCTTCAACCGCTACTCCGACCAGATCGGCTCGGACGTGCTGACGGCGGAGGAGCTTGGCCTGCCCAAGCCGCGGGATTTCGCGAGCTGGTGGCCGCCGGAGGGCTACAAGCCGCTGGATATCTAAAGCGAGAGACCGGGAGCGCCGAGCCTTGAGCGAACGCGACGAGTTGCATTTCAGCGGCGAGGAGGAGCAGGCCGGCTATGCCGCGCCTCTCCTCGACCTGATCGCCGCGGCGGTGCTCATCGCGCTCGCCGGCTGGTACACCGTCGAGGCCTTCGGCTTTCGCGCGCCCGGCGACTGGAAGACGGCGCCGGGGCTGGTGCCCGCGGCGGCGGGCATCACCCTGATGATCATGGCCGCGGGCCTTGCCGTCACCGCCTGGCGCCGGCGCGGGCAGGCTCCGGCCGCCGCCGGGGCGCAGGAGGACGAGGACTCGATATCCGAGGTAGGACGCACAAGCCTCCTGGTCGGCATCATCTTCCTCTACCTCCTGGCGATGAATGCGCTCTCCTTCGGCATTCAAGGCTATGTCGCCGGCCACTACGTCACGGTCGGTTCCTTCGAGATCGCCACGGTGGTGTGCCTGAGCGTGCTCATGAAGCTCTTCTGGAACGGCCGCCTGTGGATCATCGCCGTCGTCGCGCTGGGCTGGACCGCCTTTCTCAGCCTGACCTTCCGCAACATCTTCGAAATCCCGCTGCCGGGCTGAGGGGACATGATCGACGCCTTCATCCAGCTCATGTCGCCCTGGTTCGTCCTCCTGTCGCTGACGGGCGTTTCGCTGGGCATCGTCTGGGGCGCGATGCCGGGCCTGTCGACGACCATGGCGATGGCGCTGCTCATCGGCCTTTCGGCGGGCATGGAGCAGGCCAGCGCGCTGGTCTTCATGCTCGGCGTCTATACGGGCAGCGTGTTCGGCGGCGCGATTTCTGCGGTGCTGATCAACATCCCCGGCACGCCCGACGCCGTGCCCACCATGATCGAGGGCAACGCGCTGGCCCGCCGCGGCGAAGGCGGCCAGGCGCTCGGCATGGCCATCGCCGGCTCCTTCATCGGCAACTGGATCGGAATCATCCTCCTGATCGCCTTCATCCCCGTCATCCTGGTCATCGCCCTGGAGTTCCGCTCCTGGGAGATGTTCCTTCTGGCCATGATCGGCATTTCAATCTGCGGTTCCATGTCCTGCGGCGCCATGCCGCTCAAGGGATGGATCGCCGGCTGGCTGGGCATCCTTGTCGCCCTTGCCGGGTTCGATCCCATCCATGCCGTGCCGCGCTACACGTTCGATCTGCCGGCGCTCCTCGACGGGGTGAACTACATCGCCATCCTCGTCGGCCTCTTCGGCGTGACGGAGATCCTGCGCGTGCTGCCGCGCCGGCAGCAGCCCGCCATTCCGGCAGCGGTGGGCCGCGTGATCCCGTCGCTGCGCCAGCTCTCGCGCTATGCCGTGACATCCGTGCGCTCGGGCCTCATCGGCGCTGTGACCGGCGCCATACCCGGCGCCGGCGCCAATGTGGCCTCCTTTCTTTCCTACGATATCGGCCGCCGCATGGCCTCGCCGGAGGAGCGGGCGAAATGGGGCAAGGGCAGCTACGAGGCGCTGGTGAGCGCCGAGGTCGCCAACAACGCCAATGTCGGCGGCTCCATGCTGCCCACCCTCACGCTCGGCATTCCCGGCAACGCGCCGGCCGCGGCGCTGATGGCGGCCTTGATGCTGCACAATGTGGTCGTCGGCCCGACCATCGAGGTCGACCATCCCGGCCTGATCTACTTCATCTATGCCGCGCTGATCCTGGCCAATCTTCTTCTCTACATCTCGGCGATCGGCCTCATTAAGCCCTGCGTCAAGCTGTTCAGCCTGCCGCGCGGCATCCTCATGCCGCTGATCCTGCCGATCTGCGTCATCGGCGCCTATTCGGTGCGGCTCAACATGTTCGACGTGTGGGTGATGTTCGCCGCCGGTGTCATCGGGCTGGCGCTGCGGCACTTCCGCTTTCCCATCGCGCCGATCGTCCTCGGCGTCATCCTGGCGCCGGTGGCCGACGAGAACCTGCGCCGGGCGCTGCTCATCTTCGACGGCCACTCGCTCGGCTTCGTGCTGTCGCAATATGTGGGAACGGCGCTGCTCATCTTCCTTCTGCTGATCTTCGCCGAAGGGGTGCTCCGGCTGTGGCGCACGGCGCGAGGGGCGCCGCCGGAGCACACGAAGCCCGCGGAATAGGCAGAACGGAGCGGAGGAAAGAGACAGGATGGAAAGTCCCAGCCACACCGCCCCGGTGCCGGAACGCTTTGCCGGCCGGCGGGTGCTCGTCACCGGCGCCGGCGGCGGCATCGCCCGCGCCGCGGCCCTGCGCATCGCCCGCGAGGGCGGCTCGCTCGCCCTCACCGACATCGACCCCGAGGCGGCGGAAACGGCGGCGCAGGCCGTGCGCGAGACGGGCGCGCAAGCCACGGCGATCGCCGCCGACGTCACCGACCGCGATTCCGTCGACACCATGGTGGCGCAGGCGGCGAAGGCCATGGGCGGGGTCGACGTTCTCGTCACCTGCGCCGGCGGCTATACCGCCTATGCCCGCTTCAACGAGATCGCCGATGCGGACTGGGACCGCGTGATCGCGCTCAACCTGCGCAGCGTCTTCCTGTGCTGCACCGCCGTCCTGCCGCACATGAAGGAGGCCGGCTGGGGCCGCATCGTCAATCTCGGCTCGCTCGCCGGACGCTCCACCAGCGCCGGTTCCTCGCCCGCCCATTACGCGGCCGCCAAGGCGGGCGTGGCGATGATGACGCAATATCTGGCCAAGGACGTGGCCGCCTTCGGCATCACGGCCAACACCGTGGCGCCCGGGACCACGCGCACGCCGCGCGTCGACGCGCTTATGACGGCGGAGAAGGAGGCGGCCTTCACGAAGATGACGCCCGTCGGCCGCCTCGCCGAGCCGGGCGACATCGCCGGCGTGATCGCCTTCCTGGCGAGCGAGGACGCGCGCTACATGACCGGCGCGACGCTCGACGTGAATGGCGGTCGGCTGATGCTGGTATGAGCGGGGAGAGCGATCATGAGCGGTGAACCGGTCCGCCTACGCATCGGCGGCTATCAGGGGCCGAACTCGGTGCTGACGGCGGGGCTTAAGGACTTCGCCGCGGAGCTGGAGCAGGCGGCGCCGGGGGCCTTCGGCGTCGAGGAAACACACGACGTCACCGCCGGGGGCACGAGCGCGCGCGCGCTTTTCGACGGCCTGGAGAGCGGCGCCTTCGACATCGGCTACATGGCCTCGGGCTATCTGACGGCGCGCGTGCCGCAGCTCGCCGTGATCGACCTGCCGCTTTCCCGATCCGACCGGCACGCGGCCTATGCCGCGCTCGACGGCGAGGCCGGCCGGATGCTGCGCGCAGCGGTCGAGGCGGACACGGGCTACCGCGTGCTGGGATTCTGGGACAACGGCTTCCGCCACCTTACCAATGGCCGCCGTCCGATCCGCGCGCCGCGCGACTGCGCCGGCCTGGTGGTGCGCACACTCGACAACCGCATCTACCGGGAGACCATGGCGGCCATGGGTTTCAAGCCCGTGGTCACCGACGTGAAGGAGCTGCGCGAGGCGGTCGCCTCCGGTCAGGTGGACGCGCAGGAAAATCCGCTGACGAACGCGGTCGTCTTCGAGCTCTGGCGCCACCATCGCCATGTCAGCCTGACCGGCCATTTCTTCGGCGTCGTGCTGCTGCTTGCCAATGCGCGCTGGCTCTCCGAGCTTCCCGAAGGCCCGGCGGCGGCGGTGCGCCGGGCGGCGGCCGCCGCAACGGCCGAGCAGCGGCGGCTGGCGGAAGCGCAGGACGTCGAGGCGCTGGACTTCCTGCGCGCAAAGGGCGTTTCGATCCTTCCGCCGGAGGAACTGGACCGGGACGGCTTCCGCACCGCCTGCCGCGGCATCGTGGAAAGTGAGCTGGCCGGGCTCGATCCCGCGCTGGTGGCGGCCTATCTGGGAGAGCCGGCAGGCGGTTGAGGCCGCCGCAACGGCATTACGGACGCGCGCGTCCGCCATCCCTTGTCGGCTTTCGACCTGTGAAAGGCGGGTGTAATGCACGGCAAAGGCTGACATCGCGGCGGCGAGGCGTTATATGCCCCTTTCACCGCGAAAGGCAGGAACGTGACCGGAACCACCCGCTCCAGCGTCGATCTCGACCCGCGCAGGCGCCGCGCCCTCGTCCGCGCCTGGCGGCGCGGCATGCGCGAAATGGACCTCGTGACTCGGCGGTTTCGCCGACGCGCATATCGAGGCGCTGTCGGAGTGGCCTGCCCCTACGAGGTGGTCCAGTTTCAGTCTTAATGCATGATCGGCTTTCCGGCCATTACCTGTGCAGATGGTGGTGCCGATCCACTGGTTGGCGCCGGCCAGACAACGACCTCGGGTGCCGGCGGGTTATAACCGAGCGATGAGTGCGGCCGCTCGGTATTGTAGTGGCGCCGCCATGCCTCGATGATGACCTTGGCCTCGGCGAGGCTGTAGAAGATCTCACCGTTGAGCAGTTCATCTCGGAGTTTCGAGTTGAAGCTCTCGCAGTAGCCGTTCTCCCAGGGACTTCCCGGCTCGATGAACGCGGTCCTTGCGCCGACAGCCGCGATCCACTCCCGCACGGCTTTGGCGATGAACTCCGGGCCATTGTCGGAACGAACATGGCCGGGCACACCACGCAGGATGAACAGGTCCGACAGGGCGTCGATGACGTCGGTCGCGTTGAGATTGCGAGCGATCCGGATCGCCAGGCACTCCCGGGTGAACTCGTCGATGATGTTGAGCATGCGGAACTTCCTGCCATTGTGCGTCCGGCCCTCGACAAAATCATAGGACCAAACATGGTTGGGGTGTTCCGGTCGAAGCCGGATACACGATCCGTCATTCAGCCAGAGCCGACCTCTCTTCGGTTGCTTCTGGGGAACCTTCAGCCCCTCCCGTCGCCAGATGCGCTCGACGCGCTTGGCATTTACCGTCCAGCCCTCAGATCGCAGCATCGCCGTGATCCGGCGATAGCCATAGCGGCCATACCGCGCTTTGATCGATCTGTGCACGGAAATCGCACGGATTGAAAGGACTGCGCTCTGTCGGCCGTACTTCAGCCGTCGCCTGGAACCATACTATTGTATGACGAGATGATTGACTGATTCTAAGACGGCCTATATCGTGCCGCTCCGTTGGTTTTCCGCAGGAATGCCGCAGCCAGACGAGTGGAGGAGTGGAGATGGTTTTAACAAAATTGCTACGGATGCTGGTGCCGGTGGCGCTGATTGCCGGCTCAACCGTTGCTGTGCCTGCCCAGGAGGCGCTGGGGGATCCGAGCTGGAATTATGACCTCGTTTTGGGCGGCGGCTCGGCCACAGGTAATTCCAAGATCCTGGCAAGCGCACTCGGCAAGATTGTCACGGAGAACGTGGAGGGCGTCCGCGCTTCGGGGGCGGTCGTTCCGGGCTTTGACGCCGAGAGCGTGATCCACACCCATAACGGCACCATGCATGGCGGGGTGGGGACGCCGCTGGTCATCACGAATGCCACACAGGGGGTGGCGCCGTTCCCCTCCGACGGTGTCGACGTCAAGTTCTGGTTCGCGCACAACGAGGTGCCGCTCAACATCCTCGCGCAGAAGGACGCGGGCATCACCAAGATTAGCGAGCTCGCCGGCAAAACCGTGGCGCTCGCGCCGCCCGGAACCTCGAACTACCTCTTCACCGAAATCATCCTGCAGGCACATGGGCTCCAGGTCAGCGATCTCAATGTGCGCACCATGGATACTTCGGAGGCCATCAACCAGCTTCAGAACGGCAGCGTGGACGCGATCTCCTATGTTCGCGACTACAGCGGCGCGATTCTAGAACTTTCCACCGCGCGCGACATTGTGTTGCTGCAGCCCGAGAAGGAAGCGCTGGACAAAATCCAGCAGCGCATCCCCTGGGCCGGTCCGAAGAAATGGCCGTTCGTCGATGATTACCCCAATCTCGAGGTGCCGGGGGAGGCTCTCGTGTTTGTTTCGCCGGAATTCATGTTCCTCGACGGCGACCTTGAAAACGAGCTCGTCTACGCCATGACGAAGGCCGTCTGGGAAAACATCGAAGAGGTGCGGCGCAGCTCGCAAGTCTTCGCCGAGGTGAATCTCGAGGGGGCCCTGTCCGGTGTGCCGATCGAACCGCATCCCGGCGCGCTGCTCTACTACCGGGAGATGGACGTCCCCGGTTGGGAGCAATATGCGGATCTGATTCCCGAGCAGTAGAACAGAGCCAGGAATGGTCTTTCTCGGGACGCCGTCCGGCGATGGCGTCCCACGGATATGTTGGGGCCGACGGAGAAGGTGATGTCCGGCACGGGGAGCGGCAAGATCGAGATCGCCGAGCAAAGCGGTGCAAGGGACTACGAAGGCTATGGAGCGTTGCGCAAGATCGTCGTCAGCGCCCTGTCTCTTTCGCTGTTCCTTTATCCATTCGTAACCGGGATGCTGAGTCACCCCCCTGCGCTGGTTTTCCGACCCACCTATCTCGCGCTCATGCTGATTCTGTGCGCACTGGTTCTGCCGCCGAAGATTTGCGCCCGCAATACGCCCGGCGCCTATCTTCTCGACGGCATTCTCGTGCTCGGAGCGGCAGCCGCCATCTGGATCGCCTTCGTGTGGCTCGATTTCGTGCTGGTCTTCACGCTGACGCTGCCGCAGAAGCTCCTGTGCATCCTGCTCCTGCTCGGCGCCATGGAGCTTACCCGGCGCACGCCGGTCAAGCCGCTGAACTACATCGCCATCGGCGCCATCGCCTATGCCCTGTTCGGCTACATGCTGCCGGCGCTGTTCGGTCACGCAGGGCTTTCCGTCGACCGTCTCCTCTGGAGCCAGATCTTTACGACGGACGGCCTGTTCGGCACGCCGCTTGCCATCGGCGCGACCTATATCGGGCTCTTCGCCTTCTTCGCCGCGTTCCTGGAGGCCAGCGGCGGCGGACAGAAATTCATGAGCTTCACCATGGCGCTCGCCGGCCGCTTCAGCGGCGGGCCGGCCAAGGTGGCGATCCTGGCAAGCGCGCTGATGGGCATGATGTCGGGCAGCGCGGTCACCAATATCGTGACGACCGGCGTCATCACTATCCCCATGATGAAGCGGGTGGGCTATCGCCCGGAGGTCGCCGCAGGCGTGGAATCGACCGCCTCGCTCGGTAGCCAGATCACGCCCCCGATCCTGGGAGCCACGGCATTCCTCATGAGCGAGATCACCGGCGTGCCGCTGATCCAGATCATGGGTCTGGCACTCATCCCCTGCCTTCTTTTCTATCTGTGCATCTTCATGCAGGTGCATCTGGCTTCGGTGAAGCTCGGCATGAAAGGCATGGATCCGCGTGAGATTCCGGATCTGCGCCGCTCCTCGATCGAGGTCGTGCCCTTCATCCTGCCGCTCGTCGTGCTGGTGTACCTCCTGTGGCGGCGCTATTCGCCCGATTACGCGATCTCTTCCTCGATCATCGCGTTCTTTGCGGTCTGCATGCTTCAGCGGCAGACACGGCAGGCTCTGATCGGCAATTTCATGAACGGCATTCGGCAGGGCGCAAGGACCTGCATTCCGCTGGTCGGCTCTCTGGCGATAGCGGGGGTCATCATCGGCGTACTGACGATGACGGGCCTCGGCGACCGGCTTTCCTATCTCATCGAGATCGTCTCGGGCGGGAACATCCATATCATGATCCTCGTCACGGCGCTGACATGCATGTTCCTCGGGATGGGCATGGTGACCATCGGGGCCTATGTGCTGGTCGCCGTCACCACGGCGCCGCTGATGGTCGATCTCGGCATCCCGCTGGTCGTCGCGCACCTCTTCATCTTCTATTTCGCCGTCATGAGCGCAATCAGCCCTCCCGTGATGGTGGGCGTCTTCGCCGCCGCTTCGATCGCCGATTCCGATCCGATTAAGACGGCGCTGCACTCGCTGCGCTTTTCCATCGTCGGATTCCTCGTGCCGTTCATCTTCATCTACGAGCCGCGGATCCTGATGCTCGGCGGCTTCACACCCATGGGCGCGTTCCTTCTGTTTACGACCGTGATCGGCATCATTGCGCTGTCGATGGGCTTCGAACGCTATTCGCTCTTCAACCGGCTACCGCACTGGAAGGCGGCGCTGTTCGTTGCCGTGGCCGTTATCGTGATGATGCCCATGCCCATACTGAGCATCGCCGGCACGGCAATCTTCGCGCTGCTGATGCTGATGGAGATGCTCCATCGGCGGCTTGCACGCAGCTCCGCCGCCTGACGTTCCCTGGGTCTGCTCAGGCCACGTGCCAGCCGCCGTCCATGGGCAGCGTGGCACCGGTGATATCGGCGGAATGGGGTCCGCAAAGGAACGCGATCAGGGCGCCCACATTCTCCGTCTCGACGAAGCGTGCCGTCGGGTGGCGCTCGCGGATATAGGCGCGGCGCGCCTCCGCCTCATCGATGCCCTCGCGCTGCGCGATGCCGGCGATCTTCCTGGCGATCGGCTCTGAAAGCACTGAGCCGGGAGAGACGGCGTTGCAGGTTACGCCGGTTTCGGCCGTCTCGATGGCCACGGCCCGGGTGATGCCGAGGAGCGCGGTCTTGCTGGTGACATAGTCGATGCGCTCGGCCGCGCCGCGATTGCCATAGATGGAGGAGAGGTTGACGATCCGCCCCCAGCCTTTCGCCTTCATGGCGCTGAGCGTGAGCCTGATCAGGTGGAACGCGGCGTTGACGTTCACCGCCAATGCCCGCTCCCAATCAATCCTCGGGAAGTCCTCTATGGCGTGAAAATGGCGTATCACGGCATTGTTGACCAGGATGTTGGGATCGCCGAAATCGGCGCGGATGCGCTCCACCATGCGCTCGATTGCGCTCGGGTCCGCGAGATCCGTTCCGTCGAAGATGACCCGCCGGCCCGTTCGCTCCGAGAGCTGGCTGGCCTTCTCCTGCCCCTCCCGCGGGGAAACCAGCCCGTGGAGGATCACATCGGCGCCCTCCTCGGCAAGCTTGGATGCGATTGCAAGGCCGAGGCCGGACACCGAACCGGTGACGAGCGCTCGTCTGCCCTGCAATACGGGTGATGTCATGTGCGCGCCTCTCCGCCGCAGGCGCCGAAGACACGTCCACAATCCTCGCTCTCATCGATGCGCCACAAGCGTTCGAGCAGGCTGTCCACGTTGCGCAGGCCTATGGGTTCGGCATGCCTGCGGAACTTCTCCGAGAGATTATCGTCGCTCATCGGATTGGCGGCGGAACCGCGCGCGCCTTCGACCACGGCGGTGAATACTCTCCCGTCCTTCATGTCCACCCGCATCTCGATGGAATAGATGTCGCGCTCAGTCTCGTCCACGAAGCGGATCTGCGGCCGGCGCCCCCTTGTCTCGGCGACGGCGGCATCGGAGAACTCGGCCACGCCCGCCCTTCCCTTCAGGATGGCGACCGAGAGGGCGTGCTGAGCGCTCACCTGGGATAACCGGCCGCTTTCCACGTCCGGACGGTCCGTGCGCTCACGCAGGAGCGGATGGGCGCGGATGGTGACCGTGTCGATGTCGGCGGGATCGGCCAAGCCCTGCTCGCGCAGTTCGAGCGCCGCGTCGACCACCGGGTTGAGCACCACGCCGACCGGATAGGGTTTGTAGGTGTTGGAGGCGAACTCCCAGCGCTCCCAGAGCCCCTCCGTCACGTCCTCGGGCTTCGGCGTGTCGCTGTAGAGGCCGATGAAGCCGAACTCGCCGCCGAGCACGTCCGCCGGCCCGGTGAAGCCTTCCCTTGCAAGGCGTGCGGAAATCAGCCCGTTCCGCGCGGCATTGCCGACGCTGATGCTCTTCGACATCGTGCCCAGCGCCTGGACCATGCCGCAGGCCTGCACCGCCGCATTGGCGATCGCGGAGACCGCCGCCCCCTCGTCCAGACGCAGGAGGGTGCTCGCCGCAAGCGCGCTGCCGATCACGCCGCAGGTGGAGGTGATGTGCCAACCGCGCGCATAATGTGCGGGTGAAACGGCGTTGCCGATCCGGCATTCGGCCTCCGCGCCAGCAATGAAGGCCGTCAGGAACGCGCGCCCGCTCGTCCTTTGTTCCTGCGCCACCGCCATCAGGGCCGGCACGACAGGCGCGGAAGGGTGCATCACCGTGCGCGGATGGGTGTCGTCATAGTCGTGGATATTGGCCGCCATGGCGTTCAGGAAGGCGGCGAGCAGCGGATCGCACCTTTCCGCCCGGCCGACCAGGACGGCATTTCCAGACGGGCTGTGCGCAGAGAGCACCTTGAGCGCCTTGTCGATGGCCGGCTCGCGGCAGCCGGCGAAGCCGGTGGCCAGGATATTGACCAGAGCACGCCTTGCCTGATGGCGCACCGCCTCCGGAATATCTTCATAAGCAAGGCTGGTCGCGAAGCGGGCGACGGCCTGCTCGAGCCCAGCCGTGTGATGCGCGATCGCCTTTGTTGCGATCTCAGCCGCCATCTACCTGTCCTCTCCGGCGGCCGCGCCGCGCACCTCCACGCCCGCCTGCGCCTCCACCAGCTTGATCACCGTGGTGAGATCCGCATCCGCACCCAGCGTGTCGCGCGTGGCATTGAGCACTTGCTGGACGGCTTTGCCCACCTTCATGTCGACACCCCGGCGTTCGGCCTCCTCTATGCACAGGCGCGCATCCTTGGCCGACAGGCCGATGGCGAAGCCGAAGTCGAATGTGCGCGGCAGGACATTGTCGGGAATCTTCCTTTCCGTCGCGCTGTTGCGGCCGCTCCCGGCATTCAGCACCTCGATCATGCGGTCCGGGTCGAGCCCGCACTTGACGCCGAGCACCAGTGCCTCGCTGGAGATGGCGAGCGCCGTCGTCGACACGAGATTGTTGATGACCTTCATGGATTGGCCCATGCCCGGCTCCGTGCCGACGACGAAGAGCTTGCCCAGCAACTCCAGCACCGGCCGCAGCTCTTCCACCGCCTCCGCCTCTCCAGCCGCCATCAGGGCAAGCCGGCCGGCCTCCGCCCCGGAGACACCGCCGCTCACGGGACAATCGACCAGGACCTTGCCTCTTGCCGCGAGTGCCGCCGCCACTTGCGCCTCCGTTTCGGAACCCGTGGTGGAGAGATCGACAATGCTGCGCGTCCGCTTCGCCGAGGAAAGGCCGCCCTCGCCCAGACAGACCTGACGGACGACCTCCGGAGTGGGCAGCGACAGGAACGCCGCATCAGCCTCCGCGCCCAGTTCGGCAAGAGAGGGCACATGCCGGGCGCCCGCCCGGACGAGATCGGCCACGGCGTCTTCGTTCGGATCATAGACCACGAGATCGTAGCCGGCCCGCAGAATATTGAGCGCCATCGGCCGGCCCATATTGCCAAGCCCCACGAACCCGTAGATTGCCTGTCCCATGAATAACCTCTCCGTTCTGTAACCGATGCCGTCAGATGCCAGGCGTGGAGCCGCCGTCCACGATTATGGTCGCGCCGTGGACATATGCCGCCTCGCTGGACGCCAGAAAGCAGACCATGCGGGCGATGTCGTCCGGCTCGCCGAAACTTGCAATCTCCAGCGACTGGCGCAGCCTTTCCTGCGCCTCCTCCAGGCCGATTCCCTCGCGCTCGGCCACAGCCGCAATGCGCTTGCGCAAACGGTCCGTCACGATATGTCCGGGGCAGACGACATTGACGCGCGGACGCCCGTCGCGCGCCCGCTTGGCAAGGGCCTTGGAAAAATTGATGATGGCCGAATTGACCGGGCCGCCGATGGTGAAGGCAGGCTCCGGCGTTTGCGCGCCGACGCCGGAGATGTTGATGATGGCACCGCCGCTTTTTTCCAGATGCGGCCAGGCGCTGCGGCAGCTGCGCACCATCCCGTGGTACTTCAGCGCGAAGCCTGAAAGGTGGTCCTCGTCGGAGAGCTCGAGAAAATCGCCGCGCTTGGTGTCCCCGGCATTGTTGACGAGCACGTCGAGGCAGCCGAACAGGCCGACCGTTCTTTTGACCATCTCCTGCGGCGCGGCGGGCTGGGCGAGGTCGACGGCTATTGCAAGGCTCTCGGGCGTGCCTGCCCTTTCCGTTTCGCTTGCCACTTCCTCCAGTGCCACTCGGTCCCTGGCGGCGAGTGCCACGCGGTAACCTGCCGCAGCAAAACCCAGCGCGATGGCCCTGCCGAGGCCGCGGCTGGCGCCGGTGATCAGTGCCACCCGGCTGCTGTGCTTGTCCATGATGCCGATTTTCCCGTCCCCTGGCGCGCCGGCGGCGCCGTTCCGAACCGTATCAGCATACTCTCATACAATCATGTTGACTGTCAATAATATCTCGGGCTAGACGTAACATGCCGGGCCGGCTCCACGCCGGACAGCGTCGACCGGCAAATGCCAGCCAGGAGGAGCCGAAGAGTGCATGTAACGCAAGAGATGGCGGACTATGTCGTCGGCAGCCGGTTCAAGGACCTGCCGGAGGATGTTGTCGCGGAGGCGCGGCGGGCGATCGTGAATATCGTCGGCTGCGCGATGGGCGGTGCGCCGGAGGACGGGGCCGATATTGCCATCGCCACTTTCTCTCCGTTCTTCGGCAAGCCGACGGCCGCCATTATCGGCCGACGGGAGAAGGCGGACCCTCTTCACGCCGCACTCATCAACGGCATCACCTCGCATTTCCACGACTATGACGACACGACGCCGAAGAACTACATCCACGCCAGTTCTCCGGTCGCCTCCGCGCTCTTTGCCTATGCGAGCGCCAATCCCGTCTCGGGACGGGATTTCCTGCACGCCTTCATCCTCGGCTTCGAGGTGACCTCGCGCGTCGGCAATGCGACCTATCCGGCCCACTACGATGCGGGATGGCACAGCACCGGCACGTGCGGCGTCTTCGGCGCCGCCGCTGCCATCGGCAAGCTCATCGGGCTGGATTCCGAGCAGATGGTCCATGCGATCGGGCTCGCCGCCACGCAGGCGGCGGGTCTACGCGAAATGTTTGGCTCCATGGGCAAGCCCTTCCACCCCGGCCGGGCGGCGCAGAATGGCTATGGGGCCGCCCTTCTCGCGCAGAATGGCTTCACCTCCGGCATCTATCCGCTCGAAGGTCCGCGCGGTTTCGCCACGGTGCAATCGGCCGACCATGATCTCTCTAAGCTGACGGACGGCCTCGGCCGCGACTTCGATCTCAGGGAGAACACCTACAAGCCGTTTCCCTGCGGCATCGTCAATCACCCGGCCATCGACGCGGCCATCCAACTTAACCGGGAGCACGGCCTTGCGCCGGGTTCGGTCAAGGCGGTGAGGCTGCGCGTAGCGCCGCTCGTCATGGATCTTTGCGGCAAGCGCGACATCACAAAGGGGCTGCAAGGCAAGTTTTCGGTCGTCCACGGCACGGCGGTCGGTCTCGTGCGCGGCAAGGCGGGCCTGCAGGAATATACCGATGAGGCCGTCAACGACCCGGAGATCCGCCGCGTTCGCGAGAGCGCGGTAGCCGAGGGGGATACAGCCATCTCGGAGGACGGAGTCGCCATGACAGTGGAGCTCCAGGATGGCCGTGTACTCACCAAGACGCTTACCCATTCGCTCGGCAATCTGGCGCGCCCCCTTTCCAACGCCCAGCTCGAGGAGAAATTTCGCGACCAGGCGCGCCGTCTCCTTTCCGCAGGGGGTGTCGAGCGCCTGCTTGGGCAGTGCTGGACAATCGGGGAACTGCCGAACATCGGCACTCTAGTCGATGCGTCGGTGCCGGAGGAAGCCTGACGCCGAGCCCGAGGAGACCGGCTCGCACAGGTGGCGTAGCGCCGAGATGTGCATTATGAAGAGGCCGGACGCCAAGAAGCTGATTTTGCCATGGATGACCAGAACCTGCAGATTACAAGCCAGCCGACGACGCTGCGGCGCATGGTGGAGGACCGGTTGCGCACCGCAATTCTCCGCGGCCGCTTCCAACCCGGCCAGAGACTCGTCGAGCGGGAACTGTGCGAGCTGATCGGCGTCAGCCGCACCTCCATACGCGAGGCGTTGCGCCAGCTCGAAGCCGAAGGGATCGTCGACACGGTTTCGCAACGCGGCCCCGTCGTTGCGGTCATCGACATGGAAGAGGCCCGACAGCTCTATGCAGTGAGGGCGCTGCTTGAAGGCTATGCCGGAAAGGAGTTCGCACGCAACGCGACGGACGCGGAGGTCGAGGAACTCAGCGAGGCGGTCGACGCCATCAAAGCCGATATCGGCAAGGACGATATCGGTCCGAACATGATCGGCGCCAAGTCACGCTTCTATGCGGTCCTGATGCGCGGCAGCCGCAATATCTTCATCGAGAAGCTGCTCACAATCCTGCACAACCGGATCATGCTCTTGCGGCTCACAACCATGAACCAGCCGGGCCGCGTCCATGAGAGTCTCGCCGAGATCGGGGAGATCCGCGACGCGATCGCTGCACGTGACCCCGAGCGCGCCGAGCGCGCCTGCATCAGGCATATCGAGTCCGCCAGCATCGTCGCGATGCGCGTATTGCAAAAGCAGGAAGAGCAAAAGCACAGCTAGCGTGTGCGTTCCGCCGATATGCAGCGGGACGCATCCGATGCGGGGGACTGGAGGACGAAATCGGCCTATGGCGTCTAACCGGACCGCGGGACCGCCGCGGCACGAGGGGGTGCGTGCGTGCGCACGGGCTTGCAAGGAAGCAGGCGGACGCCGGCGGCCTTGTCGCACCGTAGCGGGTGCGGCCTGACATGCCGGACCTGGCGCTGTTTATCCTCGCCGGACTTATCGGCGGCGCCGTCAACGCGCTGGCAGGCGGTGCCAAGCTTTTCATCTTCCCTCTGCTCATAGCCTCGGGCCTGCCGCCGGTGGTTGCCAATGCTACGAGTACGGTCGCCCTCTGGCCGGCACAGCTTCCAGCCGCCTGGCTTTACCGGCACATTTTCGCCGGACGTGCGGTAGCCTTCCTGCGCCGCCTCGCCCCGGCCCTCGCCGGCGCGCTGATGGGCTCGTTTGCGCTAATTCTATCTCCGGAGGATGCATTTCTCGCGGTGGTGCCGTTTCTGCTGGTTTTGGCGGTGGTGGCAATCGCGCTCGGAAATCGCCTGGCGCTGCTGGTGAACCGCCTGGTGGTGGGCCGCAGTCACGGCCTGCTGACGATGCTTCTGATGTTTCTCACCGGCTTCTATGGAGGCTATTTCGCCGCCGGGCTCGGCTTCTTCCTCATAACGATCCTGACCATGGGGGGCATGACGTCGATCCGCAACGCCAATGCGGAGAAGAATCTGAGCGCCTTCTTCATTAACACGACGACCATCATTCCCTATTTCCTGTCAGGGCTTGTCGATCTGCAGGCGGCCCTGAGCGTGCTTGCCGGGGGGCTGGTGGGCGGCTATTGCGGCGGGTGGCTGAGCAAGTACCTGCCTGAAACACCGATGCGCATCCTCGTGGCCACACTCGGCCTCATCCTCACGCTCTCCTTCTTGTTCTGAGGTAAAATCGGCGGTCGACGGAATGCAGGCTGGCCGGGCGCGGCAGCGCGCCCGGCCAGGGGTGGCGGCGACTACTCGCTCTTTTCCTGCTGCTCCAGGGTCGCGAGGATGGCCTGATAGGTCTCACGCTCCTTCCGGATCACCTCGCGCGCCTCGGCGAGACCGCGGAAGGTCATGTCCATGAAGCGCGTCTCCCCGACATTCTGGGCCTGCTCGCCATTGACGGCCGGCTCGAAAGCGGCGGAAATCTTCTCCAGCACTTCTTCGGGCGTGCCCGCCGGCGCATGCAGCGAGATATGGCTGGTCACGCCGAAGGGAAAGCCCATTTCGCCCATGGAGATCAGATCCGGAGCGACCTTCAGCCGGCCGTGAGAAGCCGCGAACAGGGCTTTCGCGTCGCCGGCATTGACGAGTGGAGCCCAGGAACCTCCGGAGAAGGAGACGTCGACATCCCCCGACAACACGGCCTGGACGGCGCCGCTCCCGCCGCTGACGGGCAGCGGCAGCAGTTCTATTCCCCGTTCCTTGGCGATGTACTGCATCAGCAGGCGGTCGATGGCCAGCTGGCTGGCATAAGTCATCGGCCGGTTCTCTTCCTTGACGCGCTCGACCAACTCATCAAGTGTGCCGAAAGGCACGTCCTTGTTGGCAAAGACGGCGTTCTGAAACTCGCCCAGAATGGCGACATGCCCGAAGTCGTCGATGTCATAGGCCGTGCGTTCCACGAGCGGCGCCAGAGTGATGGAGGTCGAGTTCGTGGCGAGCAGCGTGTAGCCGTCCGGATCCCGGCTCATTACCTGCGTCGCCGCCACTCCGCCACCGGCGCCGCCTACATTCTGCACGAGGATGTTTTGACCGAGCTCGCGGCTAAGAATCTCGGTCATGGCGCGGATGGCGGAGTCCGTGCCGCCTCCGGCAGGATAGGCGACAACGATGGTAATATCGTCTTGGGGCCATTCCTGTGCCGCGGCCGGCGCCGTCCACGATGAAACGAGCGCGAGCGCGCCCGCACCCGCCATTGCTGCCGCGGCAAAGAGGCTCGTTCGTCTTGTCATTCCCGGCATCGAGCAGTCCTCCCTTTAAAGATTTCTGACTGTTTTCTTCAGCCGGTATCCGGCTGGCTCCTTCCCATCGAGCGCAAACCTTTCACCGTGAAGCGCCAGATGGAAAAAACGGACAGCAGCAGGAAGGCGATCGCGATCGGGTGGTCGAGCAGGATCGCCGCGTTGCCGCCGGAAAGAATAAGCGACTGCCGGATCGTCAACTCGGCCATCGGGCCGAGCACGTAGCCGACGACGAAGGTGACGAAGGAGAAGTCCAGCTTCTTCATGAAATATCCGAAGAAGCCGAATACCAGCATCAGATAGACGCCGAACATGCCGCCGCCTTCCATATAGGCGCCGACGATGCACAGGAAGATAATAACGGGGTAGATGACGGTCTCGCGTATCCGGATGATCATCCGGAACAGATACTGGCCGGAGAGCCCGACGAAGAGCAGCGCGACGGCGGCCATGATCATGCCGATATAGATCGAGAAGACGATGTCGCCGTTCTCGCGGAAGAGGAACGGGCCGGGCGTCAGCCCGTGCATCATGAAGGCGCCCATGAGAAGCGCCGTCGACAGGCTCCCCGGAACGCCGATCGCAAAGACGGGAATGAGGGCTGCAGGAACCGTTGCGTTGTCCGCCGCCTCGGAGGCGGCGAGGCCCTCCGGCGCACCACGGCCGAAGCGCTCCGGATTGGGCGAGCCGTTGCGCACCCAGGTATAGGACAGGAAGGACGCGAGCGTGGCACCAAGGCCCGGCAGAAGGCCGATGCCGGTACCCACCAGAGAACCGCGCATCATGGCGTTGGAAACACGCTTCAGCTCAGGCCGCGACATTTTCGAGCCGGCGGCCCGCTCGGTGTCCAGCCGCGCCCGCGGCACGGCATGGGACCCGCGCCAACCATTATCGATCTGGATGAGGATTTCCGAAAGCGCCAGCGTGCCGATCGCCACCGCCAGAAGCGGAACCCCGTCATAGAGCTCGACCATGCCGAATGTGAGCCGGGGCAGGCCGGTTTCCGAGTCGATACCCGGCGCGGAAAGGAGCAGGCCCAGAAAACCGGCGATCAGCGCCTTGAAGAAAGACTCGCCGGAAACGGCCGCGATGAAGGTGATGGAGAATATCAGGATCGATGCCAGCTCGATCGGCCCGAGCCCGATGGCGAAGCGGGCCATCGGCTGGGCGAGCGCGATCAGTATGAGCGTGGCAAAGATGTCGCCTGCGACCGAGGCATAAACGGCTATGTTCAACGCCTTCTTGGCCTCTCCCTTGCGGCTCATCGGATAGCCGTCATAGGTGGTGACCACGGAAGAGGGCTCGCCCGGCACGTTGAGCAGGATGGCCGACACGGCCGAGCCGGCTGCACCCCCCTTGTTGATGCCGATCAGGAATGAGAGCGCCATGGCCGGCGACATGGCGAAGGTGAAGGGAATCGCCACGGCGATCGCCGTCGTCCGGTTCATCCCCGGCAGTGCGCCCACGAGATAACCCAGCAGCACGCCCAACAGCACATAGGCAAAAACGAGTGGTGTGAGCGTCTCGGAGATGGCAACGGTGATGTTGTCGATCATGGCGGCTCACTCAGGGAAGCGGTGTGCGCAACACGTGGATTGCGAGGAAGTAGACGGCCGCCACCGGCAGGGTCGAGGTCGCGAGGATGCGCAGGAGATTGCGCTCGCCAAGAAAGACCATGAACCCGGCGATCAGCAGCGGGCCTCCGACGATGATGTTGAGCAGATCGATGATGATCACGCCGGTCACAACCAATGCCATGGAGGATGCGAACATCAGAAGATTCCAGCGGGTGATCGGGACCGGCCGCGGCTCGACCCCGCTACGCATGCGGTAGGCCGCATGGAGCGCCAGTCCGGCCGCACAGACCACCATGCCTGTCGACAGAAGCATCGGAAAGAAGGTCGGCGGCAGGCCGAAATGCATCCCTTCCTCGGTGGCCATCGGAATGACCAGGAAGATGAGAAGAGATCCAAAGAGAACAATTCCGACCCCGCATAACAGGTCGACTTTATGCATGCCCACGGCTCCTCCCGGCCCGTTCCCGCATGATCCATCCCCTCCCGGATGGCCTGCCGGTTGTCCCGGCAATTTGAATAACCCTAACCATGCATCGTTGTCTGTCAATGTGTAAATCATACAATAATACGCCGATATCGGCTTCGCCGCGGAGGCGCGATTGGATAAGCTGCCGGAAGCCCTGGGCGCCACGGCCTGCATCGGTAGAGGCAGAGCCTGTTCCACCGCCAGTTCTGGGGAGTGGGAGCAGTGGGGGACGCCGCAGTTCGCGAACGTACGGAAAGTCATCATCGACCTGGAAGGATAACTGCGGCGGAGACCGGTCGGAAGACGGGCCAGCCATATAACCTGCACCAACTGGAGAGGTATCCGGCACGATGCCATTGGAGATTTGCCAGCGAGTCTCACCCGCTTTACGTCAAAAAGATCCGTCCGATATGAATGTAAGACAAACTCTATTATGCTGGACAGACCTATGCCTGTGGGGAATAATCGGCAAATCCGTACCGGAACTTCGTAGCACAACGATAACCGTTCAGCATCTGCCCGACGTCAAGGACAAAGAAAGGCCTAACCGAGAGTATGACTGGAGTGAAAGCTTCCGATCAGGAATTTCTCGTCCCCCGGCCCGCCGCGACGCTGCGTCATGGCGTGACGGAAAGCATACGCCAAGCAATCGCGGCTGGGCGGTTCAGGCCCGGGGAAAGAATGCCCGAACGGGATCTCTGTCAGCTGACCGGCGTCAGCAGGACCCTGGTGCGCGAAGCCCTGCGCCAGCTCGAATCGGAAGGCCTGATCGAGGTGATCGCGCATAAGGGACCGGTTGTCTCCCGCATCACCGCAGCTCAAGCAATCGGCGTATATCAGGTGCGCGAAGTGCTGGAGGGCCTCGCCGCTCAGCTCTTCGCGGAACACGCGTCGGATGAGGATCGGCAGGCGCTGCATGGAGCTTTCGAAGAGGTAAAGCAGGCGGATGCCACTGCCAAGCGAATCGCCATGAAGAACAGATTCTATGAATGTCTCATTGCGGGCACCGGAAACGATGCGCTCGGTAAGACCCTGTACCTCCTGAATGCGCGCACCATGCTGCTGCGTGCGCAGTCCCTCCAGGCGCCGAACCGATGGAACCAGAGCCTGAAGGAGTTGGAAGCTCTGGTTGCGGCGCTCGACCAGCGCGACCCGGAAAAAGCACGCTCACTTGCCGTCAACCATGTGCGCCGGGCCGCAGCTGCGGCCATGCACACCTTTTCGATGGATACCCGCGAGAGCAAGCAGCAGGGATCGGCAGCCTGACCGGCCCCGGCCCCCTCACGGGTTGTCCTTGCCTACGGCGTCGTCCTGCGCGAATCTATGAGTGCGACAGGATTGTATTATTGTAATATCACTGCTATTCTTAGGCCGTGGTCGCGGCCCCGGTGTGGGCCGCAGATAGGTACAAAATCCGCCTTCCTGCGGCCCAAACCGGCCGGCGATCTCCCGCCTGCCCCCGCTATCGCGCGTTCACCGGTCGGTGCCGAAGTGAGGCGAGTGGCGGTTATTGCGCAATCTGGAGGAAACTGTGAGCGAGACATTCGGATTTATCGGCCTGGGCAATATGGGCGCCCCGATGGCCCAAAACATTCTGAGGGCCGGCTTTCCCCTCGTCGTTCACGACGCGCGGGAAAGCGCAGTGGAGAGTTTCGTGAAGCAGGGCGCCGGGTCCGCTGCTTCGCCGTCCGAGCTTGCTTCCACCGTCGAGACCATTTTCCTTTCCCTCCCAACCCCGCCGATCGTCGAAGCGGTGGCGCTCGGCGAGAACGGCATCGCATGGGGAAGCAAGGTCAAGCGCGTAGTGGACCTGTCGACCACCGGTCCGTATATGGCCGCAAGCCTGGCCGAACGGCTAAAAGAGCGCGGCGTCCGCTGGATAGACTCGCCCATCAGCGGCGGTGTCGCGGGTGCGAAGGCGGGGAGCGTAGCGGTGATGTTCTCCGGTCAGCGCGAAGATTTCACCGACCTGACATCCGTGCTCGAGGCCATCGGCAAGCCGTTCTACGTCAGCGACAAGCCCGGCCTCGCCCAGACGATGAAGCTCGTCAACAACATGCTCTCGGCTGCCGCCATGGTGCTCAGTTCCGAAGCCATCGTCATGGGGGCGAAGGCCGGCCTTGATCCGAAGATCATGGTCGATGTCATCAATGCCGGCAGCGGGCGCAACACGGCCACCATGCAGAAATTTCCGAATTCCATCCTGCCGCGCACCTTCGACTACGGCTTCGCGACAGGGCTCATGCACAAGGATGTGCAGCTCTTCATGCAGGAGGCGGAGCGCATGGGTCTCTCGCTGGAGGCCTGCAGGACCGTGCTCGACGCGTGGCAGAAGGCAGTCGACACGCTCGGCCCGGACTCCGATTTCACCAGGATCGTTACCCTGGAGGAGAAAAAATACGGGGTCGAGATCCGGGACCGCTCGGCTGAAAGCGGCTGAGTACATTACCGTAATACAATCATATTGACTTCATTCGGGGCGCATGATGAAGTTCGCCGGAAGCATTTGGCGCCGGAGGAATGCGCCGCGACAAGCTGCCATTGATGCTGATTGTGCCTGATAAGAGCGCGTTCCTCCCCCTCTGGGCTCAACGCAGATGGCACTGCCCGATGCACTTGCGGCGGCCGTCCCGTGGGGCTGGCAATGGGATAAGGTGGCGCGTTTTGCCGAGCAGGCAAATGGCCTGATCGGACAGATAACGAGGGAGAGAAGTATGGAAATCATACCCTGTGGCTCCAGACCATCACGGCGCGGCCCTGCGAGCGCCTTCACCGGCACCGTCTGGCAAGATCCGGTCATAGACGCGCCCAAGCCGGCATTGTTGAAATCGAATGTAGTCACTTTCGAGCCCGGGGCACGCACGGCGTGGCACTCGCATCCGATGGGCCAGACGCTCTTCGTGACGGCCGGCACCGGGCGAATCCAGGCTTGGGAAGGCCCGATCCGCGAGGTCAAGGCAGGCGACGTGGTCTGGATCCCGCCGGGCGAAAAGCACTGGCACGGCGCAGCCCCGGACAACATGATGACGCACATCTCCATGCAGGAGGGCCATGACGGGAACGTGGTCGAATGGCTGGAGCACGTCACCGACGAGCAATATGCCGGCGACTGAGGAGCCCCGGCTGCGACATGCCGGGTGTCCGCCCGTTCCAGGTTCTTTAGCAAGTAGCGGGTGGTCGCGCAGCCAGGGAAACACCGCGAGGCGCGCATATGAGGCGAATAGCGCGTAAGGAGGAGCAATGAAAAGCTTTCCCGACGAAGGCTGGATGGAGGACTTCAAGGAGGCTGTGGCCCGGGATCCGGAGCTTGCCGTTACGGGTAAGTGGTTCGACGTGGATATGGGCCTTACCTTTGGCGAGCGGCGCTACGTGTTGCGGGTGCGCAAGGGCAGGATCGAGGAAATCATCCCCTCCCCCCGCTTCGACGTGCGTACGCATTTCCAGATCAGGGGACCGGCGGATCTTTGGGAACGCTTTCTCTCAGAAACGCCGCCCCCGCTCTACCACGACATCTTCGCCATGATCATGCGGGTGCCGGAGTTTGTGCTGGAAGGCGACACGCTGGTCGCCATGCAGAACGCACGGGCGCTGCACAGGATGATGGGCTTGATGCGCAGCGTGGGGAAGCAATATGCCTGAGGTCGAGCCCATCACCGGCCGCTACATGAAGGTGTCGATCAAGGCAAAGGAGCATCGCATCTTCGTGGAGGAGGCGGGCCAGGGAATTCCGCTGATCTGCCTGCACACCGCCGGCGCCGACAGCCGGCAATACCGCCACTTGATGAACGATGGTGAGGTGACGAACCGTTTCCGCGTCATCTGCTTCGACATGCCGTGGCACGGCCGCTCCGATCCGCCGGCAGGATGGTGGCTGCAAGCTTACGAATTGACGACCGAGGACTATCTGGCTGCGATCGAGGCCGTCTGGCGGGCGCTCGGTGTCGAGCGTCCGGTTTTCATGGGCTGTTCCATGGGCGGGGCGATCGTTCTGAGGATCGCAAGCGACTTCCAGAACGAGATCCGCGGCGTCGTCGGGCTGGAAAGCGCGGCCTACGCCCCCGGACGCTACAACGAATTTCTCCATCATCCGGCCGTCCACGGAGGCGAACTGGTGGCGACCTACACATGGGGCCTGAACGCGCCTCACAGCCCGGAAGCGGGCAAGCGAGACAATTGGTGGTACTACGCCCAGTCGGGACCCGGGGTCTATCGTGGCGACGTCATGTTCTACAGTTTCGATTTCGACGCGCGCGAGCACATCAGGGGAATCGACACGTCCAAGTGCAAGGTGAGCCTGCTTACCGGCAGCTATGACTATTCCTGCACGCCTGCGATGACCGAGGCGGTCGTCAAGGAAATCCCCGGGTGCCGCTACACCGAGATGGAGAATATCGGGCATTTCCCGATGATCGAGAATTATGAGCTTTTCCGCACATATCTGATGCCGGAGCTCGACTTCATGGCAGCCGACTGACAGCCGAACGCACCTGACGGAGGAAACATCATGTCGCCTGAGCCGTATGAGGTCTTCGCCATTCGCTATGCGCACAACCCCGCAGCGCGATCGGCCCACAATTTCGTCGGCGGAGACCCGCATGACGTGCCGATGCCGCTCGATTACTTCGTCTGGGCGATCCGGGGCAACGGCCGCACCTTCATCGTCGATACGGGCTTCGACGAGGCGATGGCCAAGAAGCGTCAGCGGGATTTCCTGCGTTCCCCTGGCGAGGGCCTGAAGGCCATCGGTATCGATCCCGATTCGATCCAGGACGTGATCCTCACGCACATGCATTACGATCATTGCGGCAATTACGACCTCTTCCCGAATGCGAAATACCATCTGCAGGACATTGAAATGGCCTACTGCACCGGCCGATGTATGTGCCATACGGCGCTGAAGGCGCCGTTCGAGGAGGAGGATGTCGTCGCCATGGTCCGGAAGGTCTTTGCCGGCCGCGTCAAATTCCATGACGGCGCAGCGGAGCTTGCTCCGGGCATTTCGGTTCATCACGTCGGCGGCCACAGCAAGGGGCTACAGGTCGTGCGAGTGTGGACCCGCCGCGGCTGGCTCGTCGTCGCGTCGGACGCCAGCCATTTCTACGCAAATATGGAGCAGGGCCGCGCGTTTCCCATCATGCACAGCCTGGCCGACACGCTTGAAGGCTATGAACGGCTGTGGGATCTGGCGAACGACCGGTCGAACGTGATCCCGGGACACGATCCGATCATCCTCGACCGCTATCCCGCCCCCTCTCAGGGGCTTGAAGGCGTGGTGGTGCGGCTCGACGCCGACCCGAAATCTTAGACCGGTTCATCGTTTCATTGAAACGCTGATCCGGCCTATCTATTTGTTTCGCCGCATTTATGCGACGCTAGATGATTCCATCTGGCTGCAAAATACTTTAAGCAGGAAGCACGGCACATCTGGAGGTGCCGTACCTCGCCCCAACTGCCGATAGGCTTCCCTACAGGCCGAGATAGGCCTCGCGGACCTTCGGATTCTGTTGCAGGGCCCGAGACGTGTCGCTCAGCACGACCCGGCCGGACTCAAGCACGTAGCCGCGCGACGCCACGGACAGCGCGAGCGCGGTGTTCTGCTCCACCAGCAGGATGGACGTGCCGCTCTCGTGAATTTTCACCAGCGCGTCGTGCACCTGGTCGACGACGATGGGTGCAAGGCCGTGGCTCGGTTCGTCCAGGATGAGCATTCGCATGCCGAGCATCATCGCGCGACCGAGCGCGACCATCTGCTGCTCGCCGCCGGAAAGCGTGCCGGCCCGCTGGTTCCGCCTTTCCTTGAGACGTGGGAAGAGCGCGAAGCATTCCTCCAGTCGCCGCGCATGCCCAGGGTCGCGCCGCACCGGGTACGCTCCGAGCATCAGGTTCTCCTCCACCGTCATGTCCGGGAAGAGATGGCGACCCTCGGGAACGTGGGCGATGCCGAGCTTCGGCACTTCATAGGGTTGAAGCCGCATGAGGTCAGCCCCGCCAAAAACGATCCTGCCGCGCGACCGCGGAACCAGACGCGAGATGGAGCGCAGGAGCGTGCTCTTGCCCGCCGTATTGGCCCCGATAACGCAGACGAACTCCCCTTCCCTCACCTCCAGCGAGACCCCGTGCAGCACCTCACCGTCATAGCCGGCGTAAAGATCCTCTATGGAAAGCAGCGGCTCGCCCGGCACGTGCTCGACCTCCCTCATGCGTATTCCCTGCCCAGATAGGCGCGAACGACTTCCTGGTTTCGCGAGATCTCCTGCGGCGAACCCTCGGCGATTTTCCTGCCGAAATTCAAGACCACGATGCGCTCGCACAGCGACATGATGGCGTGCATGTGGTGCTCCACCACGATCACGGTCAGGCCGTCCTCCCGCAGCGAGCGGATGAGTACCATGATCTCCTCCATCTCGACGCGGTTAAGCGCGGCCATCACCTCGTCCAGCAAGAGGACCTTCGGGCGCGTGGCCAGGCCGCGCGCCACCTCCACCCGGGCGCGTTCGGGAAAGGAAAGATCGCTCGCCGCCTTCTCCGCCACGTCGGCAAGCCCGACCCGCTCCAGGCAGGTTCGCGCGGTCGCGCGGGCATCGGCAACGCTCTCGCGCAGGAGAGCCCCGATCAGCACGTTGTCGAGCACGGAGGTTTCCGCGAAGAGCGCGACATTCTGAAACGTCTTCGTCATGCCGCGCTTTGCGATGCGATGCGGCCTGAGGCCGGTGACATCCTTACCCTCCAGCCGAACTGCTCCGGCTGTGGGCTTGTGCAGGCCGACAAGCGTGTTGAAAAGCGTGGACTTGCCCGCTCCGTTCGGCCCGATGAGCCCGACGATTTCGCCTTTCGAAACATCGAAGGACAGGTCCTCCAGCGCCTGCAGCCCGCCGAAGCGCTTGCTGATTCCGCGGATCTCGAGGAGCGGTCCGTTCATGCCCCGTCTCCTCTCCTGAAGCGTGCCACCCCATCCCTGATCAGCACGAGAATGCCGCGCGGCTGGACCAGGATCACGGCGATCAGCACGAGACCGAAGGCAAGTTGGGACAGGCCCGCCATCTGCGAGGACAGGTAGCTGTTGGCGAGTTCCTCTACCGGGATGATGAAGAAGGCGCCGACAATCGGCCCCAGAACAGTGCCCGCGCCGCCGAGGATCGTCACGATCGCCGCACGGATGGAGACCGGCACGATACCGAATACGGCATCCGGATCGAAGAAATAGTTGAACTGCGCGTAAAGCGTGCCGAGGATCGCCGTCAGGGCGGCCGAGATCACTGCGGCGACGATCTTCACCCGCGTCGTGTCGACGCCGATGACTTCGGCCGCCTCGACATTCTCCTTCACCGCCCGCAGTCGGTAGCCGAGCGCGCTGTGGCGGATGACGAGAAAGACGCAGGAGATCAGCACAAGCGCCCCGAGAATGATGTAGTAGTAGGGCAAGGTGCTCCTGAACTGGAGGAGCGCGAAGCTGTCCTCCATCGCGAACGGGACCGAGAGTCCGACGGGACCGCCCGTTACGCCCGACCAGGAGATCGCGATGATCCGCAACACCTCGCTGAAGGCAAGGGTGGCAAGCGCGAAATAGTGCCCACGCAAGCGCATGGTCGGGAAACTGAGCAGATAGGCGGCCACGGCAGCGATAGCGGCCCCGGCCAGCATGCCGAGCCACGGCGAGACGCTGAAATGGATGAGCAGCAGCGTGGAGGTGTAGGCACCGAGGCCGAAAAAGGCCGCATGGCCGAGCGAGATCTGGTTGGCAAGCCCGCCGACGATGTTCCAGGCCTGGCCCAGTGCCGCGAACAGCAGTGCCAGTGTCAGCACCCGGATGGCGTAGCCGAGCGGGTCGAGAAAGAGTGGCAGGGCGGCAGCCAAGGCCACTGCCGCCACACCGGCGATCCACCACCTCATCGGGCACCCCCGAGAAGGCCGTTCGGACGCAGCGCCAGCATGGTAATGAAGACGATGAAGAGCACCAGGTTCTGGAGCTGGATCGGGAAGAACAGGGTCGAGACCGACTGGATGACACCGACCGCCAACCCGCCCACGACCGCTCCCGCCACGCTGCCGAGCCCGCCCAGCACAACCACCGTGAACATCAGCACCACGAATTGCTGGCCAACCGTCGGATGCACGGTGAAGTAAGGTAGGATCACCGCGCCGCCGAAGGCCGTAAGCCCTACACCGAGACCGAAAGCGATCTGGCGCATCCGGTCGGCATTGATGCCCATCAGGTGAGCGGCCATCGGATCCTGGGCGGTCGCCCGCATGGCGCGGCCATACCAGGTCCCGTTGGTGAAGAGCCAGAGCGCGACACCGCACAGGAGAGACATCAGAAATGCCGCAAGATAAGGTACGCTGATGAAAAGCGGCCCCAGTCGCAGCGCCGTCGTCTGATATGCCGTCGAAACGGAGCGGAAATCAGAACCGAAGGCGATAAGGGCAAGATTCTCTATAACGATCAGAAGGCCGACCGTCACGAAGATCTGGGCGAGCGGTGGTGCGTTGAGCACGCGCTGTATGAGGGTCCGCTGCACCAGAATGCCCAGGCCGAAGATCAGCGCAAACGAAAGAAGCGACCCTATGAGAGGATCGAGCCCGAGGAACTTCCAGGCGAAATAGGCGATGAACATGCCGAGCATAAGGAACTCGGCCTGGGCAAAATTGATGATGCCCATCACGCCGAAGACGAGGGTGAGGCCTATGGAGATGACGGCATAGACGCCGCCGATCATCAGCCCGTCGATTACAGCTTGCACGAAGGTCACCGAAACACTCCGAGGACGACGCCATTCGATTGTCGTATGAAACCGCTCCCGCACCAGGCGCACGGGAGCTGATTGCGGCGGCCGGTCTGGATCAAGCGCCGGTCCAGACGGCTTCGCCCCTGGCCAGATCTTCCGGCCAGACCGTGACGAGATCCTCGCCGCGCCATTGCACCATCAAGGGACGCGCCAGCGTGTTGAGCCCCGTCTCGTCGAAGTCGACCGCATCGTTGGGCATGGCCGCACACCATCCCCCCTCGAAGCGCGTGTTTGAAAGCGCCTCGCGCACGGCCTCCGGATCGGCCTCGCCCGCGATCTCGAGCGCCTTGGCCAGAACGTCGAGGCAGACGGCATGCTCCAGCGCCTCATGCACCATGAAGTATCCGTAGCGCTCCCTGAAAACGTCGGTGAGCTCTGGTGCCTGGTCGTAATTGCCCGGCGCGATCGACATCACGCCGTCGGCGAACTCTCCGAGCGCCTCCTTGAAATCGGGGATGACATAGCCGCCGGCGCCGCCGATCACCGGAAGCGTGATGTTCTGTTGGCGCATGGAGCGGATGATCTGCAGCCCGTCATTCAGATAGGAGCACGGGAAAACGGCCTGCGCATCGGTGGCGCGCAGCTGGTTGATGAGCGGGGTGACGTCGGTGATGCCGAGCGGATAGGCCTCGTCCATCACCACCTCGATGCCGAGCTTCGCCGCCGTGTCGCGCAGGCCGGCCGCCTGCGAGGTCCCGTAGGCGGTGTCCTCGTACATGATGGCGATGCTCTGCAGTTCCTGCCCCGCACCGCCGGCGATCTGCGCCGTACCTTCGAGCTGCGCCGCGCCCAGCGTGGAGGCCTTGTTGATGGCCTGGAAGACGTAACGGAAGCCGCGCCCGGTGATCTGGTCGGAGAAGGACATGGTCATGAGAGGAATGCGCCGTCGCTCTGTCACCTCCGAGAGGGCGAGCGTCAACGACGAGGCATAGGCACCAAGGATCGCCACCACGTTGTGCTGTGTGATCATGCGCTGCCCGACGGTGGCGGCGGTCGTCGGCGTCGAGGTCGAGTCGGCCACGATGAGGTTGATCTTCGCGCCGTCAAGCGCCTTGATGCCGCCGTTTGTGTTGATCTGCTCGGCGACCATCTCGATACCGTTGCGCGAATTGACGCCGAACTGCGCATTGGCGCCGGACAGCGGGACCACGACACCCACATTGACGCTGTCCTGCGCCCACGCCAGCCGCGAAATGTAGGGCGTGGCGAGCGCCGCCGCGGCCGCCGCCAAAACTGTGCGGCGATTGGGCCGGAGGTCGGCCAGCCGCTCCCACACAGCGGGCGCAAGTTTTGACTCGTTCCTGTCGGACTTCATGATTTTCCTCCCTTTGTTCGCCCGAAGTTTCCTCCGCACACCGGGCGCAGTCAAGAATAGTCATACAATCATACGCTAGACGATTTTGGTGATTTCTGCCACCCTAACGAACTCACTCATCGTGAAGGACAGGAAAAGCATGGAACGCTACGGTCACTTCATCGCCGGCGCATTTTCAGATCCGGCCTCCGGCGACTGGTTCGACACCGTCAACCCCTATACCGGTCAGCCCTGGGCACAGATCGCCCGCGGTTCGAAGCAGGACATCGACCGGGCGGTTTCGGCGGCGCGCGAAGCGTTCGAGGTCTGGAGCGCGCTGAAGCCGTCGGCCCGGGGCAAGATACTCTGCCGGCTGGCCCACCTGATCGAGGAGAAGGCCGAGCATCTCGCCAAGATCGAGGTGCGTGACAACGGCAAGCTCTATGCCGAGATGCTGTCGCAAACCCGCTATCTGGCCGAATGGTACCGCTACTATGGCGGCCTTGCCGACAAAATAGAGGGAGCCGTCATCCCGTCGGACAAAGCAGGCATCTTCAACTTCACCCGCTACGAGCCGCTCGGCGTGGTCGGTATGATCACCCCGTGGAACTCGCCGCTGCTTCTGCTTTCCTGGAAGCTGGCCGCAGCGCTTGCCGCGGGCAACACCGCGGTAGTCAAGCCGTCCGAATTCACATCCGCTTCCACCCTCGAATTCATGTCGCTCTTCGAGAAGGCCGGCTTTCCGGCCGGCGTCGTCAACACGGTGACCGGCTTCGGCACGGAGGTCGGGGCGGCACTGGTCGACCATCCGGGCGTCGCGAAGATCGCCTTCACCGGCTCCGACATCGGCGGACAGAAGGTCTATGAAGCGGCGGCCCGGCAGATCAAGCACGTCTCGCTGGAACTCGGCGGAAAGTCGCCCAACATCGTCTTCGAAGACGCGGACATGGAGGCGGCGGTGATGGGTGCCATCTCCGGCATCTTTGCCGCGACCGGGCAGACCTGCATCGCAGGTTCGCGCCTGCTCCTGCAGCGTTCGATCCACGACCGGTTCATGGAACGCCTGCTCGAGGTGGCACGGGCGGCCAAGACCGGCGACCCGATGCTGCCCGACACCAATGTCGGCCCGGTCACCACGCCGGCCCAGTTCAAAAAGGTGCTCGACTACATCGCCATCGCGCGCGAGGAAGGCGCGCGCTGCGTGCTCGGCGGCAAGCCCGTAGCCGATGCACCCGGCGGACAATTCGTAGAGCCGACGATCTTCACCGGCGTGACGAACAGGATGCGTATTGCCCAGGAGGAGGTATTCGGCCCGGTGCTGGCGGTGATCCCCTTCGAGGACGACGAGGATGCCGTCCGCATCGCCAACGATATCCAGTTCGGCCTCGCCGCCGGCGTCTGGACCAGGGACATGGCGAGGGCGCTCAAGATGTCGGAGCGGCTGCGGGCGGGCACGATATGGATCAACACCTACCGAGCCGTCAGCTACACCTCGCCCTTCGGCGGCTACAAGCGCAGCGGAATCGGGCGCGAAAGCGGTCTGGAGGCCGTCAGGGAATATCTTCAAGTGAAGTCCGTCTGGATCGCCACGGAGACGTCCGTCGCCAATCCATTCATCATCCGGTGAGCCCGTATGGCGCGGCGGATCTGTCGCCGTGCTGTGCGCCACTATCATGTGTCCGCGGCGCATCAAGCCAGTTGCGCTTTCAAAATATGATTGTATTATCGTAGTACTTTTTAGCAGCGGCCCCGTGCCGTTGAACAGTGTTGGGGAGGAGCTATGGGTCGCCTTCAGGGGAGGGCTGCGTTCGTAACGGGCGCTGCCGGTGGCATCGGTCTAGCGATTGCGCTTGCCATGGCCCGCGAGGATGCCCGGGTCGGAATGGCCGACATCAATGCTGAGCTCCTGGGCAAGGCAATCGACGGAGCGAAAGGCCTCGACCTCCACCCCTATCAATGCGACGTGGCGGNCCGCCACGCCATCGATACGCATGCGGAAGCATCCGGCGGGCTCGACATTCTGGTCAACAATGCGGTCAGTTTTCACTACGCGCCGCTGGCCGAATTCCCGGAGGACATTGCTTCCCAAATGCTCGATGTCGGCGTCAAGGGCGTCTACTGGTGCTTTCAAGCGGCCACGCCGCATCTGATCCGCCGCGGCGGGGGCAGCATCATCAATTTGTCCTCCATCGCGGTGTCCATGGCGTTCCCGAACGCCGCCGTCTACACCTCGATCAAAGGCGCGGTCGATGCCCTCACACGCCAACAGGCGGCCGAATTGGGCCCGCACGGGATTCGCGTCAACGCCCTCGCGCCCGGCTCGGTGCCGACCCCGGGCGCCAATTCCGTCATCGACGCGAGCGGCTGGGAAAGCCGTGCTGGAAAATCCGTGTTGAAGCGCCTGCCCACTGCTGAGGAGATCGCGGACTCTGCCGTGTTCCTGGCTTCGGACGAGGCGAAGAACATCACCGGGATCACGCTGAAGATCGATTCCGGCATGACGATCGCCGGCCCCTGAGGCAGTGACCGGCCGTGCGGTAACAACTCAGAGGCCCTGTTCATGACGGACGCTCAGATACTTGCCGAAAGCATATTGCAGGCCCTGGCGACCGGCATTCTCATAGGCGCGATCTACGGGCTGATGTGCGTAGGCCTTGCCATGATCTTCGGCATCATGCGGGTCATCAACTTCGCCCAGGGCGATTTCATGATGCTGGGCATGTATGCCGCCTATTATCTGCTCGTCACCTTCGGCGTGCAGGCGCTGTTCGGCACCGTGGCGGGCCCCTACATCGCCGTGGCTGTCGCAGGCCCGCTGCTCTTCGCCTTCGGCTACGGCGTCCACCGGCTGCTCATCCGGCAGGTCACCGGCATCCGCACGGCCGAAATGGAAGCCGAAGGGCATTACGCCCAACTCATCCTGACGCTCGGCATCGCGCTGGTGCTGCAGAATGGCGCCATGATCCTGTTCGGGGCACAGCTCATATCCGTCCGCACCCCGCTCACCGGCGACGCATGGATGCTGCCGCTGGGCGAGGTGATGGCCGTCTTCTTCAACAAGGCGCGCGTGGTGGCGGCAGTGATTTCCGGCGCGATCATTCTCGCATTGTGGCTGGTCATCACGCGTTCGCGGTTGGGCAAATCCCTGCGCGCGGCGGCGGACAATCCGGAAGCCTCCACCTATATGGGCATCGATGTCGACCGCGCCCATCGCACTGCCTTTGCCCTCGGCACGGCGGTCACGGCCGTCGCGGGTGGTCTGCTCGCCACCAACTATCCCTTCCATCCCTTTGTCGGTCTCGAATATGTGATCATCATGTATGCCGGCGTGGTGCTGGGCGGCATCGGCAGCATCATCGGCGCTTTCTGGGGCGGCATGGCCATCGGCCTCGTGCAGCAGCTTTCGATCCTCGTTCTGCCGACGCAACTCCAGAACGCCACGATCTTCGTCTTCTTCCTGCTGATCGTCATCTTGCGTCCGCAAGGCTTCTTCGGCCGGGTCACGGAGCGTACCTGATGGCATTCGTCCGCTCCCTCGTTCCGTTCTTCGTCTTCGCGGCGATTTATCTCGCCGTCGCCATGTTGGTGAGGAACTCCTACTATCAGCTTATCATCACCCTCGTGCTCGTCTGGGCGGCCTTCGGGCTCTCCTGGAACATGCTAAGCGGCTATACGGGGCTGATCTCGTTCGGCCACGCGTCCTTCTTCGGCCTCGGAGCCTTCGCCACGGTGCTGGCGCAGATCAATCTCGGTCTGTCTCCATGGATCATGCTGCCGGTATCGGCGCTCATCGGAGCGCTCGCCGGCGTGCTCATCGGCCTGCCCACTTTCCGCCTGCGCGGTCACTACTTCGCGCTCTCTATGCTCGCCTATCCGCTCGCGATGTACTACGTGTTCCAGTGGCTCGGTTACCCCGAAATCACCATCCCGCGCGTGCTTGAAAATCCGGCCGTCTACATGCAGTTCAGCGACGGCCGGGTCTACACGGTGCTGGCGCTCGTCCTGCTTACGGTGGTCGTCGTCATCAGCCGCTGGGTCGAGCGCTCGCGCTTCGGCATGTCGTTGGTCGCCATCAAGCAGAACGAAGCGGCCGCGGATGCTGCCGGCGTGGACGTTCTGCACTGGAAGCTGAAGGCTATCGCCTTGAGCGGTGCCATTGCCGGTGCCGTCGGCTCCTTCTATGCGGTGGTGATCCTCGTCATCACGCCCAATTCGGTCTTCGGCATGCTTGTCTCCGCGCAGGCGCTGACGGTTGCGATGTTCGGTGGCGTGGGCACGGTCTGGGGGCCGATCATCGGAGCTGCCTTCCTGATCCCGATTGCCGAAGTGCTGCATGCCGAGCTCGGTTCCTACCTGCCGGGCATCCAGGGCGTCGTCTACGGCCTCGCCATCATCGTTCTCATCATCGCAGCGCCGGAAGGCGTTTTCTGGAAAGGCCGCGACCTGTTTCGCGCACGGCGCCCCTCCGCTCCCCGCTCCGAAGCCAAGGAAGCGGCGCGGGCGGCGGATCACGGCAGCGCCGGCCGGGTTCCCATGCGCAGCATATCCGACGAGATCGTGCTCGACGTGTGCAACATCTCCAAGAGCTTCGGTGGATTGAAGGCCGTCCAAGACGTGAGCTTCACCGTGCGCAAGGGCGAGATCCTCGGCATCATCGGCCCGAACGGTGCCGGCAAGACGACGCTTTTCAACCTGTTGAACGGCTTTCAGAAGCCCGACACGGGCCAGGTCCTGCTGCACGGGGAAGATCTCGCCGGCCGCAAGCCCCACTATATCTGCCGGGCAGGCGTCGGGCGCACCTTCCAGATCATGCGGCCCTTCAAGCGCTGGAGCCTGGCCGACAACGTCAAGGTCGGCGCCTATGTGAAGGCGAAGGACGAGGAGGACGCACAGCGGATCGCGCGCGACGCCGTCAGGCGCGTGGGGCTTGCCCCGATTTCCGACAGAGTTGCCTCCGCGCTCACCACCAAGGAGCTGCGCCTGATGGAGCTTGCGCGCGCGACCGCCGGCCAGCCGGAGATCCTCCTGTTGGACGAAACGCTCGCTGGTCTCGGCAGCGACGAGGCGAAGGAGGTGGTTGAGGTTATCCGCGAACTCGCCGCCACCGGCTTCACCATCATCATCATCGAGCACACCATGCAGGCCATGGTGCAGCTCGTTGACCGTTTCCTAGTGCTTGATCACGGGCAACTCCTCACCGAAGGCAAGCCGCAGGAGATCACCAGGGATCCGCGCGTCATCGAGGCATATCTTGGAGCGAAGTGGGCCGCCAATGCTTGAGATCAGCAAGCTGACATCGGGTTATTCCGAAGTCCCGGTGCTGCGGGAGGTCTCGATCACCGTCGGAGCCGGGCAGTTCGTCTCCATCGTGGGGCCGAACGGCGCGGGCAAGACGACGCTCTTCAAGTCGATCTCCGGAACCGTCTCGCCGATGGGCGGGGCGATCCGTTTCGAAGGCGAGGATCTCTTGAAGATCGCGCCATCGGACCGCCCGCATCTGGGCATCGCCCATGTCCCGGAAGGGCGTCAGGTCTTCGCCTCGCTGACTGTGCTCGAGAATCTGGAGATGGGCGCCTTCACGGAGGCCGGCCGGAAATCGTGGAAGACGAACATCGACAAGATCTTCGCCTGGCTGCCCGTCCTGCGTGAGCGTGCGGAGCAGCTCGCCGGCACGCTTTCCGGCGGTGAGCAGCAGATGCTGGCGATCGGTCGTGGCCTCGCCTCGGCGCCGAAGCTCCTGATGCTCGACGAGCCGTCGATGGGGCTGGCGCCCGCCATCGCCGATTTCATTTTCGACAAGCTTATCGAGATCCGCAAGGACACAGGTTTGACCATCTTGCTTGTCGAACAGCGTGTCGCCGAAGCGCTGCAGTTCGCCGACCACGGCTATGTGCTGGAGACCGGACGTGTCGTCCTCGAAGGCAACAGCCAGGCTCTGCAGGCCGACGACCGAATCCGGCAGGCCTATCTGGGCATGTGACTGCCCGAAATCAGAAAGGGAGGAAATGACAATGCGTACCCTGCGAAAGCTTCTACTTGCAAGCGCCGCCGCGCCGTTTGCCGCCCTGGCGTTGGCCGGAACGGCAATGGGCCAGGACGGGACGGAGCCGGTGCAGATCGGCCTTATCGTTCCCGTCTCGGGAATCTACGCTCGCCCCGGCCAGGTCATGCAGATGGGCGCCGAACTCGGCATCGAAGACGTGAATGCCGCCGGCGGCATCTCCTGCCTTGACGGCGCACTGCTGGAGCTGGTGGTGATCGACAGCGGCGACAGCGTCGAGAAGGCGACAAACGCAGCCCAGCGCATGGTTGCCGAATATCCGGATCTCGTCGGCGCCACCGGCGCCTATCTCAGTTCCTTTACGCTGGCGGTCACGGAAGTGACGGAGCGCGCCAACCTGCCGCTGCTCACCCTCTCCTATTCGGACCTGATCACCGAGCGCGGCTTCAAGAACGTCTTCCAGACCTCGGCCACGGCCGGCGCGCAGGCCTCCATCGCCCTGCCGATCATCATGGACCTGGCGGAAAAGCAAACGGGCGAGCGCCCGAACACGGTGGCGATCATCACTGACAACACCGCCGCCTCCCTCTCTTCGGTCGAGCGCATGAAGAGCGGCCTGCTCGACGAGCTCGGCCTCGAAGTGGTCATGGAAGAGGTCTTCACACCACCGCTTGCCGACGCCTCCGCACTGGTGCAGCGCGTTCGCACGAGCCGGCCCGACCTCCTTTTCTTCCTGCCGACCGTGATCTCCGATGCCAATCTCATCCTGCAGAAGATGCAGGAGTTCCGCGTCGACGTGCCGACCATCTCCTTCGGCATCGCCATCGCGGAGCCGGAGGTGCTGAACGTGATGGATCCCGCGCTTCTGGAAGGCGTCATGTCGGCAGTCGCCAACTGGGGCGTGAAGGGCCAGGAGGACCTGATCCAGCGGCTCAACGAGCGCTACGGCGAGCCGTGGATGACGCAGAACGCCATCTCCACCTATGGCGATATGTGGATCTTCAAGACCGCGCTGGAGGAAGCCTGCAGCCGCGACCGCGAAGCGGTGGCCGAGGCGCTGCGCAATCTCGATGCGGGACCCAGCAAGTACTATCCCGGCGGCACGATCAGCTTCGACGAAAAGGGGCGCCGCGACGGCGCCAGCCTGACCATCATCCAGTGGCAGGACGGTGTGCCGGTCACGGTGTTCCCGGGAGAACTGGCGGTTGCCGAGCCGCGCTGGCCGAGCGAATGACCACACATCGTTGAGGCACGCGCGGCGTGCCTGGATTGATCGGCTGATCGACGACCGGCGGGGACAATCGCCGGCCGTCGGCGGCCGGGGATTGTCGCCATGCTTGCACCCCCGGCGGCCAAGAAATCGCGTGATACGTCACGCGATTTTCGACGCTTCCATGTTGGAAGGCAACAAGATTTTGACGCGCTCAATCTCCCCGATTCGCCAGAGCCGATCGAGCAGCGGGCCGAGTTCACCCTCACGCACGGCGCCGCCGGAAAGGGCAAGCGAGCAGAACTTCGCCTCGATTTCGTCACGCGAAAGCGTATTCCCCGGGTCACCCTTCGGCTCGTCGACGCGACCGTGAAGCTCGCGGCCCTCGACCGTCATGACGGTCACCTTGCCGATCCAGCGCGCCGGATAGGCGCTGTCCACTTCCGGGTCGAGCACCATTCTTGTGCGCTCGATGAAGGAGAGCGCCTTGGCGTCGTTGAGCACCTGTGCGAACTCCGCCAGCCCGGCGCGGCGGTGCACCGCCACGAGGCCGAGGGTGGTGCCCATCAAGAACTTGGCCTGATGAACGGACTGCGGCATCGAAACGGCGCCGAGAACGTCGATCGCGCCCTGGTGTACATGCGTGACGACTTCGGCGACGTCTTCCGGTTCAAGGTTATGCGTTTCGATCACCTGAAGCAGCGCATCGGCGGCGGGATGCGTATGCCGGCAGGAGGCGTGGAATTTGAAGGAGGTTTCCGTCACTGCCCAACGCTCACCCAGGCGGTCGAGCAGCCGCGCGGGATCGGCATCGCTCGACATTCCCGCCGCAAGCCCCTGCCTGCCCTCCAGAATCTTCTTTGCGCCCGTAAAACCATTCCTGGCGAGCCACGCCGCCATAAGCCCGTTTTCCGCGGCCTTGGCCGTGTGAAGCTGCTTGGAATCGGCAGCATCGCGCAGGAATTCCCAAAGGCCTGCCGTCTGGGTTCCGGCAGAGCCGAAGGCATGGAGCATGGTCGCGGGACCGAAAGCCAGGAGTCGCCCGGCGGCTGCGGCCGCGGCAAGAGCGCCCGCCGTGCCCGTGGTGTGGAAGACCGTGTAATGCGAGCGGCCGAGGAATTCGCCGACCCGGATGCCGACCTCGTAGCCAGCCACCGATGCGGCCAGAAGGTCGCGGCCCGATGCGCCGAGTGCCTGCGCCGTCGCGAGCGCCGCCGGGAACACGACGGCCGCCGGATGGAAGACAGAGCCGTTGTGGACGTCGTCCTGTTCGGAGACGTGACTAGCGGCGGCGTTCACCGCAGCGGCGAAGATGGGGGATGTCGTGCGGTGGTTGGTCAGGATCTCCGCCGGGCCAGCCGCGGGTCCCATCTCATCGGCATATTGCTCGAGGGCCGAAATCGGCCGCTGCCCATTGCCGGAAAGCGCGGATCCTACCCAATCGACGAAAAGCTCGGTTATGCGCGCGATCACGTCATTGGGAATGGCCTCGTAGCTGAGTCCCGCCGCAAAGGCGGCGAGTTCCGCTGTCTCCGTGCCTTTTGCCTTCCCAAGAAGTGGATTGCGTTCGCCCATGGCTCGATCCCTTTAGAAGGAACGTGGCAGGCCGAGGACATGCTCTGCCACATAGGAGAGGATGAAGTTGGTCGAGATCGGCGCGACCTGATAGAGCCGCGTCTCGCGGAATTTGCGCTCGACGTCATATTCCTCGGCGAAACCGAAGCCGCCATAGGTCTGCAAGCAGACATTGGCAGCCTCCCAGGAGGCGTCCGCCGCCAGCAGCTTGGCCATGTTGGCCTCCGCACCGCAGTCTTCCC
The DNA here is from genome assembly GCF_034427935.1 of Chelativorans sp. M5D2P16. NCBI lineage: Bacteria > Pseudomonadati > Pseudomonadota > Alphaproteobacteria > Hyphomicrobiales > Phyllobacteriaceae > Chelativorans > Chelativorans sp. M5D2P16. The sequence continues at coordinate 379,776 of NZ_JAXQNM010000008.1, read as the reverse complement.
CCGCGTCGAACTTCCGCGCCGCCTTGAAGCGCATCAGGTTCGCCGCCTCGATGTTCACATAGCCGCGGGCCATGGGAAACTGGACGCCCTGGTTCTGACCGGTCGGGCGGTCGAAGACCCGCCGCTCCCTTGCATAAGCTACCGCCTTTTCGGTGAACCAGTAGCCGTCACCGATGCATTCGGCCGCAATCAAGGTGCGTTCCGCGTTGAGCCCGTCGAGAATGTACCGGAATCCCCTGCCCTCCTCGCCGATCAGGTTCTCGGCCGGAATCTCCAGGTCGTCGAAAAACAGCTCATTCGTCTCGTGGCCCACCATGTTGCGGATGGGCTTCACCGTCAGCCCGTTGCCGATCGCCGCATGCAGGTCGACCAGGAAGATGGAAAGGCCCTCGGACTTCTTCCTCACCTCGGCCAATGGAGTCGTGCGGGCGAGCAGGATCATCAGATCGGAATGCTGGATGCGCGAGATCCAGACCTTCTGGCCGTTGACGAGATAGCGGTCGCCCTTCTTTTCCGCCGTGGTCTTCAGCCTCGTGGTGTCCGTTCCGGTCGTCGGTTCGGTGACGCCCATCGATTGCAGGCGCAGCTCTCCGGAAGCGATCTTCGGCAGATATTTCTCCTTTTGTGCCTCAGAGCCGTGACGCAGCAGCGTGCCCATATTGTACATCTGGCCGTGGCAGTGGCCCGCATTGCCGCCTGCCCGGTTGATCTCCTCCATGATGATGGAGGCCTCCACGAGCCCCAGCCCGGAGCCGCCATATTTTTCGGGAATCATGGCCGCGAGCCACCCGGCTTTGGTCAGCGCCTCGACAAATTCTTCCGGATAGGTCCGATCGGCGCCGTGCCTGCGGTGGTACTCCGGCGGAAAGCCGGCACAAAGCGTGCGCAGCGCCTCGCGCAGGTCTTGATGTTCGTCATGCGTGGCTTTCATGGCGACTCGCTTCCTTGGCTTCCTACCGCGGTAATCTCTTCCTCACCCAATCCGATCTCGCGGAGAATGGCTGTGGTATGCTCACCAAGAGCGGGAACGGGGCCGAGCCGCGGCTGCCACGCCGCACCTGAGAACGGCAGAAGGGCCGGGATGGTGCGGCCAGGCATGCCGACATCCCGCCATCGCCCGCGCGCGGCAAGCTGCGGATGCGCCCAGAGCGCGGCCATGTCGTTGACGGTCGCCGTGCCTATGTTGGCTGCCTCGAGCCTCGACATGGCCTCTGCTGTCGCCAGCTTGGCCATAGCCGACCTGATCTGCGGATCGAGCAGTTCCATGTGTCTCGTACGGCCCGCATTCCCCTTGAAGCGCTCGTCCACCGCAAGATCCTCCCGCTCCAGCACGAGGCGGCAGAAGGCCTGCCATTCGCGGTCGTTTTGCAGGCCGAATAATACCGTGCCGTCGGAGGTGTCATAAGGGCCGTAGGGAAATATGGTCGCGTGACCTGCTCCGGCGCGCCGCGGAGGCTCCGCCGTATCGGTGGCGAAATACATGGCATAGCCCATCCACTCGGCCATGGCTTCCAGCATGGAGATCTCGATGTGGTCGCCCCTGCCGGTCTTGTGACGGTTCAGGAGCGCAGCGAGGATAGTGCTGTAGGCCGAGACGCCGGCCGCGGTATCGGCAATAGAAATCCCCGCCTTGGCCGGCGCCTCCGGCGTGCCCGTGACGGAGAGGAAACCGGCCTCGGCCTGGATCAGGAGGTCGTAGGCCTTTTTCCCGCCATAGGGGCCGCCTTCTCCATAACCGGAGATCGCGCAGGTGATCAGCCTTTCGTTTTCGGCACGGAGCGTCTCGTGGCCAAGTCCAAGGCGGTCGGCCGCGCCCGGCGCCAGGTTCTGCACGAAGACGTCAGCCTTCTCTATAAGCCGCCTGAGCACGGAGACTGCCTCCGGCTTCTTCAGGTCGAGCGTGAGGCTCTCCTTTGAGCGATTTGTCCACACGAAGTGGCTGGCCTCGCCCCGCGCGCGCTTGTCGTATTGGCGCGCGAAGTCGCCGCCATCCGGCCGTTCCACCTTGATGACGCGGGCGCCCTGGTCGGCCAACAGCCGCGTCGCATAGGGCGCGGCGATGGCCTGCTCCAGGCTAACGACGAGAATTCCGTCGAGCGGGCGCGTCATGTCTCCACCACGGCGGTTGCCGTCATCGCCAGGCCGCCCTCGGCATTCGTCGCCCAGAGATCAACCCTACCTTCCCGGTCCGGCGGACTGCCGTTGAGATGCATCTCCCGGCCGTCGAAGAGCGGCGAGACGGCGCGGAAACCGAATGATTTGATCCGCGCCGCCGGCAGCTTGCGGCGAACAAGATCGAGCAGTAGCGTGGCCGACAGCGGGCCATGGACGACGAGGCCGGGATAACCTTCCACGTCGGTGACATAGGGCCGGTCGTAATGAATTCGGTGGCCGTTGAAGGTAAGCGCGGAATAGCGAAAGAGCAGGACCGGATCCGGCGCCAGCAAGCGGTGCCATTCGCCAGGTTCCCGTTTCTCCGGTGCGGGCGTCACCGCCGGCTGCTGCAGGCCGCGATAGACGATATCGTGTTCGTCTGTGACAAGAACCGGCCCGTCGGGTCTGCCGATCTCATGGCGGACCGTGACGAAGACGAGTTCGCTGGCCCGCCCCTCCTTCCGCTTTACGGAGGCGATGATCGATCGCCGCACGAGCGGCGCGCCGACCGGCAGGTCACCTGCAAAGTCGAGCCTGCTCCCCGCCCACATCCGCCGTGGCAGATGGTGGACCGGTGGCAGGAAGCCGCCCCGCTTGGCCTGGCCGTCCGGCCCCAGTCCCGACTGCCTTTCGCACGGCAGGAAGACGAGCCAATGGGAAAGCGGCGGCGCGGGATAGCCCTCACCGGGCGGAGGATCGTCGCGGTCGAGAGTCGCGAGGAAGCGCGCGACCGTCTCCGCGGTGAGGACATCCTCGCGCGTCTCGGACTTCCCGATCCAGTCTTCGAGCGGCGTTTCCATATGTGTTTCCTGGCTGCCTTGGGTACGATAGAAGGGACTGCCCGCGGGCCGCAACAATATTGTCTTACCGTATGATCTTGATTCCTTGCGCAGCGCCGCCCCGGCGGTTTCGCTGCCGTTACTTCATCCGTTCCGGCAGCCAGGTCACGATCTCCGGATAGGCATAGATCAGGACCTGGAACCCCAGCATGATGCCCACAAACGGCAGGACGCCGTAGACGATCTCGCGCAAGGGCACACTGCTGGCAACGCCTCGGAGGATGAACAGAACGATGCCGACCGGCGGCGTGACGAGCCCGACCTCGATCATAATTACCAGCGCCACGCCGAACCAGAGCGGATCCAGCCCAAGCGACATGATGATAGGAAAGGTGACGGGTAGCGTCATCAGCATCATGGAGATGGATTCGATGAACATGCCGAGCACCACATAGATCGCAGCGATCACCAGCATGATCATCCATGGCGCAAGCTCGGTCGCCTCGACATAGTTCACCAGCGTCCGCGGGATGCGCAGGAAGTCGAAAACCCAGCTCATGATCGCCGCGCCGACGACGATCATCAGCAGGAAGGACGTGATGCGAACCGTCTCCAGCGCGATCTCCGCCATCGCCCGCAACGTGATCATGCGGCGCAGGAGGCAGATGAAGAAGGAGGCGGCCGCCCCCACCGCGCCCGCCTCGCTCGGCGTGGCGATGCCGAGATAGAGCGAGCCCAGCACCATCAGGATGATGATGGCGAACGGCAGGACGGAGGCCGTTCCCCTCAGCTTCTCCGCAATTGTGAAGTGCTCGCCGCGCGGCGTCGCCGCAGGCCGCAAGACGGACCAAGCTGCCACACCGCCCATGAAGCCGAGGCTCAACAATATGCCCGGAATGATGCCGCCGACGAAAAGTTGGGTGACCGGCACGCCCACTGTGGTGCCGTAAATGATCATGGCAATGCTGGGCGGGATCAGGATTCCCAGCGTGGCCCCCGCCGCCACGACCCCGAAGGTGAGCCTCTGGCTATAGCCGCGCTTGATCATCTCCGGACAGGCGACTTTGCCCATCGTGGCAGCCGTGGCCAGGCTCGAGCCGGAAACCGCAGCGAAGACCGCCGAAGCGCCCACCGTCGCATGCGCCACGCCGCCCGGCGTGCGGCCGAACCAGCGCGTCAGCGCGTCAAACATCTCGCTGGTCACCCCGCTGCGGATGAGCAGCGCACCCATGAGGACGAACATGGGCACAGCGGTCAGCGTGAAGGTGTTGACGCTGTTCCAGGATCGCTCCGCCAGCACGGAAAGCAGCGGGTTGGGTAGGAGGAAGACCAATCCCAAAAGCCCGACGATGCCGAGCGTGAGCGCCACACGCACCCCGACGAGCAGCAGGCCTAGAAGTGTGGCGACAAGGAGAAGGCCCATCAGCGGCAGGGCCGCCCCCTTGGCCGTCCAATAGACGAGGCCGAGAGTGCCGATCGCGGCCCCCACGGCAAGGAGCATCCTAGGGCCGTTGACGACGAGCACACCGGCCAGCGCCACCACCACTATGGCCATCGAACCGTAATCGAGGGGCCAACCAGTGGGTCGAACCGGTCCGATGCCGAGCCAGACAAGGAACAGGGGAAGGCCGAGCGCAAGCAGCGGCACCACCACGGAAACGGAGCGATACGGTCGGCTGCTCCTGAGGATATCCCCGAAAATGGCTAGCGCGAAGGCGAGATAGCCGATGGAGACAGGGACCTGCGGGATCCATTGCGGGGTGCCCAGCAGACCCCAGTCGCGGGTGTCGTTCACATATTCCTGATAATTGAAGATCACCATCTGCCAGCCGGTGAACAGGACGAAAACGAGTCCGAGCCAATTGGCGAAGATCTCGAAGACGCGGCGCCGCTCCGCCCGCAGGTTGGCGAGCACGAGCTCCACCTGCACGTGGTCGCCGGCCCTCTGCGCCTGGGCCAGCCCCAGAAAGGTCATGCCGACCAGGATGTAGGTGGCGATGTCCGTGCCCCAATAGGTGGGATCGTTGAGCGCATATCGGGAAAAGATCTCGAAGCAGACGATCGAGGTCATCACCACGAGTGCGAGCGCGCTGAGATATCCCGTTGCATCGCTGACGCGGTCGATGAGGATAATGGTGGATGTGGCTTCGCCCGAAGGTGACGAGGGCGTATCCACGCATTCCTCCGCGTGCTGCATCTGAATCCTCCCGCTCAAGCTCCCCTCGCCGGCACATGACACAGCTGCATCTCTACCGACACCGGCCGCGCGGCAGACAGGGAAAACACGACCGAAGCTAGCATCGGCTTTCGACCGTTGCAATGTCCTGTGTGATTGTATTATTGTCAGTGCATCCGATTTCAGAGGGCAGTTCGGCCGCGCCCATACAACCAGGGAGGAACAGCATGACAAGGAAACTCGACAAGGCGGGTGCCTGCGGAATTGCGTCGCTGATCGGCAGCGTGGCTACGCGTGCCGTTGCGTTCGGCTTTGCCGTTTCCGCCATGTTGGCCCTGCCCTCGCAGGCGGCCGCCCAGGACTTCGACCTCACGATGGGTGTGCTTGCGTCTCCGAACTCGCTCTACACGGCCATGATGGAGCAGGTGCCCGAGCGCATCTCCAAAGCGACCGGCGGGAAGGTTCAGGTCACGCTCAACGATTCGCTGGTCGGCGGCACGCAGATCACCGCCGCTGTAAGGGATGGACGCGTGCCGATGTCCGGCGCGTTGCACACCTATCTGGCGGGCGACGATCCACGGATGGGTCTGTTCAACCTGCCCGGCCTCGTCAACAACATGGCCGAATACACCTATCTCTGTGAAGCCTTCTGGTGCCAAGACGTGGAGCGGCTGTGGGAGGAGAATTGGAACTCTGTCGTTCTGGCCGAAGGGGCCTGGTGCAGCCAGGCGCTGTTCTCGAAAGAACCGATCCGCACCTTGGAGGATTTCCGCGGCAAGGTGCTCAGGGTCCACAATCCCCAGACGGCCGCGCTGATGGAGGCAATCGGGGCGGAGCCGGCACCCCTGCCGCTCTCCGAGATACCGCCGGCGCTCGAACGCGGCGTCATCGACGGTGTCTTCACATCCACCTGCTACGGCAACGGCCAGGAATATTGGCGGCTGGCCGAAAACGTCCAGAACTGGCAGATCGGGCCGATCACCGGCTGGGTCGTCATCATCAACAAGGATGTATGGGAATCCATCCCCGAGGACCTGCGCACCGCGATCCAAGCGGAGATGGACGATCTCGAGCACGAGGCGCTCTATAACTTCTATGACTATGTCAATGCCGCCGTCGCCGACATGGAAGCGGCAGGGATCGAGTACTGGACGGCGCCACAGAGCGAGGTCAACCGCGTAACCGCGCCAGAATATGCCGAGGCTGCCTATCAGGCCTTCTACGACCGGGCCCGGGAGCTCGGCTTCGACGGCGAGGCCTATGTCGAGCGCGCGCGTGCCGTTCTTGGAAAGTGACTGCGGGCTTGCCTGCAAGACAGCATCAGTGCCGGCGCGTGCTTGCGCGCCACGAAAGTTCCTCCCGCCGCGCCCGGCGTCGCGGGAGCTGCATTGTCTCGCTTCGCACGGGACAATGCACGGTGGGTGCCACCGTTCCCCATGGCCCAACAGACCGGGCTCCGTAAGGCGACCAGGCATTATCAGGAAGGTGAAGAGCTAGATGGACGACAAACTGTTCGACAAGGGATTGGCAAAGCGCAAGGCGACGCTTGGCGCGGAGTACGTCGAGAAGAATCTCGCCTCGGCGGATGACTTCAGCCTTCCATTTCAGGAGGCGATGACGGCGTGGTGCTGGGGCTTTGGATGGGGCGACGATGCAATCGACCCGAAGACGCGCAGCCTCATGAATCTCGCAATGCTCGGAGCGCTCGGCCGTTGGCACGAATGGGAGACCCATTGCCGCGGCGCCCTGCGTAACGGTGTTACCAAGGAACAGATCCGCGCGGCCGTCCATGTCGTCGCGATCTACGGCGGCGTTCCATGCGGAGTCGAATGCTTCCGCATCGCGCGCAGGATTCTGGAGGAGGCCGGGCAGCTCTAAGCAGCCCGCGCCCCCTTCCATCTACCCGGCCTTCGACAGACAGGACGGAACGCGTATCCAGCGCGCGTTGGCGTCCACTTCTCGAACCAGTCGCCATTCAAGCCGCTTCACTGACAAGCGTCGAACCCGTGCGGCGAAGATCATCCGTAGCGACGAAGCGCCAGAAAGCCACATCTAGCTAGCTTCTGGACTTCGCTCTCACTGAAACAGGTATCCGTTCATTTTCGCTTTGTCACTGCACAGAAAATGCACGGGGATCTCATTAACAAGTTGAGATCTAAGGATTCTCCGTCCAGTCCATCATGGGTGCGACGGCGAACTTAAGGGCTTGGTTATACTGCATCTTCCTGCATTGTCATGGAGCTGATCGAGAACGTGTGCATTGGCTTTTGGACCAGATTGCACACGCTTTTAGCACTTTGATCTCTCTGTGCACACCGAACGCACACGCCGGGAAGGAGTTCAACGAACGGCGACCTTCGTAAAATTGGTTCGGGGGAGTGGTATGTACAAGTGCGCACCCAGGACAAGAACATCTGGGTGCCCTATGGCGAGTGTGAGGCGACCCTATGCCGTCCGTGAAAGGCTCAATAGCGGTGGTGGAGGTGACGGGCGAGGTCCGCTCGAGGCCCTTGATCCCGCTGGGTGACGAATCGTCAGCCATAAACATCTCCACGTGCCGTCAGGCTCGTGCCTTAATTTCACATGGCATTCTTGCTTTCGATTGTCGTCACCAGGATTTCACCGCCGTTGACGCCAGCACGAAGGACACAGTCCCGTGCCTCATCCTAGCGCGCCCATGATTCCCCCGCTGCCACCGGACCCGCAAGGCGTGTGTTGACACCACACGGCACGTTATTGATATATTACAGGATATCACAGGGAGGAAATGATGAAGATCGCCTTTTCCATAACCGCCACCGCCATCGGATGGATGCTCGCGCTGAACGGGGCGGCTCTTGCCCAGTGGCCGGAGCGCCCCTTGACCTTGATCGTCCCGGCCGGGGCCGGCGGCGGCACCGACGCGACGGGGCGCCTGCTTGCGCAGGAGCTCGAAGAGCGCCTCGGCCAGCCGGTCAACGTGGTCAACCAGGGCCAGGGCGGCGGCGTCGTCGGGTTTACGACAATGACCGAGGCCGACCCTGACGGTTACACGCTCGGCATCGCCTACAACTTCGCCCACTACAAACCGATGGGCCAGGGTGATTTCGACGTCGACGACTTGACGCCGATCGCCCAGTACAATTTCGATCCCGCCGGCTTCCACGTCCGCCAGGATTCGGAGTGGGATTCGATCACGCAGGCGCTGGACGACATCAAGGCCGATCCGGCCGCCTACGACATAGCCTGCGGCGGCGGCTGCGGCGGCTCCTGGCCGATCGCGTTGGCAACGCTGCTCCAGGAATGGGAGGTGGATCTTTCGCAGGTGCGTATGATCTCCGGCCAGGGCGCCGCGGCGGCGCTGCAGGAGATGGTCGCCGGCGGCTTTGATGTCGTGCCCTGCTCGGTACCGGAAGCCGGTCCGCTGATCGAAGCCGGACAGGTCAAGGGACTCGCCGTCTTCGGCTCCGAAAGGCTGCAGGCCTTTCCCGACATTCCGACGCTGGAGGAAGAGACCGGGCTGGAGCTCGAACTGGGCGCCTGGCGCGGGCTTGTCGCTCCCGCCGGCCTGCCCCAGGAGATCGCCGATCAGCTGGAGACGGCCATGGAAGACATCTACAATGATGAGGATTTCCAGCAGACGATGGTCTCGCGCGGCTTCGGCCTGCGGTGGCGCAACTCGGACGACTTCAAGGCCTTCCTCCTCAACGAGGAGGAGCAGGTTCGTGAACTGATCGGCACGCTGGGCCTTTAGTGCCCGCTCCAACTACGAGATGGACGGGCGCCGTCGGCGGGCGGCGCCCATATATGCAGGTCCAAAGAAGTCCATGAATTCGAGAAACACCGCGATCGGGGGAGCGTTCATGGTTCTCGGCGCGGCACTGATCGTCTTCGCCATGCCGCTGGAGACGCCGCGCCACATTCCCTACGGTCCCGATCTCTTCCCCAATATCGTCGGTATCGGCATGATTGTCTTCGGTCTCGTCGCCGCCATCCGCGCCTGGACGGGCGCCGATGCGGCGCCGGGCTTGCGGGGTGAGCGCCGGTTCGGACTGCCGGTCGTGGCCTTTCTCGCCGTTCCCCTTCTATTCGTCGCCGCCGCCCCTGCCCTCGGCTATCTCATCATCATGCCGCTCTTGCTTGGCGGCCTGATCGGCCTGATGCGCGGACGCTGGATCAGTTCGCTTCTGATCGGGACGGCGATCGCCTTCGCCCTGCAGGTTCTGTTCCAGCAGCTTATGCGCGTCCCGCTGCCCTGGGGCCTCCTTGAACCGTATGCAGGGGTGCTGACATGGATGTGATGCTGCGCGCCCTCGTGCTGCTGGCCGATCCGGTCGTCATTACGGCCATGGTGCTCGCAGCCATCTATGGCCTTGCCGTCGGCTCGGTCCCCGGCCTCACCGCATCGATGGCCGTGGCGCTGATCATCCCCATCACCTATTTTCTCGACCCCGTGCCGGCGCTGGCAGGGGTCATGACCCTCTCGGCCATGGCGATCTTCGCCGGCGATTTACCGGGCGCGCTTCTGCGCATCCCCGGCACGCCGGCATCGGCCGCCTATGCCGACGAAGCCTATCGCATGACGCAGCAAGGCAGGGCGTCGCAGGCGCTGGGCGTGGGGCTCGTCTGTTCAGCCGTCGGCGGTGTCTTCGGCGCGATACTTCTGATCACCGCGGCGCCATGGCTGGCGCGGATAGCCCTTCAGTTCTCCAGCTACGAGAAATTCTGGCTTGCCTGCCTGGGACTGACGGCGGCGGCGGCTGTCAGCCAGGGACACTGGACAAAGGGCGCATTGTCGCTGCTGCTCGGTCTGGCGATCGCTCAGGTGGGCCTGGACCCGGTTTCCGGCCAGATGCGTTTCACCTTCGGTTTCAGCGCCCTGTCCGCAGGACTGAGCTTCATCCCCGTCCTCATTGGCTTTTTCGCCATTCCCGAACTGCTGCGCTATGCCCTCGGTGCCGGCCGCAACGGGGCGCAAGTCGCCGCTGCCGCCGTCGGCCTGTTTCACGGGCTATGGACGGACTTGAAGCGGCTGCGCTGGGGGATCGCCCGCGGTTCGGCAATCGGTGCGGTGATCGGCGCCATTCCCGGCGCCGGCGCCGATATCGCCGCCTACGTCTCCTATGCGCTCTCCAAGCGTCTTTCCCGGCACCCGGAAAAGTTCGGCACCGGCATCACCGACGGGATCGCCTCGGCTTCAGCCTCCAACAACTCCTCCATCGGCGGAGCGCTGATTCCGGCCACCGTCTTCGGCATTCCCGGAGACAGCCTGACCGCCATCATCATCGGCGTCCTGTTCATGAAGGGCCTCAACCCCGGGCCGAACGTCTTCCTGATGAACGCGGATCTGATCAATGCCGTCTTCCTGTCCTACCTCATTGCCAATATCCTGATCGTGCCTTTCGGCTTCGCCGCGATCGCCGGCTATCGCTACGTTCTCAAGGTGCCGAAGTCGGTCCTGATGCCGGCGATCCTGGCCTTCTGCATCGTCGGCGCCTTCGCCGTCGACAACACCATGTTCGCCGTCCTCACCATGCTGATGATGGGCATCATCGCCTACGCGCTTGAAGAAGGCGGCTATCCGCTGGCACCGGCCATTCTCGGGCTGGTGATCGGGCCGATGCTGGAAGAGACCTTCCTTACGTCGTTGACGCGAGCGCGCGGTGAACTGCTGGCCTTCGTGGAAAGGCCCGTCGCCGGCGGCCTGGCGGCCGTAACGATCATTTTGTGGCTGTCGCCGCTGATCGTCTTTCTGATCCGCCTGATCAGGAACAGGAAAGATGCGCAGCGTGACCGAGGGGGCCAGTCCCGTGCTTGAGCCGGAAAGCCGATCGGAAGCAGCCTACCGGGCGATCGAGGAGATGGTCGTCACCCTGCAGTTGCCGCCGGGCACGGTAACCACCGAGCAGAAGCTGTGCGAGCGCACCGGCCTCGGCCGCACGCCGGTGCGCGAGGCGCTGCTGCGGCTTTCCCATGGCTTCCTGGTCACCATACTGCCGCGGCGCGGCGTCCTCGTCCGGCCCGTCGAGGTCGACTACATTCTCATGACGATCGACATACGACAGTCTGTGGAGCGTCTGATGGTCCGCCGGGCGGCACAGCTGGCCGACGATTTCCAGCGTCGCCGGCTCCGCGATCTCGCGGCGCTGATCGAGGAGGCGGCGCACGCGCCGGACCCGCTGCGCTTCATGCGCATCGACGATGCGTTCAATCGTCTACTGGCCAAGGCGGCGCAGCACGAAGTGGCGGCCCGCACCTTTGAGCCCCTGCACTGCGTCAACCGCCGGGCGGGCTTCGTCTATGCGGGCGCGGAAGGCAAGGGACTTGCCGAGACCGGCCGCGAGCACGTGCGGATCATGCACGCCATCGCCGCGGGGAATGCCGCGGAAGCCGAAGCGGCTCTGGACGCACTTCTCGCCAAGTCGATCGAAATCGCCCACGAATTGTCGGCCAGCCAGGCAAGGGAGCTTGTCCCGTGATGCAACGGCCGCACCGGCACGGCGCCGCCCTCGCCTGCCCTTTTTCCAGGCGCAGACCGGAACGAAGATGACCAGGCGCGCAAAATCCTTCAAGGTCGTCATTCATGGCGACAGTTTCGCCGACCGGCAGGCCGACATCGAGACTGCGCTCGGCGACAAGTTCTGCGTCGTCGCCGTCGGGCTCGGCGCGGCAGCCGAGGAGAAGCAAGCCGCCTTCGACGATGCCGTGGCGGCGATCACCGTCCGCTACGACGCGGCGACGCCCGCCCCCGCCTCGCTCCGGCTCGTCCAGGTTCCCGGCATCGGATGGGACGACATCGACCTCGCCCATGTCCCGCCCGGCGCGAACGTGTGCAATGTCGGCGGGCATGAGACAGGTGTCGCCGAGTACGCGGTTGCCCAGATTCTGGAGTGGTGTCATCGGCTCCGCCCGGCGGAGGAAAGCTTCCGGCGCGGGTCCTGGGAGCGGTCAAGCCGCTTCGGCGCAGCTCCGCATCGCGAGCTTTCGGGCTCAACCGTCGGCATTGTCGGCTTCGGCGCGATCGGCCGGGTGCTGGCGCGGCAGTTGCGCGGTTTCGGCGTCCGCATCCTAGCGGCCAACCGCTCACCGATCCCCGACGGTTCGGGTGTGGACGGTCGGTTCGCGCTGAATGACCTGCCGGCAATGGCAGCCGAATGCGATTTTCTCGTCGTTGCACTGGCCCTGACGCGGGAGACGCGCGGCCTCGTCGATCGCGCCGCTCTCGATGCGCTGGGCGCCAAGGGGGTGCTGGTAAACGTGGCGCGCGGGCCGGTCGTGGACGAGACGGCGCTTTGGCAGGCGCTGAGCGACCGCCGCCTCGGGGGGGCCGTTATCGATGTTTGGTACCGGTATCCGCCCGCCGAGGACTCCGACCAGCGCCCCGGGCACTATCCGTTCGAGACATTGCCCAACCTCGTCATGACACCGCACCTTTCCGGCTGGACGGCCGGCACGGTCGAGCGGCGGCTGGCCTTCATGGTTGAAAACATCCGCCGCGCAGCCGAAGCGCGGCCGCTGCTCAATGTGGTGTCCAGCCCCTCTGCCCGCGCTGGGCGGAAACCGCCAGAGGCGCCGCCCGCACACATTCCTGACACCGGTCGCGGAAAGCAGTGATGAAAAAGCTCCCGAAAGGCGTGCACACCGTCCTCTATGCCCTGTTCGATGCCGACGGCGAACCGGACCGCCAAGCGATGCGCCGCCAGGTGGAGATCTGTATCGACCAGCATGGCGCCGCCGGTATCGTCACGCTGGGACTGGCGACGGAGGTGCGGCACCTGACGCAACAGCAGCGCCGCCGCATTGTCGAGTGGAATGCCGCGGACATCGCGGGCCGGGTGCCACTCGGCGTCACCATCTTCGAGCCGACGCCAGAGGAACAGATTTCGGCGATCGCTCATGCCGCCGATCACGGCGCCGACTGGGCTATCATCCAGCCGCCCGTAACGGCCTCGGACGAAACGGCGCTGGCCACGGCATTCGGCACGGTCTTACGGCAATGCCCGATCCCCGGCGCCATACAGAACGCGCCGCAATTCATCGGCGTCGGCCTCGGCGTCGACGCCATCCGTCGCTTGGGCGACGATCACGACAACCTTGTCGCTGTCAAGCAGGAGGTCTCGGCCGTTGAAACGGCTGCCCTGGTCGATGCGGTGGGCGAGCGGCTGCAGGTCTTTTCGGGGCGCGGAGGGCTGGAGTTGATCGATTGCATGCATGCCGGGATCGAAGGCCATGTCCCGGCACCGGAATACGCCGATTTCCTGATCAGGATCTGGAATGCCATGGCCGCCGGCAAGGAGAACGAGGCCCGTGCCGCCTATGCACGGCTGCTACCCATGGCGACCTTCGTCGTCCAGTCGCTCGACACGTTAACAATATACGGTAAGTTGCTGTTTTGCCGCCGTAACGGCCTCTCGTTTCACCCACGTCGCGGAGCACCGGCCCCCACACCCTTCGGCTTCAGGGCGCTGACGGGACACGCGCATATGCTGGGTATAGACACCGCCGGCTGGGACCCGATCGGCTGACCTGCTCGGCAGAGCCCGGTGCTACCACTCGGCGATGGAGCCGTCCTTGTGCCGCCAGACAGGAGCGCGCCAGTCGTGCCCCTTCTCGGCATAATCGCGCACAACGTCCTCATCGACGACGATCCCCAGGCCCGGTCCGTCGGGGATGTGGAGGAACCCGTCCTCGCACACGAATTGGCTTTCCGGCGCCAGCGTGTCGAGAAGATCGCCGCCGCTGTTATAGTGGATGCCAAGGCTCTGCTCCTGGATGAAGGCGTTGTGGCACACGGCATCGATCTGCAGGCAGGCGGCAAGGGCGATCGGCCCCAGCGGGCAGTGTGGCGCCAGCGCGACGTCGTACGCCTCGGCCATCGCGCCGATGCGGATGGTCTCGGTGATGCCGCCCATATGGCAAGGGTCCGGGTTGATCACCTGTGCAGCCCGTGCCTCGAACAGGGCCTTGAACTCGGCGCGGCTGTGCATGCGCTCGCCGACCGCCAGCGGGGTCGACGTCAGCCGCGACAGCTCGCGCAGGGCTTCCAGTTGCCCCGGTGCCACCGCGTCCTCGATAAAAAGTGGCCGCAGCGGCTCGAGTTCGCGCACCAGAACCCGCGCCATCGGCGCGTGCACACGGCCGTGGAAATCGAAGGCGAGATCCAGTTGCAGTCCGACCGCTTCCCGCAGTTCTGCGAGCCGCGTGACGATGCGGTCGATCTCGGCATGGGAATCGACGACGGCAAGCTCGTCGCAGATGTTCATCTTCACCGCGGTAAAGCCCGCCTCCATTGCCGAGCGCGCCTGCGCGACGAGGTCGCGCGGGCGGTCGCCGCCGATCCAGATATAGCTGCGAACACGATCGCGCTGTGTGCCACCGAGCAACGCATGGACCGGAACGCCGAGCGCCTTGCCGGTAATGTCCCAGAGCGCCTGGTCGATGCCGGAAATTGCGCTCATCAACACCGGCCCGCCGCGGTAGCAGCCATTGCGGTAAAGCATCTGCCAGGCGTCATTGATGCGGCGCGGGTCATGGCCGATCAGCATTTCGGACAGCTCGTTCACCAGCGCTTCGAGCGTGCCGGCCCGGCCTTCCAGGATCGGTTCGCCCCAGCCGCTTATTCCAGCATCGGTGTCAATCTTCAGGAACAGCCACCGCGGCGGCACGCGAAAGGTCTCAAGACGTGTGATCTTCATGCCGCAGGCGCTCCATCACAACTCCACGCCATGGAGATCCTTGACCTCCGCGGCGCCGATACCCGTCTCTACCATGCCAACAGGCACAGACAAACTCCGCAGCGCTGCCCGCACCGAAAGCGACCAGAACGCGCTAGGAATCGCCCAAGACAGGTGCGCACCGTCGTGGTTGTCAGTGGCGTATCATCCCAGCATCCACATTCAGTGTCTGGCCGGTGATCCAGCGCGAATCGTCGGAGGCCAGGAAAGACACGACATCGGCGATGTGCTCCGGCTGTCCCCTGCCCTTTACGGCCTGCAGCATCTCTACGAACCCGAAGGACTCATTGTGGGGACTGGCCTTGACGCCGTCGCTCTCGATCAGCCCCGGCGTCACGGCATTCGCGGTGATGCCGTGCTGACCGAGTTCGGTCGCCAGCGCGCGCATGAAGCCGATAATTCCGCCCTTGGCGGCGACATACGCCGCCATATTGGGCGTGCCGGCGAAGAAGGTATTCGACGAGATGCTGATGACGCGCCCGCCTTTGCCCGCGGCACGCATGCGGTCCGTCGCCGCGCGCGTGACGATGAACGTACCGGTCAGGTTGACGTCGATTATTCTGCGCCAGTGGTCGAGGTCGACCTCGTCCCACGGCACGAAAGGCACGATGGCGGCATTGTTGACGAGAATGTCGAGGCCGCCGGCGCGCCTCTCGATCTCCTCGAACAGCGCGGCGACGGAGGATGGATCGGAGATGTCGGCGGCGATCGCCAGCGCGCCGCGGCCGATGTCCGACGCGGCGGCCTGCGCGCCCTCGGCATTGATGTCGCTGACGATCACCGTCGCGCCGTCCCCAGCAAGGCGCTGGGCGATCGCCCTGCCTATCCCCTGTGCCGCACCGGTCACCAGTGCCGTCTTGCCCGCAAGCCTGTCGGCCATTTTCATTCTCCTTGAAGTTCTGTTGCGAATATGCGGCCTCACGCCGCATCGATGACGGCGAGCGCGGCCTCCACACCGCGTCCCACGTTCGCCGTGCCGCCCAGCGCGTTCAGCGCTCCGCCGAGCGCCGTGACAGCCGCCACAGCGAAGATCGGCTGCGCCGTCGGGCCCATGTGGCCGATGCGCGTCAGCTTGCCCTGGGTCTCCGCGCGGCCCGAGGAGAAGACTACGCCGTAGCGCTCGCGCGCAACGCGGCGCAGTTCGGCCTCGTCGATCCCCTCCGGCGTCCTGACCGCGGTCGTGGTCGGGGAGGCAATCGTCTCGCGTGCCGCCCACAATGCGGCGCCCATGGCCGTCACGCCGGCACGCGTGGCGGCCGCCGTCAGGGCATGCCGCTCCCAGACCTTCTCCGGCCCCTCGCCAAGATAAAGGTCGAGCGCGACGTCCAGGCCGTTGATCTCGGCAACCGATGGCGTGAACGGAAAGGCCTCCTCGCGCGACCATGCGTTCTCCCAATCGAGGATGCTGAGAATGGAGGCGCGTGGTGCGTTCGCATTGGCCTTCATCTTGTCCCAGCCCCGCCCACTGACACCCAGCATGGTGAGCCCAGGCGGTGCGCCGAGGCACTTGTTCGGCCCCGTGACGTAGATATCTGCGCGGCAGTCCTCCGGATGCGTTCGCATGCCGCCGAAGGAAGAGACCGCATCGACGATCAGATAGGCGCCGTGCGCGCGCACCAGCGTGCCGATCTCCTCGATGGGGTTGATCGTGCCGGAAGGCGTGTCGTGCTCGCAGGCCGAAACGACGGTGATCTCGGGATGGGCCTTCAGCATCTCGGCCACGGCGGCCGGGTCGACCGCCTCGTTGTAGGGCACTTCCAGTTCCAGGACGTTGGGCGAATAGCGCTTGGCCCAGTAGCCGAAGCCCTTGCTGTAGACGCCGGACACAAGGTTCAAAACCACATCTTCCGGCGCGATCAGCGAGGCCGCCGCCGCCTCCAGACCGAGCACCGGCTCGCCTTGCAGGATGACCGGCCGCGTCTCGGTACGCATCGCTACCTGCGCCTTTTCCACCACCTGTTCATAGAGGCGCTGAAAAGCCGGGTCGTAGTCGTAGAGAACGGTGCGGCCGAGCCCGCGCAGGACATCCGGATAGGCGTTGACGGGGCCGGAGGTCAGGGTGACGGCCGGCTCCATTTCGGGCGTATATCGCATGTCGGTCCTCCTCTCCCGTTTCAGCTGTAGAATTGCGTGCCGGTGCGGTATGTCCTGAAGCACTCCATGTCGTGGGAGAAGAAGAGCTCGGCATCGTGCTTTTCGGCGATTTCCTTGACGCGGCGCATGGATTGCACGCCGGCCACCGGATCGATGTGGAAGGACGCCTGGCACAGCGTCTCAAGGCTCTTCTTGGTATAGGCCGCGTCGAGGACGAGCATCATGGGGCGACGGTTGGCAAGCTCCACCATGACGCTGTAGTGGCCGATGGCGTGGCCCGGCGTGAAGATGAGATGCACGCCCTTGGCCAGCTCGAGATCGCCTTCCACGCCCTCGAAACGCGAATTGGCCGCGGTCGTCCCCTCCAAGAGCTGGTCGCTCAGGCCGCGTGCCTCGGCCGCCTCGGCCGAGAAGCTCAGGTCGGAGTAGCCGAGCATCTCGAAGGGTTCGGGACTGGCGGCCTGCCGAATCTCGTCCTTGTGGCACATCTTCTTGGCATCGGGGAAAAACTTGTTGCCGCCGCAATGGTCGAAATGGAAGTGGGTGTTGAAGACGACGTCGATGTCCTTGGGCTCCAGGCCGATCAGGGCGAGGGCGCCAGGGATCGTCTGGTCCTTCGTCTGCATGGGCTTTTCGAAGGGCAGCACCTTCTGGACATGGTCGTAGTCATAGCCGGTGTCGATCAGGAACCGTCCCTCATCGTGCTCGATGAGAACGGAATAGGTGGGAAAGCGGATCTCGCCGCCCGGCCCCTTGTTCCAGAAGATGTGGAAGCCGTCGAGGACGAGCGAGCCGCCGTCGAGAAAGTAGACCTTGGTGTCCGACATTTCTTTCCTCCTGTTGCTGCGGGCTCCCCCGCTTTCGATTGGCCTTCATCGCTCGCCGCGCTTGTAGGGAATGCCGAATGCGGCCGGCAGGCTGGCGCGCCGCCCGAAGATCACCAGCATCACCATCACCGCCAGGAACGGCAGCATCTGGATGACGTCGGTGGGTATGTTGATGCCGCCGACCTGCATGGCCGTGGTCAGCGACAGGCACAGGCCGAAGATGAGCGCGCCCGCAAGCACCCATAGCGGGCGCCCGCGCGCCAGCATGGCCAGGACGATGCCGAGGAAGCCGGCACCGTTGGTGATGAAGGGAATGAAGATGCCGGCACCGACATTGGCGAGATAGGCGCCGCCGATGCCGGCCATGGTCCCGGTGAAGAGAACGGCGGCGGTGCGGGTGCGGATGACGTCGACGCCGGCGACGTCCAGCGCCGCCGGCTTGTCGCCCGCCGCCTGCAGGCTCATGCCGAGTTGCGTGCGACGGTAGACCTGGATCATGACGAAAACGAGGGCGACGGCCAGATAGACGATCAGGTGGTGGCGGAAGAAAGCCGGCCCCAGGACCGGAATATCGGCCAGCAGCGGAACATGGGTGTTCTGTACGGCCGGCAGACGCGGATAGCTGCGCGAGAACTGGAAATGATGCAGCAACGCCGTCAGGCCCTCGAGCCCCAGCGTCAGGGCGATGCCGATGACGATCTGATTGAGCCCGATGCGCACGCACAGGAGCGCCATCACGGCCGCGACCAGCACGCCGCCAGCCGCGCCCGTAAGGAAACCGAGCCACAGCGAACTCGAATAATAGGCACCGACGAAGCCGAGATAGGCGCCTGAAATCATCATCCCTTCGATGCCGATATTGAGAACGCCGGCCTTTTCCGACATCTGCTCCCCCAGCCCCGCCAGAAGGAGCGGGACAGCCGCCGTGACGGCGCCGAAAAGCAGCGTGCTCAGGAAGACCTCGCTGAACAGTCCACCCATGCCCTCACGCCCTCCTGGCCTGTTTAAAACGGTGATCGATGTACTCGGCCAGCGCCAGCATGATCAGCACGATCGAGACCAGTACCAGCGTGAAGTGGTTGGGCACGCCGATCCGGCGGGCGGCGCTTTCGCCGCCGATCGACAGCATCGAAAGCAGGAACACGAAGGCGATGGCCGCAAAGCCGTTCATGCGTGCCAGAAAGACGACGGGGATGACGGCCAGCCCGTATGCCGGGTTCCAGTCCGCCCGCACATTGCCCTGCACGCCGAGGATGTCGATCGCCCCGGCCATGCCGATCAGCCCCGCCGAGAGGGCGAACACCGCCACCGTCAGGAGCGGCACGCGAAGGCCGGCATGGATGGCGGCGCGCGGATTGGCGCCGACGATGCGCAGCCGCAGCCCGAAGGCGGTGCGCGTCATCACCAGATGCACGATGACGACCGCCGCCAGTCCGAAGATCAGCCCGCTGGAGACCGTGGTGTCGAACAGGCGCGGCAGCCGCTCGGCCACCGGCAGGGTCCGTGTCTGCGGCACGGTGGTCTCGGGATCGAGAAAGACGAGCTTGACCAGAACATTGGCCAGCGAAACGCCGAGGAACGACATCATCAAGGTAGTGATGATCTCGTTGACGCCCTGATAGGCGCGCAGCAGCGCCGGCACGAGCGACCATATCACGGCCACGGCCGTGGAAAGCAGAAAGGCGCACAGCAGCGCCAGAAAGCCGGGCATGACCGTGACGAGGACGGGCGCGGCGGCGGCCGCGACGACCGCTCCGAGCAGGAACTGGCCGTCACCGCCGAGATTCCACATGCCGGCGCGGAAGGCGACGATGAGACCGGCGGCGACGAAAAGGAGCGGCGCCATGCGCGTCAGCGTCTGCTGCACACCTGAAGGCGACAGGAGGCCCCGGTCGAGAACGTAGCCGTAATAGCTCAGCGGATCGACCCCGACCGCAAGCAGGATGAAGCCGGCGATCACCAGCGAGGCCAGGATCGGCCCGACGGTCATGGCGATGCGCCTGCCCGCCTCGCGCAGCCGGGCGGCACCCGGTGCGGCGTCGAGCGCGGTCGGGCCCGGAGCGTCTGCCGAATTCACGCTCATGCCGCAAGCCCGATCATCAGGCGGCCGATGCGCGATGCCGCATCGTCGGTGTTGTCGACGGTTCCGGCGAGCCTGCCGTCGGAGATGACGGCGATGCGATGGCACATGCTCAAAAGTTCCTCCAGGTCGGTCGAAATCAGCAGCACCGCGAGCCCGCGCTCGGCGACCTCGCGAATGCGCTGCCGGGTCGCCAGCGTATTGGCAACGTCGAGCCCGTGGGTCGGCTTGTTGAAGATGACGGCGCGCGCGCCCTCGGCCAGTTCGCGCGCGATGAGCACCTTCTGTATGTTGCCGCCCGACAGCCGCCCCACCGGCGTTGCAAGGCTCGGCGTCCGCACGTCGTATTGACGAGTCAGTTCCCCGGCGCGTTGCTGCATGAGAGCCCGTTGCTCGACGCCGGAACGCCAGAGCGGTGGAGACCCTATCTGCTTCAGAAAATAGTTGATGGACACCGGAAACGAGCCGACGGTCCCCTCGCCCAGGCGGTCATCCGTCAGGTAGCGCAATCCGCGCCGGCGCCGCTCGCCGACCCCCAGCCCGTCGAGCGGCGAACCCTCGAAGATCACGCTGCCGCCATCGGCGGGCAACTGCCCGGCAAGCGCCTCGGCGAGCTGCTTCTGGCCGTTGCCGTCGATGCCGGCGATGCCGAAGATCTCGCCCCGGCCGATCTCGAGGGAGATGTCGCGCAGGCTGGGCGCATCGCCGTGCGAACGCACGTCGAGGCCGCGCACCTGGAGAAGCGGGGGCCCCTCGCCGGCCGACGCCCTGGCCGTCAGCCGAGGTCCCGCGCCGTCGTTTCGGGCCGCGCCGAACATCATCTCCACGACTTCGGCGACGAAACCGTCCTCGTCCAGGGCGCGCAGCCGCTCCGGCGGCATCTCGCCCACCTTGCGGCCAAGCTTGAGCACCGAGATGCGGTCGCCGAAGGCGGCGGCCTCGCGCAACTTGTGGGTGATGAAGACGATCGCCAGCCCTTCTTCGACAAGGCGGCGCATGAGCAAGCCCAGTTCCTCGATGCCCTTCGGCGTCAGCATCGAGGTCGACTCGTCAAGAATGAGCAGCCGGCTGTTGCGCAAGAGCGCACGCAGGATCTCAACCTGCTGCTGCTCCCCGAGCGACAGTTCCGAAACGCGGGCTCCGAGCCGCACCGAGATACCCAGCGTCTTGCTGATCGCCTCGACCCTTTCGGTCAGCTCCTCGATCCGCGGCCGTTGCCACCATGTCCCTCCGAGCAGGAGGTTCTCGGCCACGGTGAGCGTCGGCACCAGCATCACGTGCTGGAAGACCGTGCCGATGCCGAGCGAGAGAGCGTGGCGCGGCGAGGTGATCGGCGTGGGCACACCGTCGATCAGGATCCGCCCCTCGTCCGGCTGGATCAGGCCGGAGAGCATGCCGATGAGCGTCGACTTGCCGGCACCGTTTTCACCCAGGAGGGCGTGTACCTCGCCGGGGCGGATCTCAAGGTTGATGTCGTCATTGGCGACGACGCCCGGAAAACGCTTCGTCACCCCTTCGAGCGCGACGATGGGCGGATGGAGACGGGCTTCCGGCGTTTCGGTGGCGATATTCATGGCTCACTCGGCAATCGACGGGGAACAGGCCGGAGGCAGGGCCTCCGGCCGCGCGTCAGGCGCGCCGGCTCACTCCGACACGTCGGTCATCAGCGCCCGCACCTTCGTCGCCTCGAAGATCGGCTCGACCGTCAGCTCGCCCGAAACGATGTTCGCGCGAATTTCTTCGATCTCCGCCCAGACATCGTCGGGAATCGCGTCGGTCTTCAAGAGTCTCACCGAGTCGTCGGCAAGGCCGATGGCGTAGGTCTTGGTGCCATAGGTGTCGCTCCTGATATCCTCGATCATCGCCGTATAGACCGGCGTGATGTCCCAGATGACAGAGGACAGGAGCACGTCCTCGGCGACGGACGACTTGTCGCCGATCACGTCGATGAACCAGACCTCGCCGCCATCAGCGGCCGTCGCCGTCGCGACGGCCTGGATCATGCCGAAGCTCGACCCGTTGCCCTGGCCGAAAATGATATCGGCGCCCGCGGCGATCACGCTTTCGGTTACCCGCTTGCCACCAGCCGCGTCGGAATAGGCGGCCGGCCCGATCACCGCATAGGTGATGTCGACTTCCGGATCCTCGTCGCGGACGCCTTCGGCAAACCCCGCCGATTGCGAGTTCCAGGACGGCGGCTCACCCGACACGACGATGCCGACCGCCTTGGAACGCGTCATCTTGGCGGCCAGCCGTCCGGCGAGATAGGCACCTTCATGCCCGCTGAGCGTATAGTCGGCGATCAGCCCTTCGGTGCGCGCGCTCGGCGTGTCGACCACCGCCACCGGAACGCCCAGTTCCTCGGCGATCTCGGGGGCCGACGTGTTGTAGCCGCTGGCGTGCGCGATCAGCAGGCCGGCACCTTCTTCGGCAAGCTCGCGCAACGTGGGACGTACGTCGCCATAGCCGAGGCCCTGCGCGACGATCACCTCCACGCCGGTCGCCTCGCCGGCGGCTTTCGCGGACTCGATGCCCTGCTGGTTCCAGCCGAAGTCGGTCCCTTCTTCCGGCGTCAATATGGCGATGGAGTCGATCTCGCCGGCCCAGGTGCTCGCCATGACGGCACCGCTCAGCAGCGCTGCGCCTGCCATGCTCTTCACAAACTTCATCATTTCACGTCTCCCATTGTTGATAAGAGAATTATGTCATTGTTTTCATTTCTTTTTATCGTTTAGTATCGAAACGAATTCTCCTCCTCTTCTTTCGAGGCGATAGTGTTTCGGCTTCAATTCTCCCGTGTGCTTGTCGGCGTATCGATGGTGATCGTCTCGTATCCGGCCGCCGGTGAGGCGCTGTCCGCCCGGCCGGTCGCGGTCGGCAACGGGGGCCGTTCGGCCATCGACTGCAAGGCCGAGATAGCCCACTGGTTCTCTCTCGACCTGGCGATGATCCCGCCGGGGACGGAAGGTGGATTTACGCTCTGGGTGGACAGTTCGACGGGAACCCATTTCGCCCGCAACGCGCTCGGCGAGCCCCTGCCCGTGGAGCGGGTCTGGTGCGGCATCGCCGGCAAGGCGTACGTCACGCGTTGGATGGTCCCTCTCGACCGGGCGCCGCACGCCCGCGCCGCGCCGCTCCACATCGCTTGCACACCGGCCGGCGACAGGCTCGAATGCCGGTAGGAAAAGGCCGCCCTCATTCGCCCTTCCCCGCATCGACCAGTTTGCGCAAGCGTTCATATTCGGCCTTGAGGGCCGGGTCCGCTTCGACCAGCGTCCGTGCCAGTTCGGCGAATTCGTCCAGCATGCGCTGGCGTTCCTCCGGGGCAAGCTCGTTGACGACGCCGCCATTGTCCTGCCACACCTGATAGGTGCGCTCGACATTCTCGACACCCCAGTCGAACACCGAAAGCTCGGCCTCGCGTCCCGCTTCGACGATCGCCGTTTTGACCTCCTCGCTCTGCGATTGAAACCAGGCCTCGTTGACCACGGTCACCGAGACAATCTCGGCGAAGCGCAGATCGGTGATGTGCTTGCCGACGTCGTAATACTTGAAGGCGGTGAGGATCGGCATGCCCACCAGCATGCCGTCGAGGCCGCCCGACTCCAGTTGCGGGATGACCTCCGAGAGCGCCAACGGCAGCGGCGTGGCGCCGAGCAGTTCCATGGGCCGCATCTGCATGGGCGAGGCAAAGGTGCGGATCTTCAGGCCATTCAAGTCCTCGAGCGTCTCCGCTGGCTGCATGGTGAAGACCACCGTCGGGCTGTTGTAGATCGCCCCGATGACGCGCAAACCCTTGTCGAGGAACATTTCTTCTAGATGGTCGCGGTACTCGGGGTCATGGATGGCGTTGCGCACGTCCTGCGGGGTGCGGAACAGGCCCGGCACGTCGAAGGCCTGAAAGCGCGGATCGACGTTCGTCATGAAGGACGTCGGCGTCGTGAAGGCCTCGATGGTGCCGAGCAGAACGCCCTCCGACATGCGCGGAATGGCGCCCAACTGGCTGGCGGGATATATCTCGGTGGTGACCGCGTCTCCGACACGTTCGACCAGCTCCGCCGCGAACACCTTCTGCCATTCATGCTGGACGTCGTTGATGGTCGCCGAAGCCAGTTTCATGGTCGACTGGGCCATGGCCGGCAGCGCCGTCACCGCCAGCACTATGGAGATACCGGCCGCCGTCAAAAATTTCCTTGTCATCGCACTTGCCTCTCCCGTCAGATTGCTGGAGCCAGCGCGAGCGAGAGCGCCGGCACGTAGGTGATGATGAGGAGCGCCGTCACGAGCACCGCCAGGAAGGGCACGATGCCGCGATAGATCGCGTGCGCCGGCAGGCCCGTCACCGACTGCGCAACGAAGATGTTGAGCCCGAAGGGCGGGGTGAACATGCCGATGGCCAGGTTCACGGTCATGACGATGCCGAAATGGACCGGGTCGACGCCGAGAGAGACGGCGATGGGAACCAGCAGCGGCGCGAGAACGAGGATCGCCGTCGTGGGATCGAGCAGACAGCCGATCCCCAGAAGCACCATGTTGACGACCAGGAGGAACATCACCGGCGACATGTCGAGCGCCTCGATCCAGGTGACGATGGCCTGCGGAACCCCCTGCGTGGTCAGAAGCCAGGTTGCGATGCTGGCGGCCGCCACGATGACCATGATGCGCGCCGACAGCATGGCCGCGTTGCCCGCCGCCTGAACGATGTCGCCCCAGCTCATGGAACGGTAGACGAAGCGTGCCACGATCATGGCATAGAGGCATGCGAAGCCGCCGGCTTCGGTCGGCGAGAACCAGCCATTGTAGATGCCGCCGAGCACGAAAACCGGCATGAAGAGCGCCGCCACGGCATCCTTCGTCGCCGACAGGGCTTTTCTGACGTCGAAGCGGCCGACCACGGGGATGCCCTTCACCGTCGCCATGAGGACGATGAAGACCGAGATCATCGAAGCGATCAGCAGGCCCGGAAGGATACCGGCCATGAACAGACGCGGGATCGACTGTTCGGCGGCGAGGCCGTAAAGGATCATGGCGATGCTGGGCGGGATGACGATATCGACGGCGCCGCTCGAGGCGATGAGGCCGGCGGCGCGCTCGCGGCCGTAGCCTCCCTCGACGAGCCTTGGATAGAGCGTCTTGCCCAATGCGCCGACCGCCGCCACGCTGGAGCCCGAAATGGCGCCCATGGCCGTAGAAGCGCCGACGGTGGCAACGCCGAGACTGCCCGGCATCCGGCCCACGAGCGCAAGCACCCAGGCGATCAGCCGCGAAGCGATGCCGCTGGCGCCCATGAGTTCGCCGGCGAAGACGAAGAAAGGAATGGCCAGGAGCGCATAGTGGTCCAGGCCGCCGAACATCACCTGGTGCAGGGCGAGCGGCGGTATCGGCAGCACGAAAACGAGCGTGAGCGTGACCGCCGCCAGGAAGACCAGGAACACGGGTGTGCCCAGCGCCAGGAGCGCCAGCGGGACTATGGCGAGCACGGCGGTCACGAGCGCTCCTCCGTGTGCGGTTCCCCGCGCATCAACGCAAGGATGCTGCGCATCAGGAGAAGACCCGCCACCAGCGTCAGCGCGGCGAAGCCGGCCAGAAGCGCCGCATGCGGCATTGTCATGGGTAGGCCGAGCCCCATGCTCTTGGTGCCCAATCGCGCAATGCGCGTGACGAAGCCGACGGAGGCATAGGTCGCATAGCCGCACGCCAGCAGCGCCGTCAGGTCGTGAATGCAATGAAGAAGATGGCGCAAGCGCCCCCGCGCATAGAAGGGCAGCAGATTGATTCCGATATGCTCGCGGCTCGCCAGCGACATGACCGCGCCCGCCATGACGACCCAGATCATCGTATAGACCATGAACTCGTCCGTGCCGGTGAACGAATAGCCGAGCACGTAGCGGCCGGTGGCGTTGAAGACATTCGCCCCCACCACGAGGATGAGCGCCACGCCCAGAACGCGGTGCGCCGCCTCCTTTGCCCGCACGGCAAAGGTGACGCTCGCCCCGCCCCCGCCCCCGCGCGTGCCGCTCCGTCCCGTGTCCACCGCCGCCTCCATCGCGCTACTCCCCGCCTTCCAGGATGCGGCGCACGGCGATCAGCTTGCGCGCCCTTTCGGCCTGGAGCGCGCCGATGCGCTCGGGCGTGTAGGGGAACACCCCCTCCCCCGACTTGATGCCGAACCTGGAGGACTCCGTCCTTTCCGTGATCATCGGCGCGACATCGTCACGATTGCAAAGGTCGGCGTTCAGGAAGGAGGAAACCGAGCGGTAGATGTCGAGCCCGGCCATATCGAGAAGCTGCATAGGGCCGATGACCGCGATTTTGTAGCCGATGCCCCAGGATACGCAGGTGTCGAGGTCCTCGGGCTCTATGACGCCGCGCTCGACGAGATCGACGGCCTCGCGCAGGAGGGCGTAGAGCACCCGGTTTTCCACGAAGCCAGGCACATCCTTCTTCACCACCACCGGCAACAGCCCGATCGAGCGGATCAGTTCGCGGATGGCGGCCACCGTATCGGGGGCGGTCTTCTCGCCGCCGATGACCTCGATCATGGGGACGATGTGCGGCGGGTTCGACCAGTGCATACCGACCATGCGCTCGGGAGCGGAGATGTGGGCCTGCAGCTTCGTTATCGGAATGCCGGAGGTATCGGAGGCGACGATGACCTCGGGTCCGATCAACGGGTCGATCGCGCGGTAGATCTCTGCCTTGACTTCCTCCTTCTCCGGCACGTTCTCGATCACGAGATCGGCATCGGCGACCGCCTCGGCGAGACTGCCGGTGAAACGGACCGCCCCGGCTCCGCTTTCGGGAGGAGCGATGCCGAGCTGATCCAGCACGGCCATGGCAGTATCGAGCATGTTGCGGGCGCGCTCCACCGCGGCCGGCGCGATGTCGTAGGCGGCGACCTCGATGCCGCCGCGCGCCAGACGCGCGGCGATGCCGGGGCCCATCGTCCCCAGACCGACAAGGGCGACACGCCCGATCATCAGGCGACCTTCGTGGCGGCGGCCGCCGCACCGGTCGCTGCCTTGAAAGCCGGACGCACGGCGACCGACGCGATCCACCGCTCGAGCTCCGGCAGGGCCGGCCTGTCGATATCGAAATCGAGGCAGCGCTTGACGATGGGTGCGCAGGCAATGTCGGCGATGGACAGGCGGCCGAGGGCGAAGAAGTCCCGGCCCGCGAGATGGCCGTCCATGATCTTGAGCTGCGCCACCAGGTCCTTGACCTGGGCGTCGAAGGCCGCACCCCTCTCCTCCCGGGGCAGCTTGGTGCCCTTGAAGGCGGCGAGATAGCCCGGATTGACGGCGGACAGAAGGAAGTCCATCCAGCGTTCGACTTCCGTCTTTTCCGCCGGGCTCGCCCCGTGCAGCGGCTGTCCCTCGGGGCTGGCGGCGATGTAGCGCAGGATCGTGTTCGATTCCCACACGACCGTCTCGCCGTCGATCAGGGTCGGCACTTTCGCTGTCGGGTTCAGCGCCTTGTATTCCGCCGTCTGGGTGTTCTCGAACTGGCGGCCATAGTCCTCCCGCTCGTACGGCGCTCCCATCTCCTCGAGCATGAAGAGCACCTTTTGAACATTGCCGGAGGTCTGCCGGCCTAGAAGTTTGTACATGTTGCGTCTCCTCGTTTGTCGGGCGTCATGACTTGATTGCCGGTAGGTGTTTGTCTTCGCGGATGCGGGGCTTTCCGCCGCGTTTGCGCGCGTCCACCGGCGCGGGCGCTGATGCCAGGAAAAGGGCGATGAATGCGATGCCGCCGAGAACGTTGGCGACAGCGAACATCATGCCCCAGGCGGGCGGCACCAGGAGCGTCGCTCCGAGCGCGACATAGACGAGCCGCATCGGGCCGGAGATCGGCGCGCGTGCGTAGCCGACGGCGGCCACCGATATTGCCGAAGTGCCCAGGAACGCCGTCACCGCCGCAACGGCTGCACCTGCCGGTGTTCCGCCGAGCAGGAGTTCGGGCGAGAAGGCGAACAGGAACGGGATGATATAGGCAACCCAGGCCAGCCGCATGGCGACGAAGAAGGTTCGCCACATGTCGGCGCCGGCGATCCTGGCCCCGGTGATGGAGGCCAGTGCCACCGGCGGGGTCAGCATCGACATCAGCCCGAAATAGAGGATGAAGAGATGCGCCTGCATGGGGGCCAGTCCGGTCTCGACTAGCGCCGGCGCCAGCACAGTGGCCAGCACCACATAAACGGCCACCGTCGGCATGCCCATGCCGAAGACGATGGCGATGAGGGCGACCAGAACCAGAAGCGCGATCGTGTTGCCGCCGCTGGCCGCGACCGCCTGGCCGGCGATCGAGAAGCCAAGCCCGGTAAGGCTGACCAGTCCGATGACGAGACCGGCCGCCGCCGTGATCACCAGCAGCGGCGCAACGGCGTGACCGGTGTCGATCACCGCGCGCATGACGTCCCCCGGCCTGAGCCGCTTGCCCTCATAGCCGCGCAAGGCCGAGACCACTGCGAGGGCCACAATGGCACCCACCGCAGCCATCTCCGGCCGGGTCTGGTTGACGAAGAGGAGCGCAAAAAGTGCGGCGAAGGGAATGAAGAAGTGCCAGCCGCGGCGCAGCAGTCCCGTTAGATCTGGACGTTCTGACGCGTCCACGCCGCTGATCCCGTTTCGCACCGAGATACGGTCGATCTGGACGATGATCGCCGCATAGTAGAGCAGCGCCGGCAGGAGAGCCGCCGTTACGACGTGCAGGTAGGGAACCTGCAGCATGTCGGCCATGACGAAGGCCGCCGCCCCCATGACCGGCGGCAGAAGCTGACCACCGGTGGAGGCGGCCGCTTCCACGGCCGCGGCGGTTTCCGACCTCAGACCCGTGCGTTTCATGAGCGGGATGGTGACGATGCCGGTACCGGCTACGTTGGAAACGGCGTTGCCCGAAATGGTGCCGAAAAAGGCCGAGGCTCCGACCGCGGCTTTTGCGCTGCCGCCGCGATAGCCGCCGAAGGCGCCCAGGCAGAGCTGGGTGAGATAGGCGCTGCCGCCCGAATGGCGCAAAAGCTCGCCGAAGAAGACGAAGGGAATGACGATCTGCACGGCGACCCGCAGTGGAAGGCCGAGGAGGCCGTTCGGGTCGATGACGAGATAGATCGCCCAGCGATCGACAGCCGTCGTCGGAATGCCGAGCGCCGTCCCGAAAATGGCGCAGCCGGACAGGACAAGGACGATCAGGACGATTGGCAGGCCGATGGTGCGCCAGACCAGGAAGAGCAGGCCGGCGATCAGTGCCAGGCTGACGGCCACCAGCCACGCGGGGCGCATCATCGCACTGACAACAAGTTCGGGGTAGCGCAGCGCCAGGGTCGCCATGATGCCGAAAAGCGCCAGGCCGAGAATTACACCCCCTCCCCGCACCAGGCCGCCGCGCGCGGGACCCAGACCGAAGGCGACCACCGCCAGCGACAGGCCGAGCGCAAGCGCGATCGGCTGTTCGTCGAAAAGCGCCGTTCCGAAAAGCCGCGCCGCATCGAGGATCCAGGCGAGCGAGACGAGAACGAGCGCGAATCCGAGCCCGGAGGCGAGCTTGTCCAACACCGGCGAGGCGCGCTCCGTGCCGGGTTGGCTGGCTTTCTCGTGCCCCCTTGTCATGACGGCTCTCCGCGTACGCGCCGCCTATTCGCCCCGCAGGACCGCTTCAGCGGCGGGGTGAAAGGTCAGGTCCGGATAGGGGCGCTGGATCGTCTCGCGGTCCATGGCGCCAAGCACATTGTTCTTTGCGGCAATCGCCACACCCTCATCGACAAGAAGCTTGGTCACGGCGGCGACCGTCTCGTCCGCGAGATCGCCGCGCGCCACCAGCACGTAGTCATAGGCCATGGTGTCCATGGTTTCGGGGATGCCCGTCACCCCCGCATCGCCTTCCACGGTGACCAGGTAGGCTTCCGGCGCCACGGCCTGCATCCGCTCGACCGCTTCCGGCGAATTATCGAAGGGCAGCCAGCGTATCCCTCCCAGTGCCGCGTCGGCCTCGACCACCGCGCCGCCGCGCAAGGCGAACAGCGTCGCGTCGACATTGCCGCTGACGAGTGCGGCGACCCCGTTTGCCACGCTCGCCACCGGCACCGGGCGCACGTCGTCGCCCGTCAGGCCGCCATTGGCGAGCGCACCCTCGAGGTAGGGTTGCAGGCTTGCCTGCGCGGGCATGCCCCAGGCGACGCGTTTTCCTTCCAGATCGGCGATCGACCCGATCTCGGAGTCCGCCCGCACCATGAGGCCGACCGGGCTGGGGAACAGGGGCACGACGACGCGCAGCGTTTCCTGTGGCATGTCGGAAAACGGACCGGTCCCGCGCACGGCGTCGCCGAAATCGGGCGTCACCACGGCGGCCATGTCGAGCTCTCCAGATCCCAGCATGGGAAGGTAGCTCGTGGGGCCGCCGAAGGCCTGGAGCGTCGCGGCCAATTCCGTGCGCTCGTCGATCGCCTGGGCAAGCGCGGCATTGACGCCGTAGTTCTGCGAGCCCTGCTGGCCAGCGCCGAAACGGACCGTCTGCGCGGACGCTGTGGTGAAAACGCCGAGTACGCCAATGAAAAGCGCGGCTGCGGCAAAGCGTTTGATCATGTCCATTCTCCCATTGCGATCCGGGCCTTCCCCTTGTTCTTACGGATCTTTTCAAGGCCCGGTGCTTCTGTGCCCGTCTCAGTCCCTCGGTTTGTAGACGATGGCGTCCATTTCGATCTTGGTGTTTATGACGGCGCGCGCCTCCACCGTGGTGCGCGCCAGGACGGCGTCTCCGATGCCTTGGAGGAAAGCCTTGTTGTAACGCCCGAAATCGCGCACATCCTCCAGATAGGTGGTGATGCGCACCACGTCGGCGAGCGTCGCCCCCTCATGCGCGATGACGCGCTCGATGGTCTTCAGGGTGGCCAGCGTCTCCTCTTCGATGGTGCCGGAGATCATGTCGTTGTTCTCGTCCTTGGGCACCTGTCCGGAAACGAAGATGTAGTCTCCCGCACGCACGGCCGGGTGGAACGGCAGGTTCGGGTTCTTCTTGCCGATGGCGTAATGTGTGTCGGACTTCCTGGCGCTGTCGTTCACGGGCTGGCTCCTACAATACGCTCGTTTCAATGACGTCGACGCCGCGCACGCGGTCGATGAGATAGACGAAGCCGCGATCATCGATCGTAACGTCGTTGGACGATGCGCGGTCGGCGCCCTCCGGCGCGTCGGGCAGGAAGTGGCCCACCTCCTTCGGCGCGAAAGGGTCGGCGATGTCGACCAGGCGCATTCCTTGCGCGAACCAGGCGAAGGGGATGATCGTGCCGGAGAAGCGTTCGGAGGGTTGATGGCAGCCGCTCATCGGTGGCTGCGGCGCCCCCTCGGGATCGAGATCCGGCACCTGAAACGTCGAGATCGGCAGCGGGTTCGTCTCGTCGGTGATGTCGTAGATCCAGGCAAAGGACGGCGGCGAAGGCCGCAGCTTGGCCACGTCCTCGTCCGCGACCACCATCACGTCGCGTCCCTTCAGGGGCTGGGGAATTGGCAGGCAGGTGTGGGTCGGATGGGGAAATGCCGGGCTGGAGTTGACATGGGCGATGGCGCGCGGGCGGCTCATATCCGAAATGTCGAGTATGAACAGGCCGTGGTGCCAGTAGCTTACATAGAGCCGATCGCCCATGCGGATCGGGTGGTGGCAACGCGGCGGCACATAATCGTCCCAGGGATACTGCTCCCCGCCACCGGTCCATTGGCCGGGGATCCACCAGCGACCGACCTCGACCGGGTTCGCCGGGTCGGCAAGATCAAGGATCATGACGAAATTGCCGACATAGCCGTCCGCCGTCGGCGAGATATAGGCATAGCGTCCGTCGAAATCGTAGCGGTGCACCCCCTTGCCGCCCGTCGTCCACTTGCCGATCAGCCTCGGCTCTTCCGGTCTGGCGACGTCGTAAACCGCCAGGCCACCACCGAAATCGGCCGGCCCCTCGCTGCCGAAGCGTTCGTGATTGACGATGGCGATGCCGTCCTGGGCGCGCACCTTGTGAGAATGCCAGCCGGGCGGCACGTCGATCCTGGCGATCTGACGCGGTTTACGTGGATCGGAGATATCGACGATCGTCGTGCCACTCGGTGGGCGCATGTGCCCGATGTAGAGGGTGTTGCCGTCGACCCAGACCTGGCCGCCTCCGGGGCAATCGATATGGGCAATATGTTTCGTGTTGAACGCGGAAACCAAACGCTTGCGCCTTTCGCTGGTCTTCTTGAACGAAGTCTTTTTGAATGAGCGGGAAGCACGCCGCGTGGTCGCGGCGTGCAGAGGTGAACGCTGGCCGGTCAGGCCAGGCGCAGAAGATCGCCCGCCTTGTTGCGGCCCCAGCGCTTGTAGAGCAGAAGCTTCTTCTGGGTCGGCGCATCGGTCGCACCGAAGAAGATCACCGGTTCGCTCGAAGAACCGTTGACGTGCTCGACCCAGCAACCGCCCGGCACGGCCAGCGTGTCGAACTGGTTCCAGTCATAGCGCTCGCCGTCGATGATGGAGTGGCCGCTGCCGCGGAACGGCGCCAGCAGCAGGCTCGCGGTCTCGCGCTGGGGCAGCGTCTTTTCGCCCGGCCGCAGCATCTGGACGTAGAAGTTGATCGTCTGGAAGACGGGGCCGCCGGTCGTCGGGTCGGCATAGTCGATCACGATCCCCTCATGCGGATCGCCGTCCCAGTCCTTGTGGGCCTCGAGCAGGGCCTCCATCTTCTCCCACCGGTAGACATACATCGGCGAGGACAGTCCACCGCCCCGCTTGTGGTCGACGAAGCGCGGGATCATTCCGCCTTCACCATAGATGCGCTGCGAATAGTCGCTCGGGTAGCGGGCCGTCTGGACCTTTTTCTCCACCTCCTTGCCGTTTTCCATCTCCGTATAGCGATGGTCGAAATGGACGGCGTGCAGCGTTTCGACCAGCGGCAGGTCGAGCACGGACAGATTGACCGCCTGCTCGCCGCCGACGGTGCCGTGGTTATGCCAGGCATCATTGGGCGTGAGGACCATGTCTCCGGGACCGAACGTGACGTCCTCGCCCTCGACGCCGGTGAAGTTGCCTTCACCGGTCAGGCCGAAGCGGATGGCGCTCGGCGAGTGCTTGTGCGGCGGCATGATCTCGTCGGGATCGTTGAGCCGATAGGCGGTGTACATGGTGCTGACGGACGCGCGCTTGGGCGCCAGGCCGGGATTGACCAGGATCAGCGACCGCCGCTCGCTGTCGTCCATGGTCACCAGCTGCGCCGCACTCTGCAGAAGCGGCTCGATATCGCTGTAGGACCAGACGAAGGGCACTGCCTTCGACGTCGCCATGAGCTGCTTGATCTCGTCATGGTCCACGCCTTCGGACGCCGCCCAGAAGGGAAACATGTTCTTGGCATAGAGCCGATCGTAAAGATCCTGCAGGGCCGCCTTCTTGTTGCTGGGTTTGTTCTCTGGTTGCGCCACGGAAACGGACATGTCGAACACCTCGATAAATCTCTTCAACCACCGCAACCATATGACCAATGGTTATCGACCACAATAGAGAAAATTTGCATTTTGGCAGTTTTTGGTTGCGCAGATAGTTGGTTCCTGGCTGCACCACGAAAGGTCGGTTGTTCCTTGATGAAATGGAGAAAACGCAAAGCGTTATGAGAACATCGTGAAAATTTCCGCACGGCCACCGTTCGCCCGACCGCTCCGAATCGAGCTCCAACCAACATGGCGGGTGCGCTGCCAACCAAAATATCGGTTGACCGCGTCTGTTATGCCGCCTGGGCTTGCTCCACACGACCTCGGATGAGATCAGCGGCCTTCTCGGCGATCATGATAACGGCGGCGTTGATATTTCCGCAGACAAGGTCCGGCATAACCGACGCATCGACCACGCGCAGCCCCTCGACGCCGCGCACCCGGAGTTCCGGGTCGACGACGGACTCCTCATCGGCCCCCATGCGGCACGTGCCGGCCGGATGGTGGACCGTGATGGACGTGTTACGGATGTGCTCGTCGATCGCAGCATCGCTGCGGCATGAAACGCCAGGCAGGGTTTCGCTCTCCACAAAAGGCCGCATCGCCTCTTGACCGGCCAGATCACGCGCAACGCGCACGCCCGCACGCAATGACTCCCAATCGCGCGGCGAAGAAAGGAAGTTCTGGTGGATCAACGGAGGCACGGCGGGATCCGCGGTTGCGAGCTTCACGCTACCGCGGCTTTTGGGCTGGACAGCCACGATGCGGGTGGCGAAACCATCGGTGAAGGGAGCCCGGAAGGGCGGCAGATAGGGCCAGGAGGCAAGCGGCGCTGCGGTGAACAGGATCTGCACGTCCGGCAAGGGACGGTTCTCATCACTTCGCAGGAATGCCACCACCCCGCCGGGCACATCGCCTGAAAATCCCTGCCCTGTCAGATAGGTCCGGGTAAAGTCGAGGCCGATCCGGTCGGCGCGCATCATCTCGAAGAAGGGGCCGGGCCGTTTGCGCCTGTACATCAGGATGACCGACACGTGGTCCTGCAGGTTCTTTCCGACTGCGGGAAGGTCGACCAGGGTGCGAATGCCGTGCGCGGAAAGCTCGGCCTGGGCACCGATGCCAGAAAGCATCAGGAGTTGCGGCGAGTTGATGACGCCCCCCGCCAGCAGCACCTCGCGCCGCGCCACGACGCCGTGCTCCTGCCCGCCGCGGCGGTAGGTGATGCCGGTCGCCCGCCCGTCCTCGAGCGTGACGCCGGTGACCAGGGCGCGGGTCAGCACCGTCAGGTTGCGGCGCCGGAGGGCGGGCCGCAGATAGGCGGAAGCCGCTGAGCTCCTGCGCCCGTTCCTGATGGTCATCTGCAGGCGGCCGAAACCTTCCTGCTGCGCTCCGTTGTAATCGTCGGTTTGCGGATAGCCGGCCTGCCGGCTGGCGAGCGCGAAAGCCTCGACCAGATCGTCCTTGTAGCGGCAGAACTGGGTATTGAGAGGGCCCGAGCCTCCGCGATAGGGGTCCTCGCCACCTTCCCAGCTTTCCTGGCGCTTGAAGTAGGGAAGCACCTTCTCGTAAGACCAATCGGAAAGTCCCCGTGCCGCCCAGCGGTCGTAGTCGCCGCGGTTGCCGCGCACATACGCCATGGCATTGGTCGAGGACGAGCCGCCGATGACCTTACCCCGTGCGCATTCGACCCTTCGTCCGCCGACATTGGCCTCCGGCTCGCAGAAATACATCCAGTCGTGACGCCGTTCGGTGAGGATCTTGCCCCAGCCAAGCGGAACGTGGATCATGGGGTCGCGGTCCCAGTCGCCCGCCTCCACGAGCAACACGGTGACAGTGAGATCCTCGCTCAACCGATTGGCCAGGACGCATCCAGCCGAGCCAGCTCCAACGATCACGTAGTCGTAGCTCCCGATGTCGGGCATCAGAATCCCCTCTTATGCGGCCAACCGTGCAAGCACGCAGACCGCTCTTGGTTGCGACCAGTCAACCACTCTGTGCCAATGGTTGTCAACCACGACATATTTGGATAAGCTGGTTGAGCTCCGGTTGGGGACTTGCATGCTCGACCATACCGACTATACGGATGGCGGGCTTTGCCGGCGCTGAAGCATCGACGGGCAAGCCCCCGCTGACCGATTGGAGCAAAGCCTGCAGGGAGACCTGGTTTGAAAGCTGATGCAACAGACGCCGATACCCTCACCGTCGAGGATATTATCGAGGAAGTGCGCCGGCTCCAGCGCGAGCGCGGAAAGCTGCCTTCCGAGCGCGATCTGGCCGACATGTTGAAGATCAAGCGTCATCAGTTGCGCAAGGCGCTTCTGGCCATGCGCGAGGCGGGCGACCTGCAACCGCCGCGGCTTCGCAGGTCCACCAAGAAGGCCCTGCCCCGCTATGGCGAGGAACTGGTACGCGTCAGCAATCCCATTGAGGTGTTGGAGATGCGGCTGATCATCGAACCGGGGCTGGCGCGATTGGCCTCGCTGCGCGCTTCCGCCTTCGAGATCGCACGCATCATGGATGCTGCAACGACACCACCGAACGCCCGGCCGGGCGAGGTCGACCTGTCGTTTCATCTCGCCATCGCCCAGGCCTCGCGCAACCACCTGGCCGTCGAGTTCTATAAGATGCTGCGGCAGGTCGGTGTCGATGCGCGCATGAAGATCGCCGGCACATCCTCGCCCACCTGCCCGAAGCGGATCGCCCAGCGCGATGCCGAGCACAGACGCATCGCCGAGGCTATTTCGCAGCGCGATCCGGAGGCGGCGCAGGCGGCCATGCATGCACATCTTCTGGCCGTGCAGGCACAGATCAACGAGCGGTCGACCGCCGCCTCCTTCGCGGCCTGAGGCCGAGCAGAGCGGGTGCGGGAGCGCTTCGATGTCCTCGTCGTGGGCGCAGGCTCGGCCGGCTGCGTGGTTGCCAGCCGGTTGAGCGAGGATGCGGCCTGTTCGGTTGGCCTGATCGAGGCGGGCGGCATGCCCGAGGATCCCGATATCGCCGATCCCGCCAAGTGGACCGCCCTGCCCGGCCGCGCCTTCGACTGGGCCTATCGCACCGTCCCGCAGCCCTTCACCGCAAACCGCGTCCACGATTGGCCACGCGGGCGGCTGGTGGGCGGGTCGAGTTGCCTCCACGCCATGGCCTATGTGCGCGGGCATCCCTCAGACTTCGAGCCGTGGCGGGCGGCCGGGGGAGATCGCTGGTCCTACGAGGGGCTTCTGGCAGGCTTCCGCCGCAGCGAGGCGGTGATCGACGCCGCGACCGGTTCACGCGAAGGCGACGGACCGCTGGACGTCTATCTGCCGACGGAGCAGGTCAATCCGGTGGTGCGCGCCTATATGGCCGCCGGTAATGCGCTCGGGGTGCCCCGGATCGAAAGCCACAACGGACCGGAACTGATCGGCACCTGCGCCAATGCACTCAACATCCGCAAGGGCCGCAGGCTCTCCCTCGCCGACGCCTATCTGCCGGATGAAGTCCTTCAGCGCCCCAACCTCACGCTGCTGACCGACCATTTGGTCGAGCGTATCGTGGTGGATGGATCGCGGGCGCGGGCGTTGGAGGTGATCGCGGGTGACAGACGGCAGCAGTTCCACGCCGACCGTGTCGTACTATGTGCAGGAGCCATCGAGAGCCCGCTTCTGCTCATGCGATCGGGGATCGGCAACAAAGATGTCCTTTCCGATGTCGGGATCGATGTCACAGTGGAGAGAAACGGCGTCGGCGCAAATCTCCAAGACCATCTGCTGGTGATGGGTAACGTCTATCGCTCAGCAAGGAAGATACCACCGTCCAGGCTTCAGCACTCCGAATCCCTGATGTACCTCGACAGCACCGACCTGACCGCCACCAGCGGGCGTCCCGACATCGTGCTTGCCTGTGTCGTGGCACCATCGGCGGCGGAGGGATTTCATATCCCGGAGTACGGCCAGGCCTTCACCATTCTGTGCGGCATAACGCACCCCACCAGCCGCGGCCGTATCCTTCCCTCGGGACCGCGCCTTAGTGACCCACCCATCATAGACCCCGAATATCTGTCGTCGGAACAGGACCGCGCGACGCTCCGCGCCGCGCTGCGCACCGCCCGCACGGTCGGTGCGCATCCCGCGCTTAGTGAATGGCGCGATGCCGAGGTGCTTCCGGGCCCGCAGAAATTCTCGGACGTCGACCTCGATGCGTTCATCGCGCAAACGGTCTCCACGCACCATCACCCCGCAGGAACATGCCGCATGGGCAATGAGGACGATGCGGTGGTCGACGCCGAATTGAGACTGAAGGGGCTGCAAAACCTCTTCGTCGTCGACGCCTCCGTCATGCCCATACTGCCAAGTGGCCCCATTAACGCGTCCACCGTGGCGCTTGCCGAAACCTGGTCGGCACTCGATCCGAAATGACACCGGAAAGCGGGGCGATGGATCACCACACATACTTCTTCAGGCCCGACAGGCCGCGCCGAGCGAACAGCATGACGAAGATCAGAAGGCAGCCGTAGATGACCAGTCGCCACGGTCCGATGCCGCGGAAATATTCCTGGAAGCCGACCAGCAGGAATCCGGCAAAGATGGACCCCCAGAGCGTTCCGCGCCCACCGACATAGGTGATGGTGAGGATTTCCACCGTGCGATAAACGCCGAACTCCTCCGGCGTGGGCGAGAGGATGCCCAGATAGTGCGCATAAAAGGCGCCCATGATACCGGCCAGGAAACTGGCGATGGTGAAATTGTAGAGCTTGTACTTGGTTGCGCTGAGCCCCAGGCTCTCGGTGGCGAGCTGGTCCTCGCGGATGGCCTTGAAGGCAAGGCCGTAGCGCGAGCGTACCAGCCATGTCATCAGTCCCATGATGACGGAGGCGAGAACGAGCAGCAGGTAATAGTAGGCGATGAGATCCCTGCGACCGAAATCGATGCCCAGAATATCGGGGTAAGGACGCACGGACAGGCCGAGCATACCGCGCGTATAATCGGGCAGGTTGGAGATCGTGAAGCGGATCGCCTCGCCGACGAAGAAGGTCAGAAGCGCCACGTACAGGCCGCGGAGCCTAAGCGAGATGATGCCGGCCAGCAGTCCCACGAAGGCGGTTGCCACGCCGCCGGTGAACAGCCCGATCCAAGGGCTTACGCCATAGTGGAAAGTGCCGAGGGCAGAGGTATAGGCGCCGACCGCAAGGAACCCCGCATAGCCGAAGTTGATGAGGCCGGCATAGCCGATCATGAGATCGTAGATGGCGGCCATGACGCCCAGCATCACGGCGGAGATGAAAATGCGCGTGATATAGGGATTGTCCAGGAAAGGCGGGACGGCAATCAGAAGGACGATCAGAAGACCGATTTTGATGATGCGGGCCGGCCTGCTCTGCCACACATCGGCGAGCTGCGAGGCCGCTTCCAACGCCTTCATGCCCGTTCTACCTTGCTCGAGGAGAAAAGACCGCTCGGGCGGACGATGAGAATGATCACCACCAGCGCGGCCGTGACCACATTCTGCCAGCCCGCAGACATGAAGAAGGTCGAATAGGCCTCGATGATGCCCAAAAGCAGGGCGGCGATAATGGCGCCGGGCACGTTGCCGAGCCCGCCCAGAATGACGCAGGCGATCGACTTGATCACAGGCTGGAAGCCGACCGTGGGATGGGCGGGGTAGATCGAAATGAGAAGCCCGCCGGCAAGTCCCGCCAATGCAGCGCCGATACCAAAGGTGATCGTGTAGACGAGGCGAATGTCGATGCCCAGGGTCTGGGCGGCATCCGGGTCCTGGGCAGCGGCACGGATGGCCTTGCCGAGGCTGGAAAAGCGGATGAAAGCCCACAGCGCGAGCCCGACGCCGCTTGCCACCGCCAGCACCATCAGCCGCTCGTAGCTGACGATCACGGGACCCCAGACAAGGACACCGTCAACAAGGCTCGTCACGCCGCGTCGCTCGGTGCCGAAGATGATGAGCGCCAGGTTCTGCATCACCACCAGCATTCCGATGGTGAGAATGAAGGCGTCGAGCAGCCAGTCGCGCCCGGCGCGCCGGCGCAATGTCTCGATCAACGTGCGTTCCAAGAGCATGCCGAACACGAACAGCGCCAGCGCCGCGAAGGCGATGCCCAGCGGCCACGGCCAGCCAAGCACCACGGTGACGA
This sequence comes from Chelativorans sp. M5D2P16, assembly GCF_034427935.1. Lineage (NCBI taxonomy): Bacteria > Pseudomonadati > Pseudomonadota > Alphaproteobacteria > Hyphomicrobiales > Phyllobacteriaceae > Chelativorans > Chelativorans sp. M5D2P16. Next base: position 340,390 of record NZ_JAXQNM010000008.1, on the reverse strand, counting down.
AGAACATGGCATAGGTGCCGAGCATGAACAGTTCGCCGTGCGAGAAGTTCTTCACGCCCATGATGCCGAAAATGAGCGACAGCCCGGAAGCCATAAGGGCGTACATGGCGCCGCGAACCAACCCTTGCACGAGCACTTCGGTCAGGATCGCCGGCTCCAAGAGGAGACTGAAATCCATCAAATCCACTCCCTCACGATGTCGTCGAGGCGTTTCTCGAAATCCTCTTTCGGCCCCTCGTATCGGTTTCGGCCGAGTGCCAGCGCGTATACGTAATCGGCGATCGAGATCGACTTCTTGACGTTTTGATCGACGATCAAGATGGTATATCGCTCCTGCTTGAGCTTGATAATCTCCCGATATACCTCGTCGACCAGGCGTGGCATGAGACCGACGGAAGGTTCGTCAAGCAGGATGGTCCGCGGACCCGTCATGGTCAGCCGCGCGACCTCCAGCATGCGCTGCTCTCCGCCCGAGAGAATACCTGCCAGCAGGCGCCGCTTTTCCTTCAGCCGTGGAAACCGGGCGTAGACCGAATCCAGTGCCGTGTGCATGCGCTGGTGGTCGCCGCGCATGATCCAGCCGCCGAGCTCGAGATTCTCCTCCACCGTCATGCGCGGAAAAACGCTGTGGCCTTGTATCAGATAGGCGATGCCCTGGCGCAGCATGTCGTTCGGCTTCAGCCCTACGATAGACCTGCCGTCGTGCAGCACCTCACCACGTTGCGGCGTCAAATACCCGTAGATCGCCTTGAGCAATGTCGATTTGCCGGCGCCGTTCGGCCCCAGAATGACCGTTACGCGTCCATCCTCGGCCTTCAGGTTCACGCCATCGAGTATCGGCACCTCGCGGGTGTAACCGGCCACGATGTCCCTGATCTCCAGCGCCATGCTCAGTGTCCCAGATAGGCGTCAAGGACAGCCGGGTTTTCACGAATCTCGGCCGGTGTACCACGCGCGATATTGGTGCCGGCAGCCAGCACGGTCACCGTATTGCAAAGTTCACTTACATGCGGGATTTCATGGCTGATGAGCAGGAACGTCTTGCCGCGCTCGTTGAGCCGGCGCACAAGCCGCATGAGGACTTCGATGAGTGCCGGGTTAATGCCGTTGAAAGGCTCGTCCAGGAGGATGAGATCGGGATCCGTCATCATCATGCGCACAAACTCGAGAAGCTTTCGTTGGCCGCCCGATATCTCGATCGCCGGGTTCTCCCTCACCCTGTCGAGCGTCGCCAGTTCAAGCAGTTCATCGGCGCGCCGTACGGCCTCGGCACGGGATATGTGCATGACCACGCTGGGCACCAGCATGTTTTCAAGGACCGTCATTTCGTCGAAGGCGCGCGCGACCTGAAAGGTCCGGCCCACGCCCATGCGCGCCACCCGGTAAACGGGACGGTTGACGATCTCGCGGTCGCGGAACCGGATGCTGCCCGAATCGGCCCTGTATATTCCACTGACGATGTTGAAGAGCGTCGACTTTCCCGCGCCGTTCGGCCCGATCACGCCCTGTATCTCGCCGTCCTCAACGACGATGTCGATCCCATCGAGCACGACGAGGCCGTCGAATTGCTTTTTCAGCCCGCGAATCTCGAGCAACCCCATTGCCACCGTCCCCTTTGCCGAGCCGCTGGACAGAGATGGCGGGAGGGCGAATCCGATGTGCAATTCGCCCCCCGCGCTCGCCGACAGTGCGCTACTGCAGCCAGGGCGGCGCCTGGAATTCGGCCTGGGCATGTTCCAACGGCCAGAGTATCTTCGCCTCGCCGTCTATGAGCTGCACCAGCGGGAAGAAGAAGCCTTCCTCGAAGCCGCCCACCTGCACTTCTCCGGGGCACAAGGCGCTTTCGCCCGCCTCCTCGGCAAAGTTTATGCGCTGCCACACGCCTTGATGGTCGATGGCGCGCGCTTCCTCGACCAGTGTCTCGAAGTCGAGTGTGCCGGCATTTTGGAGCACTTTGATCGCCGTCATCATGTAATCGTAGCCTTGCTGGCCGGCCGGCGCGAAAGACGGGTCCTCGTCGTACTTCTCGCGATAGCGCTCGACCCATTCCTGCTGATAGGGCGCAATCACGCGCGGTGAATCCATGGTGATGACGTAGTTGGAGGCCTCGCCCGTCAACTCGTGCCATTCGCTGAACCAGGTCAGGCCATGACCGATGAGCAGTGCGGGCAGTTGCTGCTGATGGAACTGCTTGACGAAGTTTGACGCACTGACATTACCGGTGACCGTCATTCCCACTACCGAGACGTTCTGCGCCCGGTACTTGGCCAGAAGAGGCGTGAATTCCGTTTCGTCCAGCGGAATGACGTCATAGGGCAGGACATCAAAACCGACCTTTTCCAGCGAATTCGCCAGCGCCTCGCCCCAGCCGCGGCCATAGTCGGTATCTTCGACGACAACGGCAGCTTTCATGTTTTCAGGCTGCCAAAGCCCTTCGTCCATGAAATGCTGGAGCGGCTCGCCGTAGAGCCCCGCAAAAATGGGCGGCGAGGACCAGCCCTTGAACCAGTGTCTGTAGTTCTCCGGATCCTGATTGATCTTTTCGCAGATGAACTGCGATTCTCCTCCGTGGCCGATATGGACGATGTCCATTCCGATCTCTGCTTCGGAAACGGCCATGGCCACCGAGGAATGCCAGCCCGACACCATGATCTGCACGCCCTGGCGGCTCACCGCGTCACTGACGGCCTTCACCGCCTTTTCGGGGCTCGACTGGCTGTCGACCCAGACGAACTCAATGTCGCGCTCCTCGCCGTCAATGGTGACGGGCAGCATGCCGTCCGCGCGCGCGTCTTCCAGCGCCATCCTGGCGCCCTTTTGAATGCCCTCGCCGGTGCGGCTTGCCGGGCCAGTGAAGGGGCCCATTACACCCACCTTTACCGGCTCGGCGTTCTGCGCCTTGGCGGCCGGCGCCAGCCCTGTCAACGCGCAGGCTGCCAGCGACATGCCGCCCAGGGCGGCGATCATCGTGCGCCGGGTCACCGCAGGTGCGGTGGCGCCCCGACGGTTCATGCCAAGTTTCCCAGTCATGATTGCTCCTCCCTTCAGATCTGCGTCGGTCCAACTGCCGTCCGCCCCAAATCAGGGACCGGGTTCAGCCCCGGTTGTTCTTTGTTTCAACGCTAGCACCGCTTCTTGGAATCTGACAATGTTTTGGAGACCGTCGACCTCGTTTTCATGCGTCGACTTCGCCATTCAGACCGCGTGCTGGAGGGATCGGCGCTGCAATGGCCCGATTGCCAGGCTCGGTCCCAAAAGCCCGAGAGCGGGAATGCCCGGGATCATGCGCTGCGCTGCAGGCCAAGGCCCGCTCGCTAGGGCTCGCGTTCGACTGCCGCTTTCCTTTCGATCCCGGCTTTCTTCGATTTCCTGATGGCCATGAAGTAGATGAAGACGGCCGCCAGGATGAGGAAGAACAGGCTGTCGAGGCTTGTCAGGAAGACCGTCGGATTTCCGTCGCTGAGCGAGAGCGAGCGGCGCAGATACTGTTCGAGGTCGGGGCCGAGGATGAATCCCAGAAGGAGAGCCACGGTCGGGTAGTTCTGCCGGCGCAGGAAGAAAGCCAGGATGCCGAACAGCAATGCCAGCGCCATCTGGAAGACCGAGAAGGTGGCCACATAGCTGCCGACCAGGGCGACGACCGCGATGCAGGCGTAGAGCAACCCCTTGGGAATGGACACGATGCGCACGAACCACGGCCCCAGCAGAAAGAGAGTCAGCGGGACAAGGACGAGCGCGCTGATGAAGAGCGAAGCGAACATGGGGGCGATCAGCTCCGTCTGGTTCTCCAGGAGGCGCGGTCCGGGCTGCAGTCCGTTGATGACCAACACCCCCAGAACGATAGCCGTGGTCGGGTCGCCCGGGATGCCGAACATGAGCATGGGCACGAAGGCGCCGCCGCACATGGAATTGTTGGCCGCTTCCGCCGCGGCGATGCCCTCGCGGCTGCCGTTTCCGTATTCCTCGGGTGCGCGGGAGCGGCGCTTGGCGTCGGCATAGGCGACAAACGCCGCCATCGACCCTCCCACACCCGGCAGAATGCCGATGCCGTATCCCAGCAGCGCGCTCTTCAGATAGGTGAAGAGGCCGATCTGACGGATTTGCGCAAAGGATGGCAGGAAATCGCGCCGGCGAATAGCGGTGGAGGCAGAAGACGAAAACCGGATATCGCCGTGATTCCGGTGTGCCTGGTAGAGCACCTCGCTGATGGCGAAGGTGCCGATGATTATGGGCATCATGTCGATGCCCTCGACCAGCATCTCGGTGCCGAAATTGAAACGCGGAATAGGCTGCATCACATCGATGCCTACCGTGCCGATCATGACGCCGAGCATGGTTGCGACCAGCCCCTTCGCGAGAGCGTCGCGCTGGACAATGACGATCACCACCAGGGCGAACAGGACCAGCGAGAATTTTCCCGGCGTCTGGATCAGCAGTGATGCCTTGGCGGCAAGCGGCATCAGGGCCATGAGAAGGAGTGCGCCGAGACTGCCGCCGACCATCGAGCCAACGGCGGCATGGCCGAGCGCATTGGCGCCCTCCCCCCTCTTCATCAGCGCGTGCCCCTCGATGGCCGTCATCATGGAGGACGGCGCGCCGGGAATGTTGATCGTCGTCGCGGTGATGCTGCCGGCATACATGCCCGACATGAAGATGGCCGCACACATCACCAGCGCGGGCACCACGTCCATGGAATAGGTGATCGGTAGAAGCAGGGCGATCGCCAGGACGGAGGTCAGGCCGGGAACGGCGCCGAAGAATGTGCCGATCAAAAAGCCGAGCACCATGTATGCCAGGACATCCGGGCGGGCGAGAACGGCAAAGCCCTGGAAAAGCTCGAGAAAAAAATCCATCAGATGAGATCCAGAAGCGTTGGCAGCCGGACACCGAAGACAAGCGCGAACAGTCCGTAGAAGACGGCCGTCACGGCGATCGCGTAAATGAGACGGCGCAGCGGCCGACCTTCGTGATAGCGGAAGATGTGAAACAGGACACAGACATAAGCGAGGGTCGAAACGCTGTAGCCGAGCGGCTTGAAGAGAGCGATATAGGCAGCCGTCGCAACGACGATCGCCGCCGGCCGCCAGAAACCACCCTTTTCGCTTTCCTCGCCGGAAACAAGTTCGTTGCGGATGATGTGAAGAAGCGCGCCATACATGAGCAGGGCGGAAACCAGCGGCAGGAAGCGCGGCCCGACAAGCCCCTCGCTGAATTGCGGCGAGATGCGGAACGCGGCCGCCACATAGATCGTCGTCAGAACGAGCAGGAACACAGGCACGAAAAGCCGATTCCGCCAGCGCATTTCTCGCATCGCCATGGGTGCCCTCCGGACATGCTGCGGACTATCGGATCGGCGCATCCCGCCCACTGAAGGCCGGGTCCGGTTGATCCGGTCCGGGCGATGCGCCGAGGCACGACCGCCGGCAGGCCATCCGCCGGCGGCCGCAAGCGGGTCTACTTCTTGATGACACCCTGTTCGACCAGCATGTCCATCTGGTCGAACAGGGTCTCACTCGTCTCGTCAGCCCACCGCGTGACCTCATCGGTGCCGAGCCAGTCGGGGGTGACGCCGACGCTGGCGACCCAATTCTGAAACTCGTCGCTCTCCAGTGCCTCCTTGTAGGCTTGTTCGATGGCCTCGACGGCCTCATCGGGCGTGCCGGCGGGTGCTGCAAACACGATGAAGCTGCCGATGCGCAGATCGAGACCCGCTTCCTTGGCCGTGGGCACGGTGTTGAAGGTCGGATTGGTGGTTTCGGAAAACTCCAGGATACCGCGCACGTCGCCGCTTTCCAGAAGCGGTGCGAAATCGCCGAGGCTGGTCGCGACCACATCGACCTCGTCATTGAGGACGGCTTCCTTCTGGGGTGCCGCTCCGCCCGGATAGGCGATGATCTTGAACTCGGTGTCGGTCTCGTCCTGAAGCTGCAGGACCGCCAGGTGCAAGCGCGAACCGATGTTCTGGATGCCGACCTTCACGGAGCCCGGGTTTTCCTTCGCTGCGGCGACGAGGTCGTCGAAGGTTTCATACGGCGTATCGGAACCGACGATGATGGCATCCGGCTCGCTGGTGACGCGGGCGATCAGCTTGAGCTTGTCCAGATCATAGCTCGGCAACAACCCCTGCCAGGGCACGGTCACCACGCTGTCGTAGGTGAGCGCACCGATCGTGTAGCCGTCCGGGCGCGCATTCATGACCTGGGAGACGCCGGTGGCACTGATGCCGCCTTCGATGTTCTCCACATACATGGAAGTGCCGAGGTTCTTCTCGGCGATCGAGGTGAGCTTGCGCACGATACCGTCCGTGCCACCGCCCGCGCCCCACGGCACGATCACGCGGATGTCTTTCTCCGGATAGTCGGCCAGTGCCGCCGAGGACATGAGCGCACCGATGGTCCCCACGGCCAGCAGTGTCAGAAATCTTCCGTACATCTCTCTCTCCCTGAATTGCAGTTCGCAGTCGTTGCACGCGCCGCAGCCATGCGAACGCGCCTTCAGGTCACCGATCCCATGCGGCGGAGCCGCCAAGACCGCTCCCCTCCTCTCCGCCGACGAGCCAAACGCTCCGACGGTGTGCAACGGCGACCGGAAAGGGCCGTCCGATTCATTGTGATCAAAAGTCATATGATGACTTTGCAGAGTGGTCAAGTTCCGTTGCCACTGAAAGCCACACTCACACGCCGACTCGGCATGCGGCAGCGTCTGAGCGACCCGCCGAAGAGGCTACGCGCCGCCCCCACCCCATCCTCGAGTCAGGCCACAGATTGCTTCGTTTACGTGACAGAACACTTTGACACAGCCGTGCGGGGAGTCGGAGTCGCTTGCCGGGTCTCGAGTCATGCCGGCGGGAGCACAAGTGGTACTATGCTTTGTAGAAATTGTATGATGAGTTAGCACGATCCTGTATGATTCTTCTACTACGGGGAACGGCATCGGCTGCAGGATTTGATTATTCTGGCCGAGGAGAAAGCGGGCCTAAACACCCTTCTCGGGGCGGCTTTCCAGGCCGGATCGGGCTGAGGATCGGCACGCCTGAACTCGCGGTCGGCGGCGTCCGGACAAACGCGTCACCGCAGGCGGGCACTCGCGAAATGCTCAGCGGGTCTCGTCCAGCAGGCGCAGAGCGGTCATCTCGTCGGTGACCAGGACGCTCGGCCGCAGTGACTTCAACGTCGCGCGCATGATCCCGGTTTTCTCGACGCCTCCGGAAATCAGAACCTTGTTTGCAACCCGTGCGAGCCTATCGACGGAAATGGAAATGGACCGCTCGTTCACGGGGTGGTCCACGGGCCGGCCGTCCTTGTCGAGAAAGTTGTAGAGAATGTCTCCGACGGCTCCTGCCTTGATCAGCGACTGCCTTTCCGCCTCCGAGACATGTCCCAACCGGTAGGATGTGGTCAGGGTGGAGATTCCGCCGCAGGACAGGAGAGCGACATCGCAGGTCTCCGCCATCTGCATGATCTGCTCCAGACCGCAATGTTCGAGCAGGGCATGCTTGGTCTGCTCCGAATCGACGATGGCCGGGGCCGGAATCAGGAATCCCTCGGCATCGAACAGTTCGGCGAACTGCCATGCGAACTCGGCCGGGTTGAAACGGCGGGCCTGGGCGATGCCGCCAAGAAGCGAGATGACACGGACACCTCTGAGCGCGCGTCCTTCCACGAAGGGAAGCATGGTGTGCAGCGTTCGCCCCCAGCCGACCCCGATCGTCATGTTGTGAATCATCAGCCCGGACACATAGCCTCCGGCCGCCAGGGCGATTACGCGTGTGGGATCGCCCTCCGGGTCCTCGAAGGGAGCGACGATCGCCTTGGAGAGACCGAACCTATCCTCGAGACCCTGCTGGAGCTCCACCAGCGACGCCAGATCGGACTTGATGCGGATGATCACCTCGCCGCGCTTGCGGGCCTCGGAGAGGAGCCGGGTAATCAGGATGCGGTTCACGCCAAGCTTCTTGGCGATTTCCGACTGGGTCACGCCCTCCACGAAATAGAGCCAGGCCGCCCGGATCCGCATCTGATTGTGCGGATCTGTTGCCGCGCGTTCTCGCGTGCCGTTCGTTATAGCGGCTTGGTCTTCTGGCATTTGTCGCTTCCTGACGATCCGATTTTCCACCAGATCACCATAGTTGCGTGCGCAGTAAGTTACCAACCTCGTCCACCGCTTCGAATTGAGGCATGTGGCCCAGGTCGTCGAAGAGGTGCAGTGCTACACGCCCCGGCGCATGCAACGCATGACGCCACGGAATGATCTGATCCTGCCTGCCCCAGAGGATTCGCGTAGGGATCTCGACACGCTTGAGCGCGGCTTTCAGGTCGAAGGCCTGGACGCCGTCGGGGAAAAGCACATCGCACATGGCCGCCTGAGCCGCGCGCAGTTCGGCATCTTTCCGGGCAGCCATGGCGGCACGAACATAGGCATCGGTGATTTGTTCTTCCCTTGCGACCAGCGTTTTCAGCCAGGGGCCGAGGCTTTCGGGCCGGGATGCCCTGCAGATTCCGGACAAGGCCGTGCCATTGATCTCCGGCCCCAGTCCGCCGGGCGCAATGAGGGTCAGGGAAGCGACGGACCTCGGCCGCGTATCGGCAAGGGCAAGGGCGACCGCCCCGCCCAGGCTGTGTCCGACAAGATGCGCCTTGTCCAGACCGAGCGCATCGAAGGCATGGCGCAGCTCGGACACGAGTGTCGCGAAATCGACGATCCGGCGCTTGGGCGACTTGCCGTGATTGGGCAGATCGAACCGGATGACCGGGCGGTGATGGAAATGCGCTTCCAACGGCGCCCAGGATGCCGCATCGCTCGCAAAGCCGTGGAGGAGAACCACAGGCGTACCCTCGCCGCCCTTCGATCGGGTGACGGCGAGCGCACCCGCTTCGGGCGTGAAACGGGCCGGCCCGGCGCCGGGTCTTGCACTGTCCAGGAATGCACGCACATCCTCGGCCTGTATACGGCCGCGAACGCCGGTGCCGGCGATGCCGCCGAGCTCGACCCCGGACTCTCGTGCCAGTGAACGGGCCAGGGGCGTGGCGCGAATGCCGTGGCCTGGTTGCTGCGCAGGCGCGGCATGGGTGGCCTCCGGTTCAGGGGCTGGCCCCGCTCTCGGCGCGGGCTCCGGTTCTTCCACCGATGCGGGACCGGGTGCATCGGACAGGGCGCCTGCAGGCGGAGCATCCACCTCTTCTCCTTCGGCATAGAGCCACGCAACGGGCTGACCAATCGGAACTTCCGTACCTTCTGCCACGGGATGATGGAGGAAACCGCCATGGGGCGCTTCCACCTCCATCGCGGCCTTGTCGGTTTCGATGTCGAAAAGCGGATCGCCCTTCTCGACCTTCTGGCCAGGAGCGACATGCCAGGACATCACCTTGCCGGCCGCCATGTCCATGTCGACCTTCGGCATGATGACCTCGACCGGCATCAGACGCGGCCCTTCACCAGGTTGCGGGCCGCATCGACAATATCCGGCACCTGCGGCACGACCGCCTTTTCAAGTTCCGGGTTGTAGGGAATCGGGCAGTCCGCTCCGCCCAACCGCAGGATCGGTGCATCGAGGAAATCGAACGCGTCGCTTTCGGCGACCATTGCCGAGATTTCCGCCCCCACGCCGAGCGTCTTGACGCCCTCGTAGACGCACATCAGCCGCCCGGTCTTGCGAACGGAGGCGAGAACGGTTTCCCGGTCCATGGGACGGACGGTGCGCAGATCGATCACCTCGGCGTCGATGTCCTCGCCAGCCAGCGTTTCCGCCGCATTCAAGGCCTTGTGCGCCATCAGCGAGGTCGCCACGATGGTCACGTTTTCTCCAGCGCGCCGGACCGCCGCCTTGCCGATCGGGGTGGTGTAGTAACCCTCGGGCACATGGCCCTTCATCTTGTAGAGGACCTTGTGCTCGAAGAGCATGACCGGGTCGGAATCTTCGAGAGCGGCAAGCAGCATGCCCTTCACATCTTCCGGTGTCGAAGGCTGGAGCACCTTGAGCCCGGGCACGTGGCCAAGCCAGGCTTCCAAGCTTTGCGAGTGCTGCGCCGCAGCCCCGGTGCCGGAGCCGGCGGGAAAGCGCATCACCAAGGGAATGGATACCGCACCACCCAGCATGTAGCGCAGCTTGGCGGCCTGGTTGACGATCTGCTCCATCGCCAACGCAGCGAAATCGGAGAATTGAAACTCGAAAATCGGCCGCAGTCCCGTCAACGCCGCGCCCACAGCCACTCCGGCACCGCCCAGCTCCGAAATCGGCGTGTCCATGACGCGGTCGGTTCCATATTTGTGGACCAGATCCCCCGTCACCTGGAAAGCGCCGCCATAGACACCAATGTCCTCGCCCATCAGGACGACCCTCGGATCGCGTTCGAGCGCGATGTCCATCGCCTCCCGGATGGCCTCCGCATAGGACAATTCGCGCACTTCAGGCGTGTTCTGGACGTTCATGCCACAGGCTCTTCGGTATAGACGTAACGGGCGGCTTCCTCGACCTTCGGCGCCGGGCTCGCGTTGGCGAATTCGATGGCTTGCTTGATGGTGTCTTCGGCTTCGGCCTCGAGCGCCTCGACCTCTTCCGCCGTCACGATCTTGTTAGAAATCAGCAGTTCGGCCATGCGCGGGATCGGATCGCGCTCGGTCCACGCGGCGATCTCTTCCTTGGTGCGATAGCGGTTGCGATCGGACTTGGAGTGACCGCGCCAGCGGTAGGTCATGTTCTCCACGAGGCTCGGTCCGTCGCCGGAACGCGCCCGGGCGACCGCGGCATCCACCGCCTCGGCCACTGCCGAAAAGTCATTGCCGTCCACCGTCACGCCGGGCATCGAATAGGCCACGGCGCGCTCGGCAATGTTCTTCACCGCAGTCGAGCGCTCGGTAGAGGTGGACATTCCGTATTTGTTGTTTTCACACACGAAGACCACCGGCAGCTTCCAGATGGCGGCCATGTTCAGGGCCTCGTGGAAGGCGCCTTCGTTGTTGGCACCGTCGCCGAAGAAGCAGACGGTGACCGCCCCGGTGCCAAGCCGTTTGGCCGAAAGGGCCGCGCCGACGGCAATCGGCAGCCCGCCGCCGACGATCCCGTTGGCGCCGAGATTGCCCTTCTCGACATCGGCGATGTGCATCGAGCCGCCGCGCCCCCGGCAATAGCCGGTTTCCCTGCCGAAGAACTCAGCGAACATCCGGCCGAGATCGGCATTCTTGGCGATGCAGTGGCCGTGCCCACGGTGGGTTGAGGTGATCTTGTCCTCGTCCGTCAGCGACATGCAGGAGCCGACGGCCGAAGCTTCCTGGCCGATGGACAGATGCATGGTGCCGTGAATGAGGCCGCGCATGTAACTGTCTTCGGCTCCCTCCTCGAATTTGCGGATCAGATACATCTTCCGCAGCGCTTCCTTGAGCGCTTCCGGACTGTATGCACGGATCGCGTAGGAAACGTTGCTGTCAGGCATAGGTGGGCTCTTTTCCATGCAGCATTTCGTCCTGGCGGCGGCGCAGCTCGACGATGCGCGCGTTTTCCGGGAGCGTGGCGTTCTCGCTGGTGATGAGTTCGCCCTTGCGGATCGCCCGGGTCACCTTGGCACCGGCCAGCAATCCAGCCGGCAGAGCCCCGGTAAAGCGGGCGCGCGAAACCTCCATCGCCCAGGCGCGGTAGGTATATTCGCCCATCTGGTCGAGCGTTTCTCCCGGCTTCAGATCGCGCTTGGCGACCGCACAGACCTCGGCAACGGGGCGGTCCAGCGGGATCATGTCGGCTTTGCCGTAAAGCACCGCGCGGGCGCATGTCAGCGGCACCTCGAGCGAGGTCAGGTGGTAGGGGCGAATGAAGGTGAAGTAGGGTCCGTTGCCCATCTTCAGATCCTTCATCCGTTCCCAGACGCGGGGATGTTCAGCCTCGGCCACGACAAACACGCCGGGCGCCAGACCCTTGCCGACCGAATAGTCGACCCGGCCGATATCGGAGAGCACACCGCCGTCCCTTTCAGGAACGAGCGTGCCGGCGATCTCGCTCGGGCCGGCCGCAGGGCCGTGCATCCCGTCGCAATCCGGGATGAGGCCGGTGGCGTTGGCGATGGCGGACATCTCGACCATGGTCTTGGAGCCGTCCACGAACTCCACCAGCATGCGGGCGTTCATGTTGCGCTCTTTCGCCTCGGCGGCATATTCGTCCGGGGTGGCGTCGATGTTCAGCGGGTTGTTCTTGCCCTTTCCCGCGCAGACTATCCTGTGGCCCATGGCCGAAACGAACTCGATCAGTTCCATGCAGGACGAAGGCTCGTCCCCTGCCCCGAGGCTGTAGACCACGCCCATGCGGTCGGCTTCGCGCCGCAGATAGGCGCCGATGGTGACGTCGGCCTCGACATTCATCATGACGAGGTGTTTCCCGCGCTCCATCGCCCGCAAGCCGATCTCGGCGCCGACGGCGGGAACGCCGGTGGCATCGACGATGACGTCGATCAGCCCCGATTCCAGGATAGCATCGGCGTTGCCTGTAACGGCGATCTTGCCGCTCTCGATCACCGCGTTCAGCGCGTCCGGCGTGGCGGCGTCCCTGCTGTGGCCGGCATCCTGCCTGGCGATCGCCACCGCCTTGTGCGCGGCGGCGGGGTCGATTTCCGAGATGGCGGCCACCTCGACGCCATCCATCATCGTCGCCCGGGTGACGATGTCGGTTCCCATTTCGCCCGATCCGATAAGTCCGATGCGGACGGGCCGTCCAGCCTCGGCGCGTGCGGCGAGATCCTTTGCAAGACCGGTCAAGGCGATGTTTGATGCCATTCTTTTTGAAGCCCTTCCGTACATCAGTGTGGCTGCAGGATCGTGAACGTTGGTAATTTTGTCAATGCAATTGTTCTTGATATACGGAGATTCCCGGTTGACGATGGGTTCGATATGAACAATGGTGATACCGAACATTCATATGTTCTCCTCAGCCGCAGGAACCGGCTCAAAACACTTTGTGTAAGGTCGGCCTTGAGGGAGAGTGGTTGAGGCTACGGCAACTAATCGAGGGAGGAGGAAACAATGAGAATCTCTGGAAAGCTCTCGCGGCGCTCTCTTCTGAAGGGCGGCTCGGCCCTGGGTCTTTCAGCCATCGGGGCAAGCTGGGGCGGCAGGCTTTTGGCGGCCTCGCAACTGCCCGATCCGCAAAGCGTCCTCGACGACATCTCGATCTCGAAATACGTCCGCGCCGATTACCGTGATCTCTACGGCATGTCGGACGACAAGCCGATCTGGGACAAAAGCAAGGACTGGATCCGCACGGCGGATTGGGAGGCGGTTCGCAGCCAACTTTCCGGCACGACCGTCCGCTTCGCCATCGGCGCGGCGGATCAGGAATCGGCCGCCGAAGCCCTCGCCCCGTTCGAGGCCCTGTCGGGGATCAAGGTCGAGCTTGTTCCGATTCCGGACGACAGCTTTTACGACAAGGCGATCGCCGAATTTATCTCGGGCAACGCCTCCTTCGATGCTCTTCAGTTCTTTTCGCCCTGGCTGGGAGACTTCGCCGCGCCGGGCTTCCTCGCCCCGCTCGACGATTATGCCGCCAAATGGAAACTGCCGCTCGACGACTTCTACGACACCTACCGGCTGAACTACGGCTACTTCAACGGCCAGATGTACGGCATCCCCTTCGACTGCGACATCCAGATGGTCCACCTGCGCAAGTCGCTGGTGGAAGAGGTCCTGGGTGGGCCGATCGACAAGTGGAACTCGGTCCCCAGCTACGACGAGCTGATCCGCCTTTCCGCCGAACTCAACGGCAAGAAGGCCGGTGTCGCCGGTGTCGGCCTGCTGGGCGCGCGCGGTTTCTGGTCCACCTACACCTGGGAGCATATCGCCGCCCAGGCCGGCATGGTGCTGTTCGATGAAAACTGGGAACCGGTTTTCAACGGCGATGCGGGCATGAAGGGCATGGATACCCTGCTCGCGCTTTCCAAGAACGCCATCGAAGGCTTTGCCGGTGCAGGCTGGGGCGAGAACCGTGCGGCGTGGCTCGGCGGACAGGTGGCCACCAACATCAGCTGGCAGGATTCCGGTACGCAGGCCATGCGTCCGGACCAGTCGCAGATCGTCGACGACTTCGTCACCATCTACGAGCCGCGCATCGACGGTGGCCGTTTCGCACCGCCGAACATCGCCGGCTCGACGTCATGTGTGGCGGCCAACAGCCAGAACCCCGAAGGCGCCTTCCTCATGCTCGCCTTTCTCACCACATCGTCGATCATGGCGATGAACGAGGCCAACGCCAACGGCGTGGCGCCGGGCTACAAGTCCGTATTGAACAATCCGAACCTGCAGGAGGTCTCGCAACCGGCGGAAGTCTGGGCCAAGTCGCTCGAATATGCCTGGTGCGCGCCGCGCCTGCCCGGGATGTTCGAGATGGAGCAGGCCATCGGCAACGAGATCAACCGCGCGCTGGTCGGTCAGATCACGGGCAAGGAAGCGCTTGAGAATGCAACCGCGACCGTTCGAAACATCATGGATCGCAACGGCTTTTACGGCGGTCAGCCACCCGTCGACTATGCCGCGGTCGCGCCGGGCCTCTGGATCGGTGAGGGCAAGGCCCTCCCATTCTAGGGACGCACGATGATCGACACGACACTCGACGGCTCCGGGGCGGCATCCGCTGCCCCGGCACGGGCCGGATACCGTTTTAGACGCCGCAGCAGGGCGCTCAGGAGGGCCTTCCCCTACCTTCTCGTCGCCCCTGCGGTCTGTTTTCTGCTGATGATTACGCTCTATCCGGGCGCCTACGCGATTTACCAGTCCCTGTTCTATGTGAAATTCAACACCTGGCAGTTCGTCGGCCTCGACAACTATCGGGATCTGTTTGCCGACCGGGAATTCTGGGCCGCCTTGTGGAACACCTTAGTGATCGGCGGCACCGCACTGATCCTTGAATGTGCACTGGCGCTCCTGATCGCGTACTATGCCTACCGGGACCCTTGGGTGAAGGGCTGGAGGATCATCTTCCTCGTCCCGATGCTGTTCATGCCCTCCGCCGTCGCCTTCATCTGGAAGCTGGCCTTCATGGACGGGCGGGTGATTTCCGATCTGCTCATGCGGATCGGTCTGATCGAGTCCAACATCGGCTGGACCTCCTCCGTCTGGCTGTCGCGCCTGACCCTCATCATCGCCGACGTCTGGCAGTGGACGCCGTTCCTGTTCATCATCTTCGTCGCCGCCCTCCAGGGGCAGGACGAGGAAATCGAAGAGGCCGCCCGCCTGGACGGTGCCAGTTGGCCCGCCATCTTCTGGAACATCAGTCTGCCGATGATGCGGCCCGTGATCGCGGTGGCGGTCGTCCTGCGCGGCATCGACATCACCACGATGTTCGCCAACGTCTTCATCATGACGCGGGGCACGCCCGGCGGTAGCACCGAGACGATCAGCTATTTCATCTACCGAATCGGCTTCAAGACCTTCAATTTCGGCTACGCGTCGGCGGCCTCGTTCGTCATGCTCGTCATCACGCTCGTCGCCGCGCAATTCGTGGTCAAACGCGCCTTTCGTTCGGGGAGAGACTGAGACATGGCCTCGCAACGCCGCTCCAAAGGCGAAAGCCTGATCCTGCGCTACTTCGTCCTCGGCGGTTGGGCGCTGTTCTGTCTGGTACCCGTGTTGTGGTTTCTGTCCATCGGCCTGCGTCCGCGCACGGAGATCATCACCCCGCAACCCATCTACATGCCCACCTTCAGTCTCGATGCATGGCATATGATCTGGAAAGACTGGCCGATGGGCTACTATTTGCGCAATTCGGTCCTGGCGATCCTCGGCTCGGTGGCGATCGACCTGGTTCTGGCGATCCCGGCCGCCTATTCCCTCGCCCGCTACCGATACAGGGGCCGCGAGGACATCGGCTTCTATATTCTTTCGACACGGATGATGGCCCCCGCCATCGTGGCGATCCCGATCTTTTTCCTGTTCAAGTCGATGAACCTCCTGGACACCGTCTGGGCGCTGATGCTGATCTATGCCGCGATCAACCTGTCGGTCGTCACCTGGATCATCCGCTCCTACATGCTGGACATTCCCAAGGAGCTGGAGGACGCCGCGCGGACCGACGGCGCCTCGGACCTGCGCATCCTTTGGGAGATCATCATTCCCGCCATCCTGCCCGGTATCATCACCGCCGGCGTGATCGGGGGGATCTTCGCCATCAACGAATTCCTCTTCACGCTTCTCATCGCCTCGACCAAGAGCGCCTACACGATGTCGGTGGCACTGGCGAACTTCACCGGCGGCTCGGACGGGGTGATCTACAACGCAATCGCACTCGTTGCCTTCATCGCCTTCGTGCCGGTCTTTCTGGTGGTCGTGGCCATCCAGAAACACCTGTCGCGCGGTCTGACGATGGGCGCGGTGAAAGGATAACCACGATGGCGCACATCCAGCTCTCCGGCATTCAAAAGAGATGGGGCTCGGTCTGGGGCGTACGCGATGTCGACATCGACATTGCGGATCAGGAGTTCGTTGTTTTCCTCGGGCCTTCGGGTTGCGGCAAGACGACGACGATGCGGATGATCGCCGGCCTCGAGGAACCGTCCGATGGGGCGATCCGCATGAACGGCGAAGTGATGAACGACGTGGACGCCCGCGACCGCGACGTGGCGATGGTCTTTCAGGGCTATGCCCTCTACCCCAACATGTCGATCTACAACAATATCCGCTTCCCGCTCAGGATGCGCGGCGTACCCAAAGCCGAGCACGATGTCCTCGTACGCCGCGCGGCCGGCCTCGTCGAACTGACCGACTATCTGGATCGCAAGCCCAGTGCGTTGTCGGGCGGTCAGCGTCAGCGGGCCGCCCTTGCGCGCGCCATCGTCCGGCAACCGCAGGTGTTCCTGATGGACGAACCCCTGTCGAATCTCGATGCCAAGCTGCGCCAGGCGATGCGCGTCCAGATCAAGCACATCCAGCGCCAGCTCAAGATCACCACCGTCTACGTGACCCACGATCAGATCGAGGCGATGACGCTGGCCGACCGCATCGTGATCATGCAATCGGGCATGATCCAGCAGGTCGGGACGCCGGACGAAATCTACAACGAACCGGCCAATACGTTCGTTGCCGGCTTCATCGGCTCTCCGCCCATGAACCTGATCGAAGGCACTCTTGAGGACGGCGTCTATACCGCGCAGGGCATCAGGGTGGCGGGCCTGAGCCAGAGGCATCACGGCCGCGTCATCCTGGGGATCCGGCCCGAGGACTGCAGTGCCGGCGGTGACGGGGCACAGCTGACGGGCACGGTCTACGGCGTCGAGCCGACCGGTGACGTAACCTATCTTACGGTGAAGGCCGGCGAGAAGCTGATCGAGGTCAAGGCGGGTCGCGACTATCGTGCCCAACTCGACGCCGAAGCGCGCGTGACGTTCGATTCCGGGCGCATCTACCTTTTTGATACCGAGACCGGCCAGCGCCTTCGCTGAGGGAGGAGAAGAGAATGTTCGACTACACGTCCATGGGTTTCTACACCTTCGACGCGCTCTGTCGTCCGGTGAACGATCTCCCGCCGGGCGGCGGCACGCGTTTCGTCGACGATTTCACGCTCGCCGTTTCAGGCGCCGCGGGCTCGGCGGCGATCGTGGCCGCCAAGCACGGTCTCAGCGTGCAAGCCGTGGGAGGAGTCGGCTGCGACGACATGGGCGACTGGGTGCTCATGAAACTCGGGACGTTCGGCATCGATACCGACTTGATGCAGCGTTGTGCCGGCTACTACACCTCCTCCAGCATCGTCACCACCCGCCCCGACGGCGCCCGCCCCGCCCTGCACAGGAAGGGTGCGACCGGCGGCTTCTTCGTCGACGAGAGCCAGATCGACCGGGTGCTCGACACCAAGATCCTGCATATCGGCGGGGTTGGCCTGATGGACCGGATGGACAAGGGCCGCAATGCCGAAATCATGGCCGAAGCGAAGAAGCGCGGCTGTATCACCACGCTCGACGTCTTTGCCTCGACGCCGGACGATCTGCCATTGATCCGGCCGCTCCTGGCCAGCACGGATTTCTTCATGCCGTCCGAAGAGGAAGCCATGGCGCTGTCGGGCCTCACGGATTTCGAAGAAATCGCCGAATTCCTGCTGGACCAGGGCGTGGGTGCGGTCATCCTGACGATGGGTGCCCAGGGTGCGATGTACCGCAGTCGCCAGGGAACCAGGATCGACATTCCCGCCTATGACATCGATGTGGTCTGCACCTGCGGCTGCGGCGACTGTTTCAACGCGGGCTTTGCAACGGGTCTGCATCTCGGCCGGCCCATCGAGACCTGCATTCGCCTCGGCCAGGCGAGCTCGGCGCAGAATGCGATGGGCCTCGGCTCGCAGGCGGTCGTGAAGGATCTTAAAACCACGCTTTCGTTTATGGAAAAAACGCCCGTGCGAGAATATGCTTCCGTCTGAAATCCAGGAGGCCCGTATGAGACATCTGCCTACGCTGCCAGATCCGGGCGAACTTGCGTTGCCGCTGCGAGACTTCGTGCGCGGGCTGCGCCAGAAGACGGCTCCGTCCCGTTCGCGCCTGAAACCCGCACTGGAACTCCTGCCGACGCCGTTGCGCGACCGGCTGGAGCAGATCGCCCGCGATTTCTCCGAGGGCGAAGTCGCTTCCATGCGGGTTCGCAATCCCGGGGACGCGGTGATCGCCCGTGCTGCGGCAGGTCTCAAAGGCGCGGACGTGGCGAGCGCCGAAATGGCCGCGGCCACGGCGTTCGCCACTGCGGTTCTCCTCAAAACCGCGGGCAAATCCGACCTGCTGATCAGCGAAACCGTCGCGGCGATTTGCTGGCACGAGGCAAGGCACTCCCCCCATCGTGCCACGACCTACATGCACGCGCTGAACGAGCGGGAACTTGTCGGAACGGCGCCCGGGCTGGCGCACGGCGCCATTCACCTTGGCGAAGCGGACCATCGCCGAATCTATCTGGCACTGGTTCTGTGGCTCCTGGCGGACCGGTCGATCTCCGGCGTGGCCGAAGCGGATCTGCTGAACATTTCCCGCTGGCTTGCGGACGATGTCGCCGATGAGGTCGATTCTTACCGGCATCAGCCGGACCGGCTGGAACGCCTGCTGCGCGAGCACGCCGAGAGGATCTGACATGAAGCGGTCTCTCAGCCTGCTCGAGGACAATCCGCTGCCGATCCGCAAGGCGATCCGGCGCGCACGCTGGTTCGTCTCCTCCTTTCGCGACTTCGTGGATGCCGTGGGCGAAGAAACCCAACAGGACTTCACCCTTGACGAAGCGAAGCTGATCTCCGCCTTCACGAGCTGGTATCGCGCTTTCGAGAGCCAGAAAGACAAGGCACAGGACCACAGGCTGGAATACGTGACCTTCGCGGCGGGCCTGATGTTGAGGGAACTGATACGCTTCGCGCCGCTGTCCGCCGCTACGCACTCGCGCGAGGATCCCGACGAGCCCGCGCATTTCTGGCCCGAAGGGTATGTCTATCTGTCCTTCTGCCTCGCCGTGCGCGCCGCCGTTATCGAACAGGATTTCTCGATTGCCTCCGATATCGCGCCCGAGCTTGGCGATATCCGCACCTGGTGGTCGTTTCGCGAGAACACGTTCGAGGACCGGAATTCGGCCATCGCCTTCCTGGAACTCTTTGCCGGCGAAACACCGAATTGGACAACACCCGGCATTTTTCTGTCGGATAATGGCCTGAAGTTTCCCCCGGCGTCCCCTCCGCGACGGATGAAAAGCCAAGGATAGGGGTCCGAAGGTCCGGCACGTCTCCACACAGTGAGACAGCTTGCCGGTCACACGGAAAGGATAACGATCGTGAAGGCTGCAGTTCTGACGGCTCCCAACGAGATCGGTCTGCGTACGACCGAAGATCCGCAGCCGTCACCGGGGGACGTACTGATCCGGGTACGCGCCGCAACCATCTGCGGCACGGATATCCGCATCTTTCGCGGGCGGAAGACGGCCGGCGTACGCTATCCCTCTATCCTCGGGCACGAGTTTGCCGGAGAGGTCATCGACACGGGTGGCCACGCTTCACTGAAAAAGGGAGACCGCGTCGGCCTGTGCCCTTTTATCGCCTGCGGGCGGTGCCACCTGTGCAAGCACGGGATGGAAAACCTGTGCACGAACGGCGTTGCCGTCGGCTACGAGATCGACGGGGCCTTCGCCGAGATCATCCGCATCCCGGCGCAGGCGGTGACTGCGGGCAACCTGCGTCACCTGCCCGACGAGATGGGCTTCGATGAGGCCGCGCTGGTCGAACCGCTTGCCTGTGTCTTGAACGGACAGAACAAGATCGGGCTGTCGAGCGCGGATACGGTCGCGGTGCTGGGCGCCGGGCCGATCGGGCTCCTGCACGTACAGCTTGCGCGGTTGCGGGGGGCGGCGCGAATCATTTCCTCGGACCCAAACGCGCATCGACGGACGGCCGCCCTCGCCGGCGGTGCCGACGCGGTTGTCGATCCCACCGCCGAAGACGTGGTGGAACGCGTGCGCGCGGAAACGGACGGGCACGGCGCGGACGTGGTGATCTGCGCCATCGGCGTTCCAGCGCTCGCGCGGCAGGCGACCGACCTTGCCGCCCACGGTGGTCGGATAAGCCTTTTCGCGGGGTTCTCCAAAGGCGAACTTGCCGAGATGGACGTGAACGCCATCCACTACAGGGAGCTGACCATCACCGGTGCGTTCGGCCTGTCGCGCCGCGACTACGACCGTGCCTTCGACATGATCGCGTCGAGACGGCTGGATCTTCGACCGCTCATCACCCATCGCTATGGGCTTGATCGCGTTCACGACGCCTTCGCAACGGCAGAAAGCGGTAAGGCCATAAAGGTGGCCATCCTCGACGCGTAAGGCGGAACGCGCCGACCCTCCCATCGGCGGCGGCCGCAACCGCGCGCGGAATTTTCCGGCTTTCTACAATCGGCCGATGGTTTGTTCCGGCATCTCCCCATCCAGTGGGCACCGGCACCTCCTCATCCAGTGGACAGAAGAACGCTCCGGCGCGGGCACCCGGTCACAGCAGTTCTGCCAGGCGCGAAGCATTATGGCCGTCCTTCCGGGCCCCATTTCACGCCATGACCACGGTCTCGACCCCGCTCCCTGCCGCCCACGCGTTGGCGCGGCATTCGGCACCGTTTGCGGTCAGCGATTATTTGAAGCCGTAGGGGGCGCGCCGCCCGAGCGGTCACCCGGCGTGCAACAGCCGTGCCGGGCGGCGGTTTCTCATGACGCTTTCTTCTGGATCTCGACCGAATGCGGGTAGGGAATGGTCACGCCGCCCTTGTCGAAGGCTTCCTTCACGCGCTTGGTCATATCGAATTTCAGATCCCAGTAATCGGCGGCGCTACACCAGAGCCGCACGCCCAGATCCACCGAGGACTCCCCAAGATTGACCAGCCGCACCCAGGGAGCGGGGTCGTCGTGAACACGCTCGTCCTTGCCCGCGAGGTCGGTGATCATCTTCATCGCCTTGTCCGCATCATCGTCGTAATCGATGTTGAAGGTCAGATCGAGCCGGCGCGTCGCATGGGCCGAGAAATTGGTGATGACGGCGCCCCAGGCCTTCCCGTTGGGCATGATGATCTGGACATTGTCGGGCGTCACCAATTCGGTCATGAAAAGGTTGAAATCCTTCACCGTTCCGGCGGTGCCGTCGATGTCGACATACTGGCCGATCCGGTACGGACGGAACGCCATCAGCATGACGCCGGCGGCGAGATCCGAGAGCGTCCCCTGGAGCGCGAGGCCGATGGCCAGTGTCGCAGCGCCGAGCACCGCCACAAGGCTGGTCGCCTGGAATCCGAACAGCTGCAGCACCGCAATGAGGACAACCGCCAGGATCAGCCATTTCACCATCGACGCGAAAAAGCCGCCGATCGTATCGTCGATCCGCGGACTTCTTTCGACACGGCGCCGAACGAGCCCGCTTGCCGCGCTGGCGACGACCCACCCGACGATCAGGAATACCAGTGCCTGAAGGACGTTGATGAGCAGCGGCCAGTATGCGCCCGCCTCTTCGTAAAGCCCCTCCATGATCCCTCTCCATTGTTCGTGGAAGATGGATGCCAGCATAGCGGGAATGGCCGAGTCGGACAAAGTCGACCGGGAAGCTCTTGAGACGCCTTCTCCTCAAGAACTCCGCGCATCTTCATGATCGGGACGCAAGAGCCGCCCCGTATCGCAATTAGCCGGCAAAGCGCGGCTCGGCCACGCCCCGGATCCCCAGCCCGGTGATGGCGAACAGGCTGCCGCGCAGCACGCCGTCACCGGGAAAGCGCGGCAGGGGCGGCTTGGCCATGGAGGTGACGTAGAGGATGTCGAGGTTCGGCCCGCCGAACATGACGCTGGTGACCTTTTTCACCGGCATCTCGATGACGCGCTCGACCGCACCGTCCGGCGTGTAGCGGACGATCTTCCCGTCATAGACGAGCGCATTCCACAGGCATCCTTCCGAATCCACCGTCGAGCCGTCGGCCGCGCCGCCATTGCTGGTGTCGACCTTCGTGAAGGTCCGGCGATTGGAGACGTTGCCTGTCCGCTGATCGTAATCGTAGGCCCAGATCTCGCCCGTCCAGGTATCGGCGAAGTAGAAGGTGTCCCCGTCCGGGCTCCAGCACGGGCCGTTCGAACAGATGATACCGCTGTCGATCCTGGTCACGGTGAAATCGGGATCGAGCCGGTAGAGCGCGCCGGAGGGGCCCTCCTCCATCGTGTCCATGGAACCGGCGAAGAACCGGCCCTGCCGGTCCACCTTGCCGTCGTTCAAGCGGTTGGTGGAAAGATCCGGCTCCGGATCGTGGATCAGTTCCACCGCGCCCGTCTTGAAGTCCAGCGTGTGAAAGCCGCGGGCAAGCGAGACGATCGCGCCCTCGCCGTCCTTGCGCAGAGCCATCGAGCCGATCTTCATCGGCACGTCCCAGGCGCGGATCTCGCGGCCGTCGGCGGTGGCGCGGAAGACGCGGCCGTCGAAACTGTCGATCCAGTAGAGCCGCTCCTGCTCCACGTCCCACAGCGGCCCCTCGCCGAGGGTTGTCTTCACGTCCACGACAACATCGATCTTCATTGCAATTCCTCCTTTCGAGCGTTCATGAAGCTTCAGAACGCCACCTTGTCTCCACCCTTCAGTTCCAGGATCTCGCGCGCCTCGTCGGGCGTCGCGACGGCCATGCCGAGCCCTTCGATGATCTTGCGGGCCAATAGAACCTGCTCCGCGTTGGATTTGGCCAGCCTGCCCTTGCCCGCCCACAGGCTGTCCTCCAGCCCGACGCGGATGTTGCCGCCCATGGCGGCGGCTTGCGCGGCGATGCGCAACTGGCTGGCACCGGCGCCGAGGACGGACCAGCGGAAGTCCTTCCCGAACAGCCGGTCGGCCGTGCGCTTCATATGCGCCACGTCCTCCGGATGCGTGCCGATGCCGCCGAGCAGGCCGAAAACGGACTGCACGAAGAAAGGCGGCTTCACCAGGCCGCGATCGGCGAAATGGGCGAGATTGTAGAGGTGGGCGATATCGTAGCACTCGAACTCGAAGCGTGTGCCGTTGTCGTAGCAGGTCGACAGGATGTACTCGATATCCTTGAAGCTGTTGCGGAAAACGAGGTCGCGGGTAGCCTCGAGGTGCTGCTTTTCCCAATCGAACTTGAAGTCCTTGTACTTGTCGATCAGATGGTAGAGGCCGAAATTGATGGAGCCCATGTTGAGCGAGGCGACCTCCGGCTTGAACTGTGCGGCCGGCCTCACCCGCTCCTCCACTTTCATATAGGGGCTGCCGCCGGTCGTGATGTTGATGGCGGCATTGGTGTTCTGCTTGATGCGCGGCAGAAAACGGCCGAAGGCCTCCGGCGTCTGGTCCGGCCTGCCGGTCTCGGGGTCGCGGGCGTGAAGATGGAGGATGGCCGCGCCGGCTTCGGCGGCCGCCACCGCCTCCTCTGCAATCTGGTCCGGCGTTATCGGCAGGTAGGGCGACATGGTGGGTGTGTGGATCGCACCGGTGATCGCACAGGTGATGACCACCTTGCCGGCCGGTGCGGCCTTGGTCTCAGCGTTCATTCTCCAAACTCCTCGGCAGCTTTCTTCTTATGGGCGGCGAGCGCCATCAGGCGGCGGTCGCGCCAGACCTGGCGATCCTGTAGGGCGTCGGCGGGCAACCGGGCACGGCGTTCGGCCTCCACGCGATCCATGACAGCGCCCGCCCAATCGACCCGGTGTTGCACCTGCGCAAAGATGCGCTCATAGATTTTCTGGTAGCGCTCGGCATAGTCGCGCACGCCGCCCGGCGCGTTGAGGTCTATGGTCTCGAAGGGTCCCATAAAGGACCAGCGCAGCGCCAACCCCTCGCGAATGCCGGTGTCCACGTCCTCCACGCTCGCATAGCCTTCGGCCACCAGCCGGAAGGCCTCTTCCAAAAGCGCGCCCTGCATACGGTTCATGATGAAGCCGTCGAGCTCGCGCTTCATGACCAGCGGAGCGTGACCGGCCGAAACCAGGAAGGTGCGGGTGCGCTCGACCGTCTCGGCGGATGTCCACGGCGCCGGGACGACTTCAGCGGCGGGCACGAGGTAAGGCGGATTGATCGGGTGGACGACGAGGCAGCGCGCGCGGTGCTTCAGGCTCTCGGTGAAGGCGGAAGGCAGCAGCGCCGAGGTGGAGCTTGCAACAACGGCCGAGGGCGCCACGACCGCGTCCAGGCGCTTGAAGATCTCGATCTTGGTGTCGAGCACCTCCGGCGTGTTCTCCTGCACGTGATCGGCCTCGGCCACAGCCTCCGCGAGATCGCCCGCAACGGCGATGCGCCCGAGGACAGTGTCCGGCGCCTGCCCGTTCAGGAGGTCGTTGCGCTGCAGATCCGAAAGCACCCCGGCGATATAGTCGTGCGCCCGCCGCCCTGCCTCCGAGTCCCGGTCCCACAGGTGCACCGCGTGGCCGGCGCGGGCAAAGCTGATGGACCACGCCCTGCCGATAAAGCCGCTGCCGATGATGGCGGTCTTCATTGCCCTCGCCTCCTCAAAGCGTTTCCACGTTGCCGTCGACAGCGAGCGACTGGCCGGAGACATTGATGCCGGCTTCCGACAGCAGGAAGGCGACCATCGTCGCCACGTCATAGGGACTTGTCATGCGGCGCAGCGAGATGTTCTGGAGGTAGCGCTGGGTCATCTCCTCCTGCGAAATGCCGAGCTGGCCGGCGCGGGCGGAAATGACGCCCTCGATGCGCGGCCCTTCGATGATGCCCGGCAGGATGGCATTGACCCGGATGCCGTGCGGGCCGAGTTCCTTGGCGAGACTCTGGGTGAACCCGACGACACCGAACTTTGCCGAGGAATAGGGCGTGCGGTAGGCATATCCATGCCGGCCGGCCGCCGACGACATGTTGACGATGGACCCGCCGCCGGCAGCCTTCAGCAGGGGCACCGCGCGGCGGGCGCACAGGAACTGACCGGTGAGACAGACATCGATGCAGCGCCGCCACTCCGTAGGGTCGATCTCGTCCACGCCGCCCGTCGGACCGGCGATGCCCGCGTTGTTGATCAGGGCGTCAAGGCCGCCCAAGGTGGAAGCGGCCGCCTCGAACAGGCGGTCGACATCCGCTTCGTCGGTGACGTCGGCATGCAGAGCGACTTCCGGCACATAGGCCTTCCGGGCATCGTCAAGCGCGGCCCCGGAAACGTCACAGATGGCGATCCGCGCGCCGAGCCTTGCGAGCGTCTCGCCGATCGCGAAGCCGATGCCGGCCCCGCCGGCGGTGATCACAATACGCTGGCCGGCAAGGCCACCCAGAAATTCCTCAGCCGATACCGGCGCCTTGTTGGTCATTCCTCATCCCTCACTTTCATGTCCGCTTCTCGCGCAGCGCCACCACGGCAAGCAACACCACGAGACCGTAGAGGATCGCCCGCGTCGCGTAAGGCAGGTTGGTGCCGGCAAGCAGCATCTGCAGGGCCGTCAGAAGAAGGACGCCGCCGAGCATGCCGAGATAGTGCCCGCGCCCGCCGGTGATCAGCGCGCCGCCGACCACGACGACGGCGATCGAAGGCAGCAGGTAGTCGTCGCCCATGCCGAGGCTCGCCTGGCCGGAAAAACCCGTCAGAAGCACGCCCACGAGCCCAGCGCAAAAGCCCGAAAGCGTGTAGACCAGGAGCAGGGTCCGATCGACCGAGATGCCCGACAGCCTTGCCGCCCGCAGCCGGTTGCCGATGGCGTAGACACGGCGTCCGAAGGCAGTCTTGCCGAGAAGCAGCACGGCCCCCACCACGAAGAGAAACAGGAACAGGACGACCGGGGTGACCGGGCCGATCCTGCCGGTCATGAACCAGCGCAGCATCGGCGCGGCGAAACCGGCAGGCGTGCCTTGCGAGTAAAGCAGCGCAAAGCCTTGCAGGATGCCGTTCATGGCGAGCGTCATGACGATCGGCGAAATGCCCAGAAAGACGACACCGACACCGTTGGCGAAACCGATCAGCGCCGCCATCGCCAATACGAGCGGCAGGGCGTAGACGAGCGCGGCATCCGAGCCGTTCACCATGCCGGCCAGCACGATGCCGCTGATGCCGACGACCCAGGGCACGGAAAGATCGAGCCCGCCGGTCAGGATCACCGTGCCCTGCCCGAGCGCCAGCAACGCCAGGAAGCTCGACAGGACGGCGAGCGAGTTCCAGTAGGTCGGACTGAAGACGGTGCGGCCCAGCCACAGTTGCGTGACGAGGATGACGAGCACCAGGCAGACATAGGCGGGCAATGCGAAACGGAGCGTCTCGCGGTGGCGCTCGATGAAGCCGTGCCACTCGGCGGGATCGGTTTTCGGCGGACCCAGAAACGTTTTCAGGCGCCGGTCTGTCCGGTCGAGCTGCCCGGGCAATGTGCCCCGGCGGCGCGCGGAGACATAATCGCCAAGCGTGCGCAGGTGATTGGCCAGCTCGGAACTGCGCGAGGCGGAGCCGGCGAGCACGGCGAGAATGAGGATCGTTCCCTCGGCGATGGTCGAATAATAGGCCGACACGTTGAGGACGAGCAGGATGTTGACGACCATCATCAGGATGTAGGCGCCGAACACGGTACCCACCGGCCCGCCCTTGCCGCCGCCGAGCCGTGTGCCGCCGACGACCACCGCCGCGAACATCGACAGGAGCAGAGAATTGCCGACCAGAGGATCGCCGCTGCCCGTCTGGGCGCTGATGAAGACACCGGCCAGGCCGTAGCAGCCACCGGCGATCACATAGACCATGAAGCGCACGAAGACGACGCGCACGCCGGCCGCCGCGGCTGCGTCAGGATCGCTGCCGACCGCATAGAGCGCGGGGCCGAAACGCGTGTTCTTCAGCCACAGCCAGACGGCGACGACGGCCAGGATCAGCGCCACAGGCATCGGCAGGAAACCGGGGATCGCATCGCCCAGATAGAAGGTGCCGAAGTCGGGCGAGACGAAGCCGCCGGGCTTGTCCATGACGAGCAGCGTGACACCCTGGAGGATGAACATGGTCGACAGCGTGACGACGATGGGCTGGAGCCGCAGAACGGCGACGAAGAAGCCGTTGAAGGCGCCGGTCAGCATGCCGATTCCGATGCCTGCAAGCGTCCACAGGACGACGCTCGTGCCCGTCGTCATCGGGTCCATGCTCTGGGCGAGCACGACATTGACCAGCGAGATCACCGCGCCTGCCGAAAGATCGAAGCCGCCGGACAGGATCACGAGGGTCTGGCCCACCGAGGCCAGCGCCAGCGTGGCGCCGCCGCTCGACAGGAAGGAAATGTCGAAATAAGTGAGCGGCCCGCTGCTGACGAAATTGACGAGGCCCAAAAGCGCCAGGAAGACGAAGAGTGCAATCAGCACCCCCCTATTGTCCGCGCCCAACCGGGCAATGGTCGCCCTTCCGCCGGGCGAACGAATTGTGGCGCTGCTCATTCCGCCGCCTCCCTGGCCACGGCATCATGGCCCAAAGCGGGGCGCATGATCGCCCCTTCCGACAAATCCCCTGCGGAAAGCTCCGCGGCCACACGCCCGTCGTAAAGCACCAACACCCGGTCACTAAGGTGGACGAGTTCCGGGATCTCGGTCGAGTGCAGGAGGATCGAGCCACCCGCCTCCACATAGTCGCGCATCATCTGGTAAAGCTCGTGTTTGGTGCCGACGTCGATTCCGCGGGTGGGATCGAAGAGGAGCAGGATGCGGCTCTCGGCCACCAGCCATTTGGCAATTGCTATCTTCTGCTGGTTGCCGCCGGAAAACGCCCCGGCCGGTGTCCACAGCGCCCGCTCGTCCACCTCGACGGTCGAAAAGGCGGACCGGACGGCTTGGGTTTCAGCATCGTTGCGGATGAAGCCGCGGCGGGTAAACCGGTCGATCACCGGAAGGGACGCGTTGGTCTTACCGTTCAATTTGAGAAACAGGCCCTCGGTCTTGCGGTCCTCCGGCACCAAGCCGATGGCGATGTTCGGCCGGATGGCGTCGGCCGGCGAGGCGAAGGAGACCTTTCGCCCATCCACCAGGATTTCGCCGCCGTCCACCCGCTCCATACCGTAGCAGGCCAGGAAGAGGTCGAGCTGTCCCATGCCCTGCAGGCCGGCGACGCCGAGGATTTCGCCGCGGTGCAGGTCGAAGCTGACGTCGCGGAGCTTGGCGCCGACCTTGAGCTGCCGCACGCCGAGCACGGCCTCGCCCGTCTTTTGCGTGTCGGGTCGGACGGGAAAGGTCTGCGCCATGCTGCGGCCGATGATATTCTCGATCACCTGCGCGTCGGTGATCGCATCGACCGGGCTCGTGACGATGTGCCGGCCGTTGCGCAGGATGGTCAGCGTATCGCAGAAGGCGCGGACCTCGCGCATGCGATGGGTGATGAAGACGATCGTCGTGCCGTCTGCCTTCAATCTGGCAATGATATCAGCCAACCAGTCCACATCGCTGCCGGCGAGCGTGGATGTCGGCTCGTCCAGGAGCAGGATGCGCGGCTTGCGGTAGATCGCCCGCGCGATCTCGATCTTCTGCTGGACCGCGAGATCCAGCGTATCGGCGCGCGCGTCGAGATCGACCGCAAGGGCCAGCTCCTCGAAATGGCGGCGAACGTCCCGCCGTGCCGCCGCGCGGCGGATCAGGCCGGTCACGCCCATCGGCGCATAGGGCATCAGCATGTTGTCCAGCACGCTGAGATCCGGCACCAGGGTCATTTCCTGGAACGCGGTCTGGACGCCGTGGCGATGGGCCACCCGCGGGTTGTTCAACGCCACCTTCTTGTCGCAGATCTCGATGCGCCCCCGGTCGGGCCGCAGAAGCCCGGAGAGCAGCTTGACGACTGTCGATTTGCCGGCACCGTTTTCCCCGAGCAGCGCATGAACACTGCCTTCGGCGATCTTGAAGGAAACACCGTCGACGGCTTTCGTGGCGCCGAAGGCCTTGTGGATATCGGCGACGTCGACCGCCACCCGTTTCGCCTCGCTCATTCGTCCTGTCCGCTTTTCCGGGACGGGCGCATGCGCACCCGCCCCATCCCAGGCACGGGATGGTCGTCCATCCCTGCGGCGATTATTCCTCGGGCTGGCCGACCAGCGCGGCGTTGAGGCCGATCTCCGGCGTTTCTCCCGAGAAGATCGAGGCGAACCAGCCCGGGTTCGAGACGAGCGCCGGCTTGAAGGCGTTGCAGCCCTCCTTCATCTCCTCCCAGCTTCCTTCCTCACAAAGCTCGATGGTCTCGTTGGTGACGACGGGCAGCGGCAGCGTCGTGCGCTTCGGCACGTCCTCTCCCTCGAGGGCGGCAACCGCGAGCTTCAGGGCGAGCGCGCCGGAATAAGGCGGAGAGGCATAGGAGATGCGCGGCGCGCCCAGCGGTGCATAGGGCATCGAGGCACCTTCCACCTCGGTGTCGGGCGGCAGCATCTGGATGCGACCGCCATTGGAGCCTTCGCCCGCACACGGCAGCAGGTCCTCGGGCGCCCTGCCCGCCTCGAGCTGCATGGCATTGGCGGTGAAGCAGCCGACCTGCATCCACAATCCGTCGATCTCATCCCAGTTGCGGGTGGAAAGGATTTTTGACAGTTCCGTGCGGGCGACGGCCTGGCTCCACATACCGACGGCCTCGCCGACGATGTTGATACCGGGATGCTCGGCGAACACCTCCTTTGCCGCCCTGGTACGCTGCTCGTCGACGGAGGTGCCGGGCACCCCGGTCACGGCAATGATGTTGCCCTCGCCGCCGAGCTCGTCCACCAGCCATTTTGCGGTCACGCGGCCGGCTTCCTCCTGGTCGATCGTGATGTTGTAGGCGCAAGGCTCGGTGATCTCGCCGTCATAGGCGAAGACCTTCACGCCCTTGTCGCAGGCGTTCTTGACCACCTGGTTGAGGGCTGTTGGGGAAATGGGAAAGACGAGGATGGCGTCGGCGCCGGCCTGCACCATGGCATTGATCTGCTGGATCTGACGCTGCGCGTTGGGGCCGGCCACCTGCACCTGGAGGTCGACCCTGTCGGCATAATTCGGATGCGCCGCCATGGCCTTGATCATGTTGGCGGCTTCAGCCTGCCAATCGTTGCCGATGTAGCTCATGCTAAGGAAAATCTTGTGCTTTTCCTCCTGGGCCTGGGCTCCGGCGACGCCGAGGGCCGCAGCCGCCGTTCCCGCCAGCAAAGCGAGTCGTCTGGCGATCGATGCGAAATCCATGTCGTGTCCTCCCTGGTTGATCCTGCGAACGGCCTCCCGTCGGCCTCTGAACGGGGCCCTTGCCATTCGCGGTTTCTGACCGTAGCATCTTTTGATCAAAGATCAATGATGGAAAACTTTGATCGAACGAACGGGAAAACCTTGACTGCGCCGGGCGAAAGCCTGCATCGGAAAGGAAGGCGACCGGCCGGGAAGGCAGACACGAAGAGGGGCTGGAGTGGTGTTCAAGAAGGCGGGCGTGGAGATCACGCCCCTGTCCCGGGAGACCCTGCAGGACCGGGTCCACCGCTACATCACGGAACTGATTCTCGACGGCAGCATCGTTCCGGGCGAGACCGTCACCATTCAGAGCCTTGCCGATGCCTTCGGCGTGAGCCCGATGCCGGTGCGCGAGGCGCTGAGACGGCTCACCGCCGCCAACGCGCTGACGGTCGTTTCAGGCCGCTCCATCGGCATCCCGGCGCTCAGCCGCGCCCGCCTGACCGATCTCAGGAACGTGCGCAGCGCCATCGAACCCATCGCCGCAGGCTGGGCGGCCGAGCGTATCGACGCTGATGGCCTTGCCGTCCTGCGCCAGCATCTGGACGCCCTCGAAAGCGCCAATGCGGCAGGCGACGTGAAAGCCTATCTGCGCGCCAACTACACCTTCCATTTCGCCATCTACCGCGCGGCCGGTTCGGAGAACATCCTGAAGATCATCGAAAATCTGTGGCTGCAGATCAGCCCCTATTTCAACATGCTCGACGATTCGGGAAACTATTCGACCGCCAACGAGCACCACCAGGCGATGTTTGCCGCGCTCGCCAATCGCGATGCCGAGGCGGTACAGGCCGCCATCCGCGCCGATATCGACGCCGCCTTCCACATCCTGATGGACATGCTCGATTAACGGCGCAAGCCGACGGTCTTCTGCCAGGACGAGGCTCGGTCGCCGCAACGCGCCACTTAAAACGTGTCAGTCGTGATATCTGTAGAGGTCGGCGGAGCGGTCGAGATGCGAGCGCATCGCCGCGGCCGCCCGTTCGGGGTCCCCCTCTTCGATGCAGGCGACGATCTCCTCGTGCTCGCTCAGCGTCACGTTCTCCTGGCCGGACCAGAAGAGAAGGTCCGTGTGATAGTTGAAAAGCCAGTTCAACATGGCATCGCTGATCGCCGCGAAGATGGGGTTGTCGGACAGGCTGGCGATCTTGCGGTGGAAGGCCATGTCCGTCTTTATGAAGGCCGCCGCGTCGCCAAGCTTGGACCTCTGCTCCTCAACCAGCCGCTTCAGGTCTTCGATGTCGGCCGGCTGCGCCCGTTCCGTGGCGATGCGGATCATGCCGAGCTCGAACAGGCGGCGCGCCTCCTTCAGATGTTCCAGATTGTCGGGCGACGCCGACAGGAGCATGCGTGCCACCATGTCCATCTGCCGGAACATCATGTCAGCCGAAAGTTCGCTGACGCGCGCCCGCTCGCCATGCGAAATCGTGATCAGCCCCAGCGTATGCATGGACTGCATGGCCTCCCGGACCGCGGGACGGCCAACGCCGAAACGCTCCATGAGCTCACGCTCCGACGGCATGAGATCGCCGGGCCCCAGCTCGCCGCGCACGATCATCTCGCGCAGCCGCTCCAGAACCTGGTCCGACAGCTTGCGCCGTATGATCTTGCTATCTTCGGCGTTCGAGCCGTTCCATCTATCCATCGAGCTCATGCTTCGCGTCGATTCACCGGGCATCCTCTTTCGTCAGCCTGTCGGTTTCATTTTATCAAAGCGCTTCGAACATCCACCTATCGAATTTACGCGGACTCCGACACCCTCGCTAACGGAAAACACGCGTTTCAAAGGCCGCAAGTTCGTGCGTGGGGCCAAAGTCCACAGTGATCGGCTGCGGCGTCAGATTGGCCACGACAACGGCCGGACCCGTCTCCGCCTCGGCGGCGATGGCCGCGACCCGCCCACTCGCGGTGCGACAATCGATCAGTGGCGCCCCGGTGCAACGGGCAAGATCGGCAACCGCCTGCCCAACCGGAAGAAGCGCGCCCGACCGCCGGTCGATGAGCCCTCGGGGTCCGGTAAAACCGGCCGGCACCCAGCGCTCGATCCCCGCCGGTGCGATGGCGGCTGCATAGCCGACCGTCCAGGCGGCGGCGAACAGGCCGCGCTGCCGCGGGTCGTCGTCGGCCATGCAGAGTCTCTCGGCGTTCGGGTTCGCAAAGGTGCGGCTGCCGTAAGGGTTCTGCCGCATGGCAATGGTGGAAGGGCCGAGGCGATAGCGCTTGCCGGCGCCGATGATCGCCCGGACCGAGCGCGTGATGTGCGGCAGCGTCTCAAGTGTCTCCATCACGCTTTCGTCGTCGGCGGCATGGACGATCGGATTGGTGGCGTGGGTGACGAAATCAAGCATGTCTACGGGTGGCCGTTTACGGTTCAGCTCCGTGAAATAACTGAACATGCCGCCGCCGAGCAGGAGGCCCGGAAAGGCCTCCCGCGCCGCCGCGTAGACCGCCTCCAGGGGCGGACAGTCCGGCCAGACGCTGCCCGGCGGTGTCGACTGGCGATCGACCGCCGGGCACACGGCGATGGATGAGAGCGCCAGCAGCATCTCGCGCACCTGCCGCGCCAGCGTCTGCATCTCAGCGTCCAGATCGCCCGCGCAGACCGCCACATATTCCAGCTCGTAGCGCGCCGGATAAGCCTGCTGCAAGGCGGCGAAGTCCGCCAGCGCCTCGGGCCCGTGGCCCGCGGTCGGATCGAAATGGCAGAGGATCGCCTGCGGTCCGACCGCACGGAGCTGCTCGAGACGGGAGAGCGCGTCCCTCACCTCCTCCGGTGCGATCACGAGTCCGACGTCGGGGAAGCGCCGGTGGGACGTGCCGCCGAGGTCTATGCGCACGCGCGCATCGCGCGGCGAACGGTGGACGGGCGCCGGCGTATCCCGCTTGGCCGCGACGACGACCTCGACGCTCTGGCTGTTCTTCACGCCCGAGTGCAGCGTATATGGCCAAGGCAGTTCCAGCGGCCGCACATAGGTCTTGTAGGAAGCGTCGGACCAGTTGCGCTGGTCCTCCATCTCGAACACGTCCCCCTCCATGCGGCACGTCGCCTTGAGATGGGGCGCTGGCTCGTGGGTGATGGCGCGGATCGACTTGAAGGGCTGCCACGGGTCGATCAGCTCTGGAAAGACCGTGCTCTCCACCGACCCGTCGCAATGCTCCACCGTGACGGGAGCGCCGGCAAGACCCGTAATCGGGTGCAGCACGTTGAAGCCGCACCGGTTGGTATCGAAGTCGCCCTCCGGCACCGCATCGACGGAAAAACGCAGCCGTCCGTCGGCCGTGCCGCGGATCTCTGCACCGTAGGCCAGCCGTGCGTCGCCATTCACGCAGGTGCCGCGATAGGTGACGCGGAAACCGTCCTCGTTCTCCTCGACCGTGGCGAGGTCGATTTCGGGCTGGAGCGTGCCCCAGTCCTGGTCCCGCACGACATAGGAGACGGCGCGCAGCACCTCGTGACCGTCATAGCGGAGATAGCGCAAATTGCCGCCCTCGAGGCGCGCTTCGAGCGCCCCGGCCCGCAATATCCTGCAGGGTGTCGGCGGTACTGCCGTGCCGTACAGCCTGAGCGCTTCTTCCGCTTCCGGAGCCATCACGCAAACTCCGCCATCGCGATCGACCGGCTGCCTTCCGCGGCGGAGCGGTAGGCCGCTTCGACGAGCGCCAGTGTTTCGAGATTATCGCGGCCGGAGGTTTCCGGCGCCCGGCCGGATTCGAGGCATTCGATGAAGTGGCGCTCGATGTTGAAGACGCTTTCCTGGATGCCGTGCCAGGGACGCTCCGCCCAGGCCAGGACGGGGGGCGACACGTCCTTGTCCACCGTTTCTCCGCCGTTGTGCACGACCATACGGTAGCCGGCCGACAGGCGCAGCGTGCCCTCGCTTCCGTCGATCTCGAGAAGTGTTTCGGGAAAGTTTTCCTGCGGCAGTTCGGTCGCATAGCTGCAGTCGACGACGCTGGTGACGCCGCCCTGGTGCATCAGCATCATGGTCGCCACGTCCTCGGCGCGGATTCTTGGGTTCACCCGTCGCGTGCTGGCGCAGATCGTGGCCACATCGCCGAAGAGGAAGCGTGCGACATCAAGGATATGGATGCCGAGGTCCTGGATGATGAAGCGTTCGTCCGTCGCCAGATAGGGCTGCGCCTTGTAGACGTCATAGGCGGAACGGAAGCTGACACGCCCCCAGAAAGGGGTGCCGATGGCGCCCTTGTCGATCTCCGTCCTTGCCGCGCGAAGGGCCGATTGCCAGCGAAAGTTCTCGTGCACCATGAGCATAACGCCGGCCCTTTCGGCCGCGCTGACCATGCGGCCGGCGTCGTCGAGGTTGGCGGCGAACGGTTTCTGGCAGACGATGTGGCGGCCCCGGGAAGCCGCCAGTTCGACCAGGGGCCGATGTGTCTCCACCGTGGTGGCGATATCGACGAAATCCAGACCCTCGGCTGCAAGCATGGCGTCTGCCTCGGTATAGACCCGCTCGATCCCGAAGCGACGCGCCGTCTCCTCCAGCCGCGTCCGGTCACGGTCGCAAAGGGCGACGATGTCAGCACCGTCGACGTCACGCCAGGCGTGCAGATGGTTCTGAGCAAAGAACCCGCAACCGATCAATGCACCTTTTCTCATGTAACCTCCCTTAGCGGCCGAGCGCGGTCTGCTGCTGCAGGGCGACGCGCGCCTGCAGCCGCTGCTGTGCCTGGTCGACCACGACCGCGGCGATGATCACTAGGCCCTTGATGACCGTCTGCCAGAACGAGCTCACGCCCATCATGACCAGCCCGTCCGATAGAATCCCGATGACGAACGCGCCGATGATGGTGCCGCCGATGCGCCCACGCCCGCCGGACATGGACGTGCCGCCCAGAACGGCCGCCGCGATGGCGTTCAGCTCGAAGGTTTCGCCGGTGGCCGGGTGCGCCGCGACGAGCTGCGAGGAAATAATAAGACCCACAATCGCCGCGCAGAACCCCGAAAACATGTAGACGAACAGCTTGACCCGGTTCACCTTCACGCCCGACAGTGCCGCCGCCCGTTCATTGCCGCCGACGGCATAGATGTACCGGCCGAGCGGCGTGCGGCCGGCGAGATAGGCGGCGCCACATCCCACTGCGATGAGAATCCAGATGGAGACCGGCACGCCCAGAAACGAGCCCGAGCCTATGAGATAAAAGCCCGTCGAGCCGTATTCCGGATTGCCGGTCAGATTGGGGAAGGTTTCGCCGTCCGAGGATAGGAGTGCCAGACCGCGCGCGACATAGAGCGTTCCAAGCGTGGCGATGAACGGGGCGACGTTGAGCTTCGTCACCAGCAATCCGTTGATCGCCCCAAACAGGGTGCCGACGAGCAGCGTGATGAGGATGATCTCGAAGAGGTTGAAATAGAGCGTATAGCCGATGCCGAGGTCGATGCCGTTGAGGATCAGCCAGCCGGCCACCATGCCGCAAAGCCCGACAATCGAGCCCACCGACAGATCGATGCCGCCGGTGATGATGACGAAGGTCATGCCGATCGCCAGAAAGGCGTTCAACGCCACATGCTTGGACATGATGACCATGTTCGCCGTGCTGAGGAAGTTCGGCGCGGCAAAGGCGAAGAAGGTGAAAACGGCGATCAGCGCGATGAAGGTCCTGAGCTTCAACAGCAGCAGGATCAACGGCTGGGACTGGCCCGGAGCGCTCAGCGCTGCGGCATTGGTCGTCATGTTCGGCTTTCCTCCTCATGGCCCGCGGGCGCGTGGCCGACGGCGGACGCAGCGACGATCTGCGCTTCGTCCGCTTGCGCGGGATCGAATTCTCCAGTGATGCGGCCGTTCGACATCACGATGATGCGGTCGGACAGAGCCATCACTTCTTCCAGGTCCGATGTGACGAAGAGAATGCCGAGCCCTTCCGCCGCCAGCCGCCGCATCATGCGAAAGACCTCGGCCTTTGCACCGACGTCGATGCCGCGGCTCGGCTCGTCCATCAGCAGGATCTTCGGCCGCGTCATCAGCGCCTTGCCGATCACCACCTTCTGCTGATTGCCGCCCGAAAGGGAACTGACCGGGTTTTCCGGACTGGCGATCTTGATGGCCAGGTCGCGCACGAACGACAGAACTCCCTCACGCTCGCGCTTGAGGCTGAGATGGAAGCCGCGCGCAAAGGCACCCAGGCTGGACAGCGACATGTTTTCGCGGATGGACAGGATCTGTACCAGCCCCTCGGCTTTGCGGTCCTCTGGGATCAGGGCGAGCCCGCGCGCGATGCGCCCGGCGACGTCCGGTTCGTCAAGGGGCTTTCCTTCGACGTAGAACCTGCCGATCGCATGCCGATGCTGCGCCATGATGCACTCGAAGAGTTCCGAGCGCCCTGCCCCCATCAGGCCGTAGATGCCGACGATCTCCCCGGCCCTCAAGGACAGCGAAACGTGATCGACGGCGTAGCCGCCGCTCTTGCGCGGCAGGCAGATATCTTCCGCCCGGAAAAGCTCGGGGCCCAACGCGTGGTCCTCCACCCGTGCGTAGTCCTTTGAGGAAGCGCCGATCATGCTGCGGACGATCCAGTCGACGTCGACCCCGTTCATGCTGCGCGCACCGGTAATCCGGCCGTCGCGCAGCACCGTGATGTAGTCGCCGATGCGGATCAGCTCTTCCAGTCGGTGCGAGATGTAGACGATGCCGACGCCGCGCTTCTTGAGGTCAGTGATCACGCGGAACAGGATTTCGACCTCCGAGGCACTCAGGGCCGAGGTCGGCTCGTCCATGATCAGGATGCGCGCGTCCTGGGCGAGCGCCTTGGCGATCTCGACGATCTGCTGCTCGCCGATGCGCAATTCGCCCACCAGGGCGTCGGGCGGAATATCGTGCTCGAGCCGTTTCATCAGCGCGGCCGCGGCCTTGCGCTGCTCATCGGCCTTGATGTCGATGCGACCGCGGGTCTTCTCCCGCGCGATGAAGATATTCTCCGCGACCGTCATGTTCGGGAACAGATTGAGTTCCTGGAAGACGATGCCGATGCCGTGGCGCGCCGCCGCGCGCGTGTCGGCGAAGGTGACCGGCTCGCCGTTCATGCGGATTTCGCCCGCCGTAAGCTGCTCCACGCCCGCGATGATCTTCATCAGCGTGGACTTGCCGGCCCCGTTCTCGCCCACCAGCACGTTGACGGCCCCCAGCCGCACGTCGAAGTCGACGTCGTCGAGCGCCAGCGTGCCGGGATAGACCTTTCTGGCACCGCGCACGGAAAGACCGATCTGGTGTTCTTCGCTCATTGTTCGTCCAACGCGATTTCGACCGGCGTCACCAGCACAGCGCCACCCTTGCCGCGAACGGTGAACGCACCCAATGCCTCGACTTTCCGCCCCACCAGACCCTCGCGAGACAGGCTTTCGAGCGCCGTCTCGTAGGCCTTCGTGTTCAACGCCCTTGAGAGCTGGGCGAACTCGATCTGGTCGGTGAAGGAGGAGAAATCGACAAAGGCCAGCACGTCGCGCAGTGCCGTGCCGCGAATGACAGGGCCGAGCTGCAGGACGGCGTCGGCCGTGCCGTCACCGTCGACGTCGACATCGGCCGTGGCGGCGCGCGTGTCGGTTTCGGCGGCAATGACGGTGCCCGTGACGAGGGTCGCGAAATTCCACGGGGTGCCTTCGCTCGTAGGCCTGTAGCCATGGGCCTCGCCGGCCGCATCCAAGTCGGCCTCGATGGCGGGACCGAGGGTGGCGAAGTCGGTCGCGTTTTCCTGGAGATAGGGCAGAACCCGGGGGGTCCAGATCTCCTCCACCATTCTGGTCATGTCGCCGTCCGGCGCGCTGGACACCATGCCGCCCTCGCCGGCGGGATCATCCGTGTTCTTCACCAGCTTGCAGCCGACGAGCCCGCCGACGGCAACAATCAGGCAAAGCGTCGGGAATGCAGTGCGAACCATACGGTCGCCTCCTCGACGTGAACGTGAAACGGAGTTGTCCGCGCCTCCCCGGCCGCAGGACCTCGTTCGCTGGGGTCCGCGGACCGGAGAGGCCGGGATAAACCCTTAGCGGCTACTGCAGACGGAAGTTGTCGAGCTGACCGGCATTCTCAGAAGTGACCAGAATGCAATCCATCAGCTGCTTCTCGTCCTGGCCGGTCGAACCCGTCTTGAGATACTGGTCCGCCTGCTCGACCGCCAGTTCCGCCTGCCGGTAGGCCGGCTGGAGAACGGTCGCCTTGATTCCGCCATCGAGGATCGAGTCGCGCACGTCGTTGCTACCGTCGAAACCGACGAGGATGACGTCCTCGCGTCCCGCCGCCTTGAGCGCCGCCCAGGCACCCATGGCCATGGTGTCGTTGCCGGAAATGACGCCCTTGATGTCCGGATTGGCCTGGAGGATGGTTTCCATCTTCTCGTAGGCTTCCGTCTGGCTCCAGTTGGCGGACTGCTGCGCCACCATCTCCATGTCCGGATACTGGTCGATGACATCATGGTAGCCGGCGGAGCGGATGCCGGCATTCGTGTCGGCCTCACGCCCCAGAAGCTCGGCATATTTGCCTTCCTCGCCCATCAGCCGGACGAACTCCTCCGCACCGAGCTGTGCGCCCTGATAGTTGTTGGAAACGATCTGTGAGACGGCGATGCCCGTTTCCTTGATCTCCCGGTCGATCAGGAAGGAGGGAATTCCGGCTTCCTTGGCACGGCGCACTGGCGCCACCGTCGCGTCCGCCCCGGCATTATCGAGAATGATCGCCTTTGCCCCGCGGGCGATCGCCGTATCGAACATCTCGCTCTGCTTGTTCGGGTCGTCGTCATGGACGAGCACCAGCGTGTCGTAGCCGAGTTCCTGCGCCTTCTTTTCCGCGGCAACCGCCTCCGCCTTGAAGAAGGGGTTGTCGTGAGACGGCGTGATGATGGCCATCAGATCGGCCGCCCAGGCACTGCCGGAACAGGCCAGAGACACGGCGACGGCCGCGCCCGCAAGCAAGGTTCTGCGTTTGAAATCCATAAGTTCCTCCCTTGTTCGACTTCCAATCAATCTTTCGAATGCCGCTCCACCGGCCGGACAGACCGGCTGCCGTCAGGTGATGCGGCGGATGCTTTCGGCGATCTCCTCCGGCTCGAACACGCCAAGCCAGTCGTCGCGCATCAGCCGCGGCTTGCCGTTGGCGATCGCCTTGTTGCAGGCGTCCGAGAAGACGCCGTCCACCTCGCCCATGACGACGGCACCCAGAACGTTGAGATGGCCGAGCAGGAAATCGCGCGCGGCCGTGGGGTCGACGCCGCGCCGGACGACCTCGTCCATGGCCTCCTTCATTACCACCAGAAGCGTGGCGCAGACGGTCTCCGACAGCCCAGGCTCGAGGAGCGCCATCTGCTCGACCGTTACCCGGTGGGAGCGAAGAATGGGCTTGAAGATCGTTTTGGCGATCTCCTCACCAACCGCAAAATCCTCCTCCGGCCCCTGCATGAGGGCGCTGACGATGGCCTGTTTGGCCGCAATGCCGCCGAAATGGTCGTGCCTGGCCGCCATCTCCGTCTCGTCGTTGAAAATGGGCGGGTGGCAGGGGTGCGTGACGAAAAAGGTGACATCCTCGCGCCCGGGAAGATGACCGGCGAAAGGTGCGGCAGCATCGAGCGCGATCAGCATCGTCCCCGGGGCCACCTTGTGGATCAGTCCTTCCGCGACCTTCCGGATCGCCGTATCGGGCACGGCCAGAATGACGGCGCGTGCGCCTTCAAGCGCCTCTTCCAGTGCCAGGCAGTCCGCGCCGACTTCATCCTTCAGGCGCCGGCGTCCCGCCTCGCTGACCTCGACATGCGCCACCGAGTAGCGCGACCCCTTGAGGTTGCGCGACAGGCGCACACCCATTTTTCCACCAGCCCCGACAAGCGCGATCTTCATGAACTCTCCCCTTCTTCGCCGCCGATCCTAGGCAAGATCATCATCTTGTCAACTGGTATGATGAGATGATATTGCGAAATCAACAACCAGCTTGAGAGAGGAGCCCCATGGTCGAAGAACGGCTTTTCGCCCGCTATGAACTGGAGAGCCCGCTGGGGCTGGAGCGCGCGGCGACGGTCATTGCCGGCGAGCAATCCTCGGGAACCTTCCTCAAGCTGCCCGGCGAGACCGACAGCCTGCGCGCACGTTCCGGCGCCCGCATCGAGGAGATCGTCGAACGCACGGTCCTGTCGGCGCCGGGACTGCCCTGCCGCCATGCGGGGGCGCGCTTTCACCGCGGAGAGATGGTACTCTCCTGGCCGCTCGAGAACATGGGAGCCTCGCTTACCAACACGCTGGCAACCGTCGCCGGCAATCTCTTCGAGCTGGCGGAGGTCTCAGCCCTGCGCCTCACCGACATAACCTTTCCCCCGGCCTTCGCCCGCGCCTATCGGGGTCCCGCCTTCGGCGTTGCCGGCACGCGTCGGCTGGCCGGGGTGGAGCAGCGGCCGATGATCGGTACGATCATCAAGCCGAGCGTCGGACTGTCGCCGGAGGAGACGGCCGCGCTCGCCAAGGAACTGGCCGAAGGCGGCATCGATTTCATCAAGGACGACGAACTGCAGGGCAACGGTCCGCACTGCCCTCTCGCCGAACGCGTGCGCCACGTGATGCGCGCGCTCAACGACCATGCCGAACGCACCGGCAAGAAGGTGATGTATGCCTTCAATATAACCGGTGAAGTAGATGAAATGAAACGCAACGCCGATATCGTCCGCGATGCCGGCGGCACCTGCGTCATGGTCAGCCTTTTCTCCGTCGGGCTCGCCGGACTCGCGGCGATACGCGCGCACTGCGAATTGCCCCTGCACTGCCACCGCAACGGCTGGGGCCTCTATTCCCGCTCGCCGCATATCGGGATCGGCTTCCGCGCCTGGCAGAAGTTCTGGCGGCTGGCCGGCGCCGATCACCTGCATGTCAACGGGATCGCCAACAAGTTCACCGAAAGCGACGCATCGGTGATCGATTCGGCGCGCGCCACCGGCGAACCGCTCTTTGCGGATACCCATTACACCGCCATGCCCGTCTTCTCTTCCGGTCAGACGGCGGTGCAGATGCCCGAAACCCATGCTGCGCTCGGCAACGCCGACTTCATCTACTGCGCGGGCGGCGGCATCATGGGGCATCCGGGTGGTGTGCGCGGCGGCGTCGAGAGCCTTCGCCAGGCGGCCGAGGCCGCAATGAACGGCATCGCGCTGGACGACCATGCGGCGGAGCACGAAGAGCTCCGCCAGGCACTGGACCTGTTCGGAGCCAGGACACGATGACCGGCCGGCCGCTCCTGTCCTATTACGGGGACGATTTCACCGGTTCCACGGACGTCATGGAGGCGCTGTCGTCGAACGGCGTGCCGACGGTCCTCTACACGGGCATTCCGGACGCGGCACGCACCGCCCGGTTCGCCGATTGCCGCGCCGTCGGCATCGCCGGCACGAGCCGCAGCCAGACACCGGAATGGATGGACACGCATCTGCCGGCGATCTTCGGCTGGCTGGAGGGACTCGGCGCCGATCATTGCCATTACAAGGTCTGCTCGACCTTCGACAGCGCACCACGGCATGGTTCCATCGGCCGGGCGATAGAAATCGGCCTTGCCGTCTTCGACCAACAGATGACCGCGCTGGTGGTCGGCGCCCCGCAGCTGCGCCGCTACAGCTTTTTTGGCAATCTCTTCGTCGGCTATCGTGACTGCGTCTACCGGCTCGACCGGCATCCCGTCATGCGCGACCATCCGGCGACCCCCATGGGGGAAGCCGACCTCCTGCGCCACCTCGGCCAGCAGACCGAACTGCCGACGGCGCTGCTCGGCCCGCAGATGGACAGCACCGAGCACGCGGTGGAGGCGCTACGGCGGTTGCGCGACGGGGAAACCCGCTGCGTGCTCCTGGACGTTTACGACACGCCCTCGCAGCAGAGGACAGGCAAACTCCTTTACAACGAACGCGAACATTTCGGCCCGTTCGTGGTCGGCTCGTCGGGCGTGGAATACGCGCTGTTGCATGCCTGGCGGAAGGCGGGGCAGACGCTGCCAGCGCAAGCCTCGCCGCCGCTCG
This sequence comes from Chelativorans sp. M5D2P16, assembly GCF_034427935.1. Taxonomy (NCBI): domain Bacteria; kingdom Pseudomonadati; phylum Pseudomonadota; class Alphaproteobacteria; order Hyphomicrobiales; family Phyllobacteriaceae; genus Chelativorans; species Chelativorans sp. M5D2P16. The sequence continues at coordinate 297,780 of NZ_JAXQNM010000008.1, read as the reverse complement.
AAAAGTTCGACCGTATCGCAGTCGTCTCCGGCAGTTGTTCGCCGACGACGGCGCGCCAGATCGATGCCGCCTGCGCCAACGGCTTTGCGGGCGTTCCGGTGGACTTCCGGGCGCTCGCCACCGGCCAGGGAGCCGACGCGGCTCTGGCGGAGGCCAGAGACCAGGCCTGCGCGGCTCTGGAATGCGGTCGCAGTCCGCTTCTTTACACGGCGCGCGGCCCAGACAGTGTTGCCCGCAGCATCGCTTCATCACATGACCGCGTTGGGCGTGCGCTCGGCCGGCTGCTGCAAACCCTGACCGACCGCTATGGCCTGCCGCGCGTGGTGATTGCCGGCGGCGACACATCGAGCCACGCCCTTGCCGAACTCGACGTCTTCGCCCTGACGCTGCGCCATCCCATCCCCGACAGTCCCGGTTCACCCCTCTGCACCGCGCATCGCAACGACGGCTCCACGCTGGAACTGGCGCTCAAGGGCGGGCAGATCGGCGGCGACGACTATTTCGTCGGCCTGCGCGACGGCACCCTCGGCTGAGCCCGCGACAGCGCGTCTCCTCTCAACACAACTCCGAAAACAGGCACTTGCTTGGCAAGATCAGGTGCTTGAACCGTTTTTACCGTCCGCGGAAACGGTGAAACAGTCCGGGCTGCCGGCAAATCCCACGTGCCACCTGTCGGGAATTCCGCCCGTCAAGCCGCGGTTTTGCCGCGATGGCTCGTCAGGGTTTTAATCCTCCACCATCTCCGTTTTTCTTTCTAAAATCAAATGGTTGCGGGCGCGTGAAGAACTGCCGCCAAGGCAGGCGGAGGTTCTTCAATGGCAAACCCGGGCACCCGGCCCACGGAGCGTCGCCGCGGAAGCGGGATGAGACGTCCACGTGCGCCGCGAAGCATTGGCTCAATCGACGGAACTGGAGAAGCGCCTTGAGACTGGTCATGATCGGCTCCGGCTATGTCGGACTCGTAACGGGGGCGTGCCTGGCCGATTTCGGCCACACGGTCACTTGTGTCGACAAGGATGCGGCGAGGATCGACAGGTTGCGACGCGGCGAAATGCCGATTTACGAGCCCGGGCTCGAAGGCATCGCCGCGCAGAACGTGCGCGACGGCCGCCTGTCCTTCACCACCGACCTTACCGGCCCGGTGAAGGAAGCCGATGCCGTCTTCATCGCCGTCGGCACACCGTCGCGGCGCGGCGACGGGCACGCGGACCTCTCCTATGTCTACCACGCAACGCGCGAGATCGCCCGGGCCCTGCAGGGCAATACCGTGGTCGTGACGAAGTCGACCGTCCCCGTGGGCACAGGAGACGAGGTCGAGCGCATCATCCGTGACGAACGGCATAACCGCGACTTCTCGGTCGCCTCCAATCCGGAGTTTCTGCGCGAAGGTTCGGCGATCCAGGATTTCAAGCATCCCGACAGGATCGTCATCGGCGTGGAGGACGAGCACGCGCGCGCCGTCATGGCGGAGATCTACCGGCCGCTGTTCCTCAACAAGTCGCCGATCCTGTTCACGGCGCGCCGTTCGGCGGAGCTGATCAAGTACGCATCCAACGCCTTTCTGGCGATGAAGGTGACCTTCATCAACGAAATCGCGGATCTGTGCGAGAAGGTGGACGCCAATGTCCAGGACGTGGCGCTGGGACTCGGCGCCGACAATCGCATCGGCTCGAAATTCCTGCATGCGGGTCCGGGCTTCGGCGGCTCCTGCTTTCCCAAGGACACCATGGCGCTCGTCAAGACCGCCCAGGACTACGACAGCCCCTTGCGCCTCATCGAAACGACGATCGCCGTCAACGATTCGCGCAAGCGTGCCATGGCGCGCCGCATCATCCAGGCCGCCGGCGGCAATGTGCGCGGCAAGAAGATCGCCATCTTCGGGCTGACCTTCAAGCCCAACACCGACGACATGCGCGAGGCGCCGTCGATCTCCGTCATCCAGGCGCTGCAGGACGCCGGCGCCCGTGTCAGCGCCTACGACCCCAAGGGCATGGAGCAGGCGCGGGCCTTGTGGACCGACGTCGCCTTTCATGCCAGCCCCTACGAGGCTGCCGAGAACGCCAGCGCGATCTGCATTCTCACCGAGTGGGAGCAGTTCCGCGCGCTCGACCTGCAGCGGCTCGAGAAGCTCGTCGCGCAACCGGTTCTGGTGGACCTGCGCAACATCTATTCCGAAGAGGACGTGACGCGCTTCGGCTTCGTCTATTCCGGCATCGGGTCGCGATCCGGTGCCCCCATGCATATCGCCGATCTGGCGGCCGCCCGCGAGCGACTGGTCGAGGCCGTGTGACCACGCCCGCGCGGTATGCCTGATGGCCGACATCGCCGCTGGCGCGGTGTCGGCCTTTTTCTTGAGATCTGCGGGGACACGCACCTGAAAGAATGTGTCTGGAGGGGATGGGATAATCGTGCGGAGCCGCCGGCCACCCGCCTCATCCCGAAGCCGGCGCGCAGGCGGAAGCCGGACCTGCTCCGGAAATGGAGACCCACACGCGGTTTCCGGAAAACCTTCGCCTGCGGCTTTCGGATAAGCGGCCCCATGTTTCGCTCCCGGCCAGCGGGCCGAAACCGGCGGTTTCCCGCATGGGACTACGCCGAATCGATACCTTACGGAGCTTTTTTAAACCGAGTGAAGTCTAGCTCTCCGGCCGGCCTCACATATTGGCGGCATGCCTATACGGCGCATCCGCCATCTCGGTGAGGGGAACAACGGCCGGTTCTTCGCACTCGATTGCGCGAAATCCCGGCAGAACCGTGCGCATGGCGGCAAAGAGGCCATCGGTGTCGCCTTCCATTGCGCATGCCTGGAGCCTTATGAAGACCTCCTTTAGAACCGGGACGGGCACCGGGGTTGGCACAGCGCCGAGAACCCGCGGGACCGGCGGTGAAACACGCTTTTCGTTCGCATCGAAAAGCTCCTCGAACAGCTTTTCACCCGGACGGCAGCCGATGATCTGAATATGGATGTCCTTATCCGGCGTGAAACCGGCTAGGCGAATCATGCGCCGGGCGATGTCGACGATCCTGATCGGCTCACCCATGTCGAGGACAAAGATCTCGCCCTGCCCAAGCTCCTTCTCCAGCCCGTAGGCGGAAGCCTGGAGCGTGAGTTCCACCGCCTCGCGAATGGTCATGAAGAAGCGTTTCATTTCCGGATGGGTGACCGTCAGCGGCCCGCCATGTGCCAACTGGCGCTTGAAGAGCGGGACGAGGGAGCCGCTCGAGCCAAGCACATTGCCGAAGCGTACCGTCATGAAACGGGGGGCGCCGGGCAAGTTCAGTCCTTCCAGATCGAGCGCCTGGCAATAGAGCTCTGCAAGCCGCTTGGTTGCGCCCATCACGCTGGTCGAGTTCACCACCTTGTCGGTGGAAATCTGCACCATGCCGAGCGCGCCGCATCGCCGCACGGCGTCGGCAACGTTGCGGGTGCCGCAGACATTGGTCAGCACGCCTTCACAGGGGTTCAACTCGACCATCGGCACGTGTTTCAGCGCGGCGGCGTGGAAGACGAGCTCGGGCCTGTGGCGCAGGAATACCTCGTTGATCCGATGCTGGTCGCGCACGTCGCAAAGATGGGCGCTGCGGGGGACGCCCGCAAATTGTTCGGACAGTTCCAGATCGATCGAATAGAGATTGAACTCGCAATTGTCGACGACGGCAAGGTGCGCCGGCCCCAGGGCAGCCACCTGCTTGGTCAGTTCACTGCCGATCGAACCGCCGGCACCCGTCACGAGCACGCGGCGGCCACGGATAAAGCGCTGCAGGGCGGCGACGTCGAGGGCCGCCTGCGGCCTTTCTAGCAGGTCCGTCAGCTCGATGGGGCGCAGTTCGAACTCCTTCATGACGCGGGTGTTGCGCAACTCGGTGACGGGGTTGAGCCGGGAAATCGCCATGCCCATCCTGTCTGCCTTCTCGATGAGTTGCTCGGCCGCCTGGCCGGAGAAGGAAGACGGCGGAGCAGTGAAGATGAGGTGTCGCGGCCGTTGCCCGCGCGCCTCGAGTTCTTCCATCACCGCCTCGAAATCGCCGGTCGTCCCCAGCACCGGAACGCCGCGCAGCATGGTGCCGATCTCGGCGGACAAATTGCCGAGAAAGCCGACGGGCCAGTAGGTGCAGTTGCGGTCGCGCTGCAGGGCCCTCAGATAGAGGTCGGCCTCGTGACCGGCACCGACGAGCAACACCGGCAGCATGGCGCCGGAGTGATCCGCCGTCGTGCGCACGGCCGGTATGCGGAATTTCAGATCCTCCTGCCGAAAGCTGAGCCGGACGGCTGCCAGGAGCGGCACGAGCGTGACGACTTCGATGGCGATCACCGAGCCCGGCACGAGGTCGGATTCAGCGTCGAAGAGCAGGAAGACCGTTAATATCGCGGAGGCGAAGAGAACGGCGAGCACGAGGACGATGTAGTCCAGGATCGAAGCGAATTCCCATTTCCGCTTGTAGAGGCCGGCGACGGGAAAGGCTATCGCGCAGACCACCACGAACAAGACCGTGATCGAGCTTACGGCGCCGAGGATCGCGGTGTCTGCCAGAAGAGCCTGCGAACCGACCCGCAACCACATGGCGAGCACGAGCGCCAGTGCGCTCAGTCCGAGGTCGACCGCGAAAAGATGACGGTTGCGGATGACTGACTTTACGAGGGAATCGACCCTAGAGCGGATCGTGCGATAAAAGCCCGGCCCGCCGGCAAGCGGCGGAAGCGGTAGAGGAATCTTGTGAACGTTTCTCGAATGCGCCCCTTTGGCGACCAAGTCGTTTTCCATTTCAGACGGCCCTCGAAGCATGAAGCGAAAGAGGACGTCGGCGCTTCTCAGCCACCGGCCCCTGGTGAAAATCTCCGCGCGCGCCGCGTCTTCGCCTCGGAAGGCTCCGGGATCTTGTGCGGGCCTGCCCCATGTAACGAACAGCTCTTCCGAAGCCGTTGTAACTGCAAGTATTTTGGGCGAAATGCAGACGTCTGCAAAGCAGCGGGAAGCCCAAGGCGCGTCAGTTAAAGCCCTGCGAGGATTTCCGGTTTTGCGCAGTTGCCGCGCCGCTCGCCGACGATGGTTTCCATCTGTAAGCCGATCCGTCCCCGGGCGAGCCGTGCAGCCAATGGGACAGGTCCCGGCTCAGCAGTTGCCCCAGGGCGGCGACCTCGGGTTCGTAATGGTCGATCAGCCGCTGCCGCAGGGATTCGGGAAAAGCCGGGTAACGTATCTCCTTCGCCAGTGCGGTGTGGAGGCGTCGGAACGGCAGCGTCTCGCGCAAGGGTGCGACGACCGGTTTGAGCGGGCGCAGCAGGCGGCGCATGGTGGGGCTCAGCATCGGGACGGTCTTGTCCTTCACCTTGCCGCGCGCTATGGCGGTCGCACCGTTCCCCGGCAATCTCAGGAACTGCCTGACAGCGGCGAGGTGCTCCTCCGGACGGGCCGTCGCGGTCTCGTACAAGGTCACGAGGATGCGGTCGGCCGGAAACCGGTCGAAATAGGCCTGAAGCTGCCGGTGGTAGTGCCCGGCGCTGATCGGGCGCGTGTCGTGCGACCAGGTCGGATCGAGATAGCGCTCGATATCGCCGTTCACGTCGCCGCGCCGGTACATCATGCAATAATCGGAATAGGCGCGCTCGACCGGATTGCGCAGTTGCACCACGAGCCTGGCGTCCGGAACCTTGCGGGCAATCCTCTCGGCGGCCTCCGGCTGCTCCAGGTAGGAGTTCGACTTCTCCCCGGCCACGCGCTCGGGCGCATCGGGCGGAAATTGCGCCAGGTACCACTCGTCGCCCCGGGCAAACTCACGGCTGAAATAGTGCAGCTCGGGATTGGGCATCGAGACCATGGGATCGGCCTGAAGCGATCTCTGCAGCCAGGTGGTGGCGCTCTTGGTCGCGCCAATAATCAGGAAATCGATATCTTCGAACCTCATGGGACCGTCCTTTGGTCGGGACTGCGCCGGAAACTGCGCGTGTGTTCGCTGCCGTTCAGAACCGCGCGATAGATCGCCATCAGCTTGCGTGCGTGCGTCGCCACGCCGTAGGTGGCGAACGCGCGGTCGCGCGCGGCCTTGGTGATGCGTTCACGAAACGCATCGTCGGTCAGGAGCGCATGCACCGGATCAACGAACTGTTCCGGCGCTTCCGGCGGCACGAGAAGGCCGGTGACACCGTGCTCGATGGCTTCCGGATTGCCGCCGTCGTCGGTCGCCACCACGGGCGTGCCGAGAAACATCGCCTCGATCAGTGTCCTGCCGAACGGCTCGCGCACGGCCGGGATCAACAAGACATCGATCGCCTGCATCCACGGCTCCACCGGGCTGCGAAAGCCCATCAGCCGGACCCGGTCACCGATGCCGAGCGCTTCGGCTCGCCGGACGACCGCCTCGGCCAGATGCGGGGCTTCGCTTCCCGGCACGCCGAACAGCAGGCCCATGACGGGGACCTCGGGATGGCGCCGCGCATAGGCGGCGACCGCCTCGACAAAGGCCAGCGGCCGCTTGCGTTCGATAAGCAGGCCGAAATAGCCGAGGAAGCGCGTCTCGCCGGGGCAGCCGAGCGTCTCGACCAGCATGGCGCGCGCGGCGGTTCGGTCGTCATGCCCCGACGGCGTGTCGAACGGGCTGTAAACGACGGAAATCCGGCGGGAAACGTCGACAAGGGGCCGCTGTGGCCTTGCGAAGCGGGAAACCGTCACGATGTGGCTCGCCGCCAGCGGCGCCAGCCAGTTGACCCCGCGGGCCTCGGGATCGCCGCGATGATGCCAGACCTGGCGGGCCCCGGCCAGGCGTGCCGGCAGGGCCCACACGGCATGGATGCGCCCGTCATTGGTATGGACCAGATCGACCGTCCGGCTTTTCAGGAAGCGTGTCAGCGGCCCCGTCGCACGGGCGGCGTAGGCGAGCGTTCCGGCACCGAGCGGAAAGGGGCCGCCCTGCCCTGCGCGCCCCGGCGGCGCTCCGGCCGGCGCCTCGACGAACGGCACGCCGCAATCGCGCAGATAGTCCGCGAGAGGGCCGTTGATCACGTGCAGGGCCACGAGCGGCTGCACGGACCGGCGATCGAGCGCCCGGATCAGCTTGATCGCCGAAACATGGCTGCCCCCGATCTCGTCGCCGATGAACGGGAAACAGACGGAGATGGGCCGATCGGGCATGGAATTCCTCGCGGCAGCGGTGCGTCCATGAATAAGCCGGCGCAAGACCACGCCGGTCATCGTGCCGCACGATACGTGGAATGCTCCTCACCCGGAACCGTTCCTCCGTCAGGAAAATCAGCAGCTTGTGGCCGGAAATTCGCGAAGCCGCCTTTGCTTTCCCTCACCCGCTCGCGGAACCGCTTGCGGTAGCGGAGGATGTTGCGGCGGCGTGGGACCTGAGCTCTGCGTGAAAGGCGGTCATGAGGCCGGCGAGCCAGAGGCCCGCCATCACGCCATGGGCGATGTTGGCACCCATGGCGCCCAGGAGCGGGATGGCCGCAAGGGCCGTCAGATGGAAAGCCACGGCCGAGAAGACGACGATCTTCAGAACGACGGGCTGGCGCCCCATCGCCAGCAGGGCCGAGCGCACCGCGCTGCCGCTCAACAGCATTGCCACGGCGATCATCTGCACGGTTGCCAGCGGCCCCGCCGCCTCGAATGCGGGACCGGCGGTCCAGTGGAGCACCGGCCCGATCCACAGAGCGGTCGCGGCGAAAACCGCCACGCCGAAGGTCAGAAGCAACACCTCCGTCTGGACGATCGTGCGGCGGAATTCCGTCATTGCCTGTTGCGCCCACAGCCTGGCGATGTCGGGATAGACCACCGCCTGCACCTGAACGCCGATCTGCAGGACGAGTCGGCCCAGCCGCTTGGCGACATGGTAGAGGCCGGCTGCTGGCGCGCCGGCGAGCGCACCGACGAGGAGGGTATCGAATTCCATCGTGCTCGAGCGGACCGTCAGCTCGATCTTGCTGCCGAGGGTAAAGGTCCACAGGCCTTTGAAGCGTTTGGTGATGCCCGCCAGCGGCGCTGTCAGAAGCCCTCCAACTCCCACTCCCTGGCGGCGCAGTTCGATCAGCGCCAGAGTGAGGAAGAGGAGCGAGCCGGCAATCTGGCTTACCGCCCAGGCGATCACGAAATAGAACAGGCCGGCGCCCATCAGGAGTCCGATCGTACAAAGGAGAAGGCGCAGCACGGTCGCCACCAACGCACTGTAGGCAACCAGTCTGAACCGGCCGGCCAGGCGCAGAACGGCCGTCGGAAACCCTTCGATCTGAAACAGAAGTACGGTGGCGTAGATGAGCACCTGCTGCAGGTTGCTTTCGCCGATGCCCACGTGCGGCCCGAATAGCAAGGCGAAGCAGACGGCGAGCGCATAGGCCGTGAAGGCGGCCGAGACGTCGACGAGCAAGCCGAACTTCATCAGGGCCCGATAGGCGCCCTTATCCTGGTTGCCCCATTCCTCCGCGCCGTACTTGATGAGCGGCTGCCATGTCTGGAACGCGATCAGGAGCTGGATGGAGCGGGCGTAGCTGAGCGTAAGGGCGAGGATGCCGAAATCGTTCGGACCGAGCGCACGGGCCGTCACGATGAAGGCGAGTAGGCCCATCGCGGAGCCCATCATATTGCCGGTCACCAGATGGCCGATGTTGGCGAGCCGCGCGCGCAAGGACTCCTCGTCGCGCCAGAACCTGCGGGCACGCCGGCCGATGGTCTGCATGGAGCCAGTCAAGGAAGACACCTTTTACTCCCCCCACAATGCGTCCTGCCCGCGTCCGGCCGGGCTGCGCCGCGTCTTAAAGGGCACGGCAGCGAGCCCTGCCCCGCAAGATACTGTAGCAGGCAAATGGCCAACTGCACCGCAACGGAAACCAGCCGGGACCTTCCCGCCGTCGGGAAAAACCCTAAGGGTCCACGGCGGCCGCCGGCCGGGCATCCTCAGACTCCCGTTGCAACCGGATAAGACAATCGTCCAGGGCGTCGAGGGTCGTGACGCGCGCATGCGCTTCGTAAGCGGCACCCGGCGCCGGCAGGCGATGGACCCGCTCGCGACGCGCGATCTGTACGGTCCACCAGCCGCGGGCGCGCGGCGTCACGAAATCCTTCACCGGATTGTCGGCCACATAGACGAGCGGGAGCCGCGTCGGCGCTGCCCAGCGCTCGACCATGGCAAAGGCACGCGGATGCGGCTTTCCGAAACCCTCACCCAGTGCGCCGGTGCAGACGATGCACTTGAGAGCCTCGCCGAGTCCCAGGGCATGCACCTTCGCCCGCTGCATGGCGGTCGGCCCGTCGGTGATCATGGCGCAGGGAAACGCAGGGGAGCGCGATGCGAGATAGCGTGCCGCATCGTCGGCCAGGCGAATGTCCGGCGCATGCGAGCGGTAGACGGAGACGAGGCTGGCGACGAGGGCCGGGTCTGCTCGCAAGCCGAGCATCTCTAGCGCCCGGTCGAAGACGCGCAAGCGCTCCCCGGCGAAAAAGAGATCGCGGCAGACCGGTGCCAGCCCTTTCACACCACCCGCCCGGCACAGCCATGCGTCGGCCGCGGCGAAGCCGCTCAACGCGAAATCGCGCTCCAGATAAAGGGTATCGTCGAGATCGAAGACGACCAGGATCGGCGCCACCATGCCTCCTCACCCCTGGAAGACGGCCGCGTCGTAGCGCAGCATCAATGCGCCTGCGCGCCAATTATCGTGGGCGGTGGAGGGCAAGCCGGCCACCTCTTCCAGAAGCCAGCGTGTATATTCCCCTCCCGCGTAGTGAACCAGCGGATAGCCGCCGCCGAAACGCGCGTTGATGTCGAAGACGCATGGCCCGGTTCGCTCGTCCGCAATTACCTGGAAACACAGCACGCCGCGTGCCAGCGGGAGCGCTCGTGCCACTCCTTCGGCCAGACGGCGCAGCACCGGGTCACGCTCGGTCCGTCCCTTCTCCACCTCGCCGGCGCGCACGCGCAGGCGCCGGTGCGCCACCGCGTTGCGCAGATCGCCTTCGCGGTCGATATACATGTTGACCGTGTATTCCGGGCCGATGAGGAGTTGCTGCAGGATCATCGGCTCCTCCGGCGCTTCGGGCAGATCCGCGGAACTGGTCGCCACCTTGATGTTGCGGCTGGCGCTGCCGCCCGAAGGCTTGAGGAACATCGGCCAAACGATCGGATAGGCGGAGGCATGCGCCGCTTCGAGCGGCACTGTCCATGGCACCGGCACGCCGGCCGCTTCCATTACCTGGGCCGTCCTCAGCTTGTCGCGGACCACTTCGATGACGCCGGGCGGGCTGACATGAACGTGGGCGCCGCTCGCCCTGAAACGATGCGCCGCGCCCGCAAGCGGCGCCAGCTCCGGATCGATCGTCGGCACGACGAGGTTGACGCCGTTTTCACGCACGATCTCCAGCATCGTTTCCACGAATTCGGGATCGTCGCATCTCGGCACGGCAAAGGCCCGATCGGCCACCTGACAGGCGGCACTGAACTGCGGGTCGCGATCGCAGGCGAGCACCTCAAGCTCGATGCCGATCGCCGCCGCCGATGAACGAAAACACTCGACGAGTCCGACACGTCGCCCGGCCGACGAAACCAGAAGAGTCATGCGCATCCGTTTCGCCTCACCCCGTCTCCGCGGTCCTCACGAAGCGAGAGCCGCTCGCCTCCTGGCGATGCCCGGCGCCACCTCGGCCGTGGCCTCTTCCATGATCCCGCGCAGGGTCACGGCCGTCTTGCGCATGGCAGCCAGGCTCTGGCACGGGTCCACCAGGAAGGCCAGGCTCGTTTCACCGAGCGTGGCGGCAACCGGGAGCCGTCTTCGGGGCGCCATGCCGGATTCCCGGAACGCCTTTTCCAGGTAGATCTCCGGACAACTGCCCGTGAAGCAGGAAACGCCGAGGACGTTGAGCGCCGAAAAGATCCGATCGCGGCTCCAGCCGGCCTTCAGCCTTTCGGGGCGCACGAAGGTGTAGAAACGATACCAGGCATGGCGCATATGTGGCGGCGGCAGGGGGGTCCTCAGGCCGGGCAGATCGCGCACGGCATCGATCAGGATCGCCGCGTTGGCCGCCCGCTGCGCCTGCCATTCCGGAAGGCGATCGAGCTGCCGGAGCCCGATTGCAGCCTGAATTTCGGTCATGCGGTAATTCGAGCCGAAGCTTTCATGAAGCCAGCGAAAGCCGGGCGCATGCCCCTTCTCGTGCACCACATCATAGGCTTTGCCATGATCCTTGCGGCTCCATGCCTTGGACCAGATCGCCTCATCGTCCATGGCAAGCAGGCCACCCTCGCCTCCAGTGCTGAGAATCTTGTCCTGGCAGAAGGAGAAAGCGGAGATATCGCCAAAGCTGCCGACCGGATGGCCGGCGATTGACGCGCCGTGCGCTTGCGCGCAGTCCTCGATCACGACGATGCCATGCTGGCGGGCAAGGCGCATGATCGCCGGCATGTCCGCCGGCCATCCGGCCAGGTGAACGACGATCACGGCACGGGTGCGCGGCGTCAGGACCGCAGCGATCGTGTCCGCCGTGATGGCCTGGCTCTCCGGGTCGACATCGGCGAAGACCGGCGTGGCGCCGGCCATCGGCACGCAAGCCGCCGAGGCGACGAAACTGCGCGGCGTGACCACCACCTCGTCACCCGGCTGCAGGCCGATCGCGTGCAGCGCGACGTCGAGGGCGACCGTTCCATTGGCGAGCGCGATCGCGTGACGGCGGCCGAGCAGTGCCGCGTAGGCGGCTTCGAATTCGGTCACCCGGCCGCCCGTCCAAGCATTGACCTTCCCCGAGCGCAGGACGGCGATCACGTCCCCAATCTGCTCCTCGTCGTAATGCGGCCAGCGTGTTGCGGTCGTCATGTCGCGCACCGGCTGCTGCGCGCCGGCGCCATAGGGGTGCGCCCGTGCATCCTTGGCAGCCAGATTGTTGTCCATCATGACGGGCTCCTCTGTCGAACAGCGGAAAGATTCGGTGCTGTGCCTTCACACGCGCCTCCCGGGCCGGCATGTCGTATGCGTGCCTGGTCCCAGGCGTGTTTCAGCTTGCATCATCCTGTGAGAACCGCCTGGACTTGCAAAGGAGCGCGAAACCTAAGCCGTGTCAGTAAAACCCCGCCGGCATTTCGGTTTTGCCGAGCGTGTCTTCGCTCGCCTGCCTCTCAAGGCACGCGAGGTTGATGGAGGCCGTTGAAGAAGATCCTGAAGCGGCTGGCATTACGGCGTCTTTTGGCGCTTCGCCATCGGCCTTGCAGGCCGCGCCGCCGCCACCACCATAATGTCCACAAGACCTAAAGCGCGTAATACCGCCCGAGATAGAGAGGCGCCGGTTGCGACTGCGCGGGGACGCGTGCCGGCACGGGATCGCGGGCGCCGTTCCGTTCCCCCGGGGGCTCGGTTGCATGGCCGGTGCGCGGCCCCATGCCGAGGCCGAGCAGGCGGCTTCCCGCCAGGTCGACCGGAGCGATCAGCCGCGGTGCGACGCCCAGAGCGCGGACCATGCCGCGGAAGGCGATCGTCGCCACGAAGATCCTCTCTGCGGCGAAAACGGCCTCTTGCACGCGCGCCGCATCGGCGGCGTCGATGTAGAGGACGCCGGGTATGTCGAGGGGGAGTGTCGGAACCACCGGATCCAGGATGCGGTTGACGGCCTGCGGCGAGATGCCGTGAAGGGCGAGCACGACGAGGCCACTCTGACTGGCCCTATAACAGGCCTCGATCAGCCCGGAGGGTATGTGGCCGTTTCTCCTGCTGATCTCCACTACGTCGCAAGTCTGCATGGCCGCCTCTGACCGGGTAACACTGCATCCGACCGCCACCTAGGCGATGCCGCCAATGGGGCGCAGGCCGAACCGAGCGTTTCACGATGCTACGGAAAAGACGGGTGCACGAACGACTAGGATCAGCCGCGCCTGGTGTCAGGTTTTTCCTTTTTGCAAGGGCAGCATGCATGGGTTTCACTAGACTCCACCAAGACGACTTTGGGCGACTTCGGCCCTCGGGGATGCGCGAGGTCACCATCACCGATCAGCGGCGAGCAACCTCAGCGGCGGTTTTTCATGCGATGGCTCCTGGTTCCAATCGTTCTGGCCGGTTTGACGCAGCCTTGCTGGTCCCAAACGACCACGGACGATCTCGCCGCGCGCGCACAGGAACACATGCTGAGGGCGGCAACCTTCTTCCGTGACCGGGTCGCGCGCCACGGCAGCTATGTCTGGGAGGTCTCGACGGACCTTTCCTGGCGGTCGGGTGAAGGGGTCACCACCGAGACGCAGGGCTGGCTTCAGCCGCCGGGCACGCCGGCGGTGGGCCGGGCCTATCTCGCCGCGTTTCATGCGACGGGCGAGCGGCTCTATCTCGATGCGGCGGTCGAGACGGCCGAGGCGCTCGTGGAAACGCAGCTCGAATCCGGCGGCTGGTGGGCTCTGCTCGAATTCGATCCTGCCGCGCGGCAATCCTGGTGCTATCGCGCCAACCGCGCCCAACGCCCGCCCTGCACGGCAATCGACGGCAACAAGGAACGCGACGCCACGATCCTTGACGACAACATGTCCCAGAGTGCGCTTGCCTTCCTGATGCTGGTCGACGAAACGCTGGAAGGTGGCCACGAGCGTGTCCATGAGGCCGTGGTCTACGGCCTCGGCGCATTCATCGCCATGCAGCATCCCAACGGTGCCTGGCCGGTCCGCTCCGACCGGCGGGTGGCGGATGCGCTGACGGTGTCGGCGTGGCAGGCTCGCATGCCGGAGAGCTGGCCGCGGGAATATGTCGAACCGGAGGGAGAGGTCTATATCCTCAACGACCACCTCCAGCGCGACGTCATCCGCACGTTCCTGCTCGCCCATCGTCTTTATGGAGAGCCGGACTACCTCGCCGCGGCGCGGCGCGGCGGCGAGTTTCTGCTACGCGCACAATTGCCGGATCCGCAGCCCGGATGGGCACAAACCTACAATGCCGATCTGGAGCCGATCTGGGGGCGCCGGTTCGAGCCGCCGGCGATCGCCTCCAACGAGACGGCAGGCGCGGTCGATGCACTCATCGATCTTCACCGAGTAACCGGGGAGCGCCGCTATCTTGCCGGCGCGCGGAAAGCCGCCGCATGGCTGCGCGCCGTCCGCCTTCCCGACGGAGACTGGGCACGCTTCTACGAGCTCGGCACCGACAGGCCGCTTTATCTCGATACCGACTACAGGCTCACCTACGCGGTGGATGATGCTCCCGATCACTATAGCTTCAAGGCCGGGTTCGACATCGCCCCCGTGCTTGCGCGCCTGGACGCGGCAGGCAAGGACGAAAAGCCTCGCGACATCCCGACAGAGGCGGAGATCGAACAAATCCTCGCGGCGACCGACCGGGAGGGGCGCTGGGTCGGGGATGGGAAGATCAGTTCCGCCGTTTTCGTCGAACATCTGGAACGGCTCGCCGGTTTCGTCGCGCACGCGGCAGGCCGCACCATTCCGGATCGCACCAAGCTTTTACCGCTGCCGAAGGCAGAACGGTAGTTCTCCTGTTTCCGGGCGGCGAACCGCGAAGTTGCAGACCCGTCGACCGGTCCCAGGCGCAGCGAGGGGAAGAATGCCAGAAACCGAAGATCACCAGGGAAAGAGCCGACTTTCCTTTGCGGCCTGCATGCTCGTCGCATTCTACCTGCTGGGAAGCACGTTATATGCGCTGCTGAATTTCGACCACTACGCCTCGGCCACCCCACAGTTTTTGCGCTATGTTCTCGTACCCGGACTTCTGGGGATGGGCATTCTGGCGATCGCCCTGTTTGCTAGACCGCGATGGACAAGGCCGGTCGGCATTTACGGCGTGAGCCTGCTTGCCGGGCTGTTTCTCTTCGAGGGGTTCCTGACGGCGCGTCAGCTTTCGGTGCACTTCACCATGCTCGGCCGCCTCGACGAGGACCAACGTGCGATGTTGTCGCACGAGGACGATTTCATCCGTGGCTTCACCCTGCGGCGGCTCAACATTCTTGCCGGCGTGGACGGCCTGCCGGAAACGATGCTGGCCGGCTTCCCCGGTTCGACGACACTTCTGTGCACCCCGCCCGGGCAGGTCATTACCTACAAGGCCGACCGCTACGGCTTCAACAATCCGAATACGGTCTATGATGCCCCGATCGACGTGATGCTTCTCGGCGATTCCTTCGTGGAGGGCTTCTGTCTCAAGCCGGGCGATGACCTGGCTTCGCAACTGCGCCGGCGCGGTCCGAATACCGTGAGCATGGGAATACGCGGCAACGGCCCCTTGATCGAGCTTGCCACGCTCGGCCGCTACGGTCCGCTGCTGCGACCGAGGAATGTCGTGATGGCGTTCTTCGAGGGCAACGACTGGGAAAACCTCGAATATTCGCTGAAGCAACCCTGGCTCAGGGCCGCGCTCCGGCCGAACGCCCGTTTCGGCGCGCCGTCAGGCGCAACCGAGACCGTCGACAAGGCCCGCGCCATCCTCGAACGGATCGATGAGGACGAGGTCACGATGGCGGACCTGGTCGCGCAGAAATCGTTCCTGCGCAATTTCGCCGCTCTGCAAATGACCGGGACATCGCTGGGGCTTCTCTATCCGAAGATCTCGGGCGATATCCCCGAGTTTCGGCAAACGCTGCGGCGCGCCAGAGAGATCGCCGAGAGCTGGGGCGGCTGCTTTTCCCTCATGTACATACCGCGCATCGACCGGTATGTCGGCCTCTTCCCGTCGGACGCGGCTTTCGACGACCTGCGTGCAAAGGTCCTCGATGCGGCCGCTCTGGAGGGGATCGATGTCATCGATCTCAGTCCGGTTCTCCGCAACCACCCGACGCCGGCGCAGATGTATGCTCCGGATGCCCACTTCAGCCGCGCGGGTGCCATGCTCGCCGCTGAAACCATTGCGCGAGCGCTGGAGGCGGGGCAGAGCCTTCGCAAGTCCAGGGGATGCGCCGCCGAAACGCCGTCCGCGCGCATTTTCACACAAGCCGGCCATCTGGAATCCGGCAGGTGAAGGACCGGCCGCCGCAAAGAAGAAGACACCGGCTCTGGATCAGATAGACCTTACCCAATCGAGATAGTCTTCCGTGAGAGCGCAGTCCGGCGCGATGGCGGGCTGCTGGACGAAGGTCCGCCGTGGCCTGACGTCGCTCGATTTTCCCTGCCAGTCTTGCCAAAGCCATTGGTCGAGCGTTTCGGCGAGGAGGAAGTGGCCGTAGGCGGTCAAATGCTTGTCGATGACGCCGAAGGTGAGATCGGGATCGGCGCGCGCCAAACTGGGCGTAGCGTCGAGAAGATGGGCATTCGGTACGTCCTCGACAAAGGCGCGCAGCATCTCGCGCTGGCGCTCTGGCGCCATGCCGTCGTCGCGGCCGACGATTTCGGGCCAGCCGGGGATCACTAAAAGCAGCAGATCGGCCTGATTGGCCGCAGCTTCCGCCGCCAGCCCCGCAAGAAGCCGCCGTGTCAGGTCCAGGGCGTTGTCGATGTCGCGGCGGGCATCCCAGTTTTGGACCGAGGCGCGAAGAGTTGCATCGTAGACAATGCGGTAGAGGCTGCTCGTCTGCCAGAGGAACTGGTGCACTCTCAGAAGCAGCAGCGTGCTCTCGGTCGTCTTGGCTGTGACCTTTGCGAAATCCACCTCGAAGCCGTCGCCGACCCGTCTGGTGCGTTCGACATTGTCGTCCAAATCGTTGGGAAGGGTGATCTGCTGGATGACCAGCCGATGGGGTATTTCGGCACCCTTGTCCTGATAGATCCTCAGCGTGTTCGCCTGGCCATAGCCGCCGACGCCGTAGATGTGGAAGCCCATATCGGGATGCCACTGGTTGATGAGGCCTCCGTAGCTTTCATATTCGTTGACCAGTGTTCCCCGAGTCATGGAATCGCCCAGGACGATCACCCGCTCGCCCGAATGCCTTTGATTGTCGCGAAAGCCTTCCTCGTTGACATGTACGTAATACCAGGGATCGCGCGGGCTGTTGCGCTCGAAATAGCTCGCGCCCGGCGTTTCGGTATGCCCGAACCGCGGATGCTCCACATGCCGGGTGTAAGGCGAACAGAAGATGTACTCGCCTTCATTGGCCTGGACCTGAAGCCCGGGAAAGGCCGCAAGAAGCGCTTCGAAGAACCCGACAGTGACAGCGACGGAAAGAGATAGAAGACCAAGGGTCCCGGCAATTTTGGCGCCCCTTATCCGCGTTCCGCGCCTGGCGCGGCCGGTGCTTTCCATTTCGGAGTCAGATTCCGCCAACGGCAGATCGCCGGATGAAGCCCCGGCACCACTCAGAGCGGCGGAAGGTACCTCCGGGCGCTTGCGCCAACGGGGGACCGCGCCGTTTGCCCCTCCACCTCTTTTGCCCATCCCGCACCTCCCACCCGGCAAGCACGACCGGCAGCGGTCGTTCGGACAATCCCTACCCGCGCCGACGGCTGCACGCTGATCGTGATCCGTATCAGTCCAGCTCGAACTCTTCCTTGTAGTCCTTCCTGAGCGCTACAGGCTGGTCCTCCTTGCGCAGGATGGCGTTGCCGATTACCAGCCGTTCGATGTCGGTCCCCATGAAGCAGCGATAAGCGTCTTCCGGCGAACAGACGATCGGCTCGCCCCGGACATTGAAACTCGTATTGACCAGCACCGGACAGCCTGTGCGCTCCTTGAAGGCCGTCAACAGGTCCCAGTAGCGTTGGTTCGTTTCCCGGTGCACCGTCTGAACCCGGGCTGAATAATCCACATGAGTGACTGCCGGTATGTCCGAGCGCGGCACGTTCAGGCGCTCGATGCCAAACAACTCCTCCTCATCCAGATTGGGCCGCACGCGCTTTTCGTCGCATACATCGGCGACCAGCAGCATGTAGGGGCTGTCGGCCGACATCTCGAACCATTCTGAGACGTCCTCACGCCGGACCGACGGGGCGAAGGGGCGGAAGCTCTCCCGGTACTTGACCTTCAGATTGAGCGTCTTCTGCATCCTCGGCGAACGCGGATCGCCCAGGATGGAGCGGTTGCCGAGGGCACGCGGGCCGAATTCCATCCGCCCCTGCATCCAGCCGACGGCCTTTTCCTCCGTGAGCGCATCGACCGTCGTCGCTATCAGCTCGGAATCGGGCATCACCCCGTAGACGGCGCCGGCGGCGGTGAGGCGTTGCTCGATTTCGGCCTGCGAATAGGCCGGTCCGAGATAGGCGCCTTCCATCAGGTCGCCACCATTGGGGGTACGCTCGCTGTCGAGATACTGATGCCACACGGCCAAGGCGGCACCGACCGCACCGCCGGCATCGCCGGCGGCCGGCTGGATCCAGATGTCGTCGAAAACGCCTTCTTTCAGCACCTTGCCGTTGGCGACGCAGTTGAGAGCCACGCCGCCGGCTAGGCACAACTGGCGCTCGGCCGTTTCCCGCCGTGCAAATCGCGCCAGCCGCAGAACCGCCTCCTCGGTGACCGCCTGGATGGAGGCGGCCAGGTCCATCTCGCGCTGGGTCATCGGCGATTCCGGCTTGCGAGGCTCACCGCCGAAGAGCTCGTTGAAAGCCGGCGAGGTCATCGTCAGGCCCGTGCAGTAGTCGAAATAGCGCTGGTCGAGCCAGAAGGATCCGTCCTCCTTGAGATCGATAAGGTGATCGAGGATCGTCTGCGCGTATCGCGGCCGGCCATAGGGCGCCAGGCCCATGATCTTGTACTCGCCGGAATTGACCTTGAAGCCCGTGTAGTAGGTGAAGGCCGAGTAGAGCAGCCCGAGAGAGTGTGGGAAATGGATCTCCTTCAAAAGGTCCAGGCGCTTCCCGTGGCCGTGGCCGAGCGAGGTGGTGCACCATTCTCCCACCCCGTCCATGGTGAGCACGGCAGCGCTCTTGAACGGCGAGGCGAAGAAGGCGCTGGCGGCATGGGCCACGTGGTGCTCGCTGAACAGGAGCGAGCCGTCCCATCGCTTTCTCCCGGCGATCTCGCCAAGCCTGCGCCGCAGCCCCGACTTCTGGAACAGCTTCTCCTTCACCCAGACGGGGATGGCGGCGCGGAAAGAGCGAAAACCGCCGGGCACCGTCGCCAGATAGGTCTCGAGCAGCCTTTCGAATTTCAGAAACGGCTTGTCGTAGAAGGCGACGTGGTCGATATCGTCCATCGTGCACCCGGCCTCGGCCAGGCAATACCGCACGGCATTCGCCGGAAAATCCGGGTCGTGCTTGCGGCGCGTGAAGCGCTCCTCCTGCGCCGCCGCGACGATCTGCCCGTCCTGGATCAGCGCGGCGGCACTGTCGTGGTAGAATGCTGAAATCCCGAGAATGCGCACGGCTCACACCCCGTCAAAACAAGGTGTAGATAAAGGGCGCAACGGCCGTGCCCTGTGTCAGCACGATCAGCCCGCCGAACACGCCGAGCATGACGAAGATCGGCAGCAACCAGAATTTCTTGCGATCGGACATATAGGTCCACAGTTCACGCACCAGTTCCATTTTCCAACCTTCCTCACCGATTGCCCGGCGACGGACGCTCTGTCCGCCGCGTTCAAAATTGATTGCGCATCGTCTTGGCGTCGACTTGCGAAGGCGAGCGCGAGATCCAGTAGCTGTCGCGTGCCCTGCCGGCCTTGTAGGCAAGCGGGTCATATCCCCTCCATTGCTGGATCAGCCCGATCGGCACAAAGGTGGTGATATAGATGGCCAGCATGATCACGGGATTGACGACCTTGAACAAAAGCAGCCCGAGCGCCATCCAGAGCCGATTGGGGCGTTCCAGGGCTGCCGGCGCCACCGCCGCGAAAAAGACCAGGATGGCACCGACGAGCGTCAGGCTTGTCGTCAGGACGGTGAAATAGCCGACGAACCAAAGCCTGACGGCCGCAAACGCCAGAAGAATACCGCCCACGGTATAGCCGAACGCACGGTTGGACGGGCCCTCCACCTTCTCTTCGAGGAGCCTCTCGTGGGGTGCCACCATCTACCTCTCCCTGCCGGAAATGCCCTTTTGCCGCCCTCATCTTGCGAGCACAGCCGATCGCGCGCCGGCCTACGGCCGTGTCACGCCATCCTGTGGTAACGCGCGTACACTGCAAAGGCGCGTGGAGCCCGAACCATGTCAGTTAAACCCCTGCAACGGTTTCGGATTTTGCGCATTGAACGACCTGACGGACGAGGACGAAGGCCTCCGCCGCGTCCACGTGCACCGTGGCGCCGCGCAAGAGCGCCAAGGCCCGAAGAGCTTCCCGCGACCGCTCGTGCGGGAATGCCTTCAACTGAGTCTCGAACAGGCCCATGGCCTCGAGCTTCAGTGACAGCGTTTCACCGACGTCGACGAACACGTTGGGATGGAAGCCCGGCGTGAGATAGGGCGCATTCCAATTGGTCTCCGACAACGTCTCGTAGGCGAGGATCATCCGCGGGTACTCCGGCTGATGCGGTCGCGCCGCCACGAGGGCGGAGGCGAAGGCCAACTGGTGATCGCGGTGGATGTCGCCGCAAAACGGAAGGAGGAGCGTCGTCGGCCGCACCTGCCCGAAGAGCGCCTGCAGCGCGGTGTTGAGTTCCGAATGGGGGGTCTCTGAAAGCGCGGCGGCCGGAAAGTCGAGCCAGAAGGTCCTTCGCACGCCGAGCAAGGCATGTGCCTGCTCTGCCTCGGCGCGCACCGTCGCTGCCTGGACGGGCGAAAACGCCGGGGGACGCCCCGCCGTCACCACCGCCACGAACACATCCTGCCCGGCACGGGCAAGCCTGGCGATGGTGCCGCCGGCGCCGAGGATTTCGTCGTCGGGATGCGGCGCGACCACCAGAGTGCGCCCGAAGGCCAGCGGATCCGTCATGACGCTTCCACCCCCAGCTTGGCATGCAGACGGGGCCGATGCGCCTCCCCGTCCAGCCGCCAGGCGGTGACGTGGAGGCAGCCGGTGTCGCCGCAGCGCACGACGAAGCCACACGGCGTGTCGCTGACGACCTGGCCAGGCAGCCCGATGAAGCGATGGGAGTCGGAGAACGGCTCGGCCGCATCGATGATGAGTTTACGCATCTTGTAGGCGGTGAAGGCGCCCGGATAGGGATCGCCGACGGCGCGGATGAGGCGCAGCGCGCTGGATGCCGGAAGGCGCCAATCGATCCGCCCGTCCTCGGATGTCCGCTTGGCGCAATAGGTGGCGCGTGCGTGATCCTGCTCGATCCGCGGCGCCGTTCCGGCGCGGACGAGTTCGACCGCCTTGGGCAGCATGCGCGCAAGGGCGCCGGTCTGCTTGATGTAGAGCGTGCGCGCGGTTTCGTTCTCGGCCACGTCGATGGATTCCTGGAGGAGTAGAGGGCCGGAATCAACGCCCTCGTCGAGCCAGAACAGCGAGGCCGCCGTCGTGGTCTCGCCCAAAAGGATCGTCCAGGGAATGACCGCCCGACCGCGCATGCGCGGCAGCGGGGCCGGGTGGAAGCCGACCGCGCCGATGCGGGCGCTGGCACGGAACGCCGGCCCGCAGATCTGCGACCAGCCGATCACCAGTGCCAGATCCGTGTCGAAGGCACGCAGCGCCTCGATGACGGGCGGGGCGTTCACGTCCGTGGTGAAAAGAAGCGCGCTGCCGCAGTCCCTCGCCAGGGGCGTAAGGTCGACATAGTCGGAATGACGGTGCGCGGCCTCGGGCGGCAAGGTGACCACGAGACCAGGTGCCATGCCGGCGCGGGCGAGCGCCTCCAAGGCCACAGCGGACCCTTCGACCGCGCCGATGAATGCCGTTCTCACGTTTCCCCTCCCCCTGCCGTCCGGGCGCTGCGGTTGGCGGACATCGACCGGGCGGCCAGTCGCTCGCGCGCCATTGCCAGTTGCCGCTCGCCGACGCGTTCGCCGCGCAGCAGCGTCACCAGCGTGAGAACCAGGATCCAGGCGTCCAGCACCCGCGACCGGTTTTCGATATACCAGATGTCGAGTGCCAGCTTGTCCGTGTCCGAAAGCCGGGTGTTGCCGTTGACCTGTGCCCAGCCGGTCAGGCCCGGCCGCACCTGGTTGCGCAACACGCCCAGCGGGCCGAACTGCGCCACCGTCCAGGGTTGCAAGGGGCGCGGGCCGATGAAATTCATGTGGCCGTTGAGGATCGCAAGCAACTGCGGGATCTCGTCGAGGCGCAGGAGGCGGACGAGGCGCGTGATGGCCGTCTCACGCAGGCGATCGGGCAGGAGTTGGCCCTCACCATCACGCAGATCCTTCATGGTGCGGAACTTGACCACCGTGAAGGTGCGCCCCTCCAGCCCGGTGCGAAGCTGGCGAAACAGCAGCGGGCGACCGAGCGAGACCCAGACGAGAAGCGCCGTCAGTGCGGCGGGTATCGCAGCAACCCCCAGGGCCATGAGCGCCGTCCCGCGCCTGCCCCATTCACCGGGCTTCGACCACGTTTTTGCGGCGACCGTCTGTTTGTCGATCCTGGCAATGTCGGTCACGGTTCGCTCCTGATCTGGAGTGCGATCACCTCAGCGCAGCGCGGAGAGATCGGCCCTTGCGGGGTTCGAAAACGCGGCACCCTGCGGCGTGGTCGGCGCCGGGGCGCTGCTGCCCCCGATCATGCGCACGATGACGACATCGCCGGGCGCCACGGATGTGGCGACGGTGGCGGGCAATTCGGTGAGCCCGTCCTCGGTCTGCCTGCGGATCTTGAAATCGAGCACGATCTCCTTGTTGTTGGCCAGTTCCTCGACGGACATGCTGGCAAGCAGCGCGAGCTGCTCCTCTGCCGCACGCCGCGCGGCGATCGCGGCGGCGAGATTGGTGTTCTGCGTCTGCAACTCGATAAGTGCGCCCACCCGGCGCTGCTGCGTCAGTTCCGCCAGGCTGCTCTTCAGCGTGCCGATGTTCCTCCGGGCCGCAGAAAGATCCGACAGAACCTGCAGCTGCCGCACCTCTTCCATCGACACCTGGCGCTCGATATTGGAGACCTCCGTCAATGTCTGGATGCCGCGACTCTGGAGCTCGCGCGCCCGTTCGAGGCCTTCGCGGGCGATCTCCACCGTCCTTTCCACTTTGCGCGCAAGCTCCTCGAGGAGAGAGACTTCATCTTTCGCCTCCTCCAGATTGGCCATCAGGACCTCTTCCTGCGCGGCGAAGCTTTCATTGTTGGCCTGAAGGATCCGCGATTCGACAGCGCGCACTGCATCTGCGATCGGTCCGCCGACATAGGGCCGCGCGATGGCGGGGATGTCGTCGTCGGCGATCGTCTCGCGCCCGTCGAGCTGAGTCGTCAGCCTGGCAAAGGACAAGGCGGCAGCGATGATGTTGGTCTCGATCGATTCCAGCTCGCCGCGCATGCGCGCGCGCGCCAGGACCGGATCGTCGGCGGCCTGGGCGGTGATCTGGCCTCCGGCGAGCGTCATCGCCTTTTCCACGGTGAGCGCGGGCTTGAAATCATAGGCGCCGGGCTGGCGGACATCTCCGGTCACATAGACCGGACGGTACGCAGCGACTGACAGCGCCAGCTTCGGCACGCGAAAGATCTGCCGTTCGGAATAGTGCTGCTTCACCGCCTCGAACGCCTCGGCGACCGTCAAGCCGGCGACCGGCACCGCGCCGACATAAGGCGCCTGGATCGACCCGTCCGACCCGACCGGCAAGTCCAACGGATCCTTTTCGTCGTCCAGAATGTCGAAGCGCAGCGTGTCGCCGGGCGCGAGCGCGTATCCGACCGCATCGCCATCGATCGCCAGCGCGGCACCGCCCCAAAGGACGGCGGCGGCAAAAGCGAGCGATCGGACAAGAAACAACACCACAGTATAAAATCCGGACATCACGATCTCCATTTTCCCGACTGCCGAGAGAATTGTCGAGAAGTGCGTATTGCTGATCGATCTACTACCAAAACATGACTTTACATCTTTCGATTTGGCATAAGACTGGAGAATACGAAAATCGCCACGCGGACTTTGCCCCGCACCCATCCCCGGAGGTCGTTTCATGGATCAACTGGTGGAAATCCGCCCTTCCGCCGTGGCCGTCGAGCGGCACAGGGTGGCGGTGATCTGCAGCTACACCATCTCGCTCGCCAATTTCCGCCTGAAGCTCCTCAAGGCCATGGTCGACAACGGGCATGAAGTGGTGGCGTTCGGCCCCGAGCGGCACGGCCCGACCATCGCCGCCCTGTCGGAGATCGGCGTCGACTTCGTGCCGATCCCGATGGCCCGCGCCGGCCTCAACCCGCTGCAGGATGCACGGACCCTGGTCGCGCTCTGGGCGCGGCTGCGCAAAACCGCACCGGACGTCGTCCTGTGCTACACGATGAAGCCGATCATCTACGGACTTATCGCGGCCAGGCTCGCCGGCATCGAGGATCGCCACGCGCTCGTCACCGGGCTGGGCTATCTCTTCAGCGAAGATGCGCGGGGCATGCGGCTTTCGGCCATGCGCGCCCTTGCCACGCGGCTCTACCGTGTCGCGCTCGGCGGCGATGGACGCGTGTTCGTCTATAATGAGGCGGATAGCCAGGACATGCGCGCGGGCCGGATGGTCGAGGACCTTTCCCGTATCGTGCCGGTGCCCGGTTCCGGGGTCGATTTCGACCACTTCCCCTCCGTTTCCGTGCCGGCCGGCGATCCCGTCTTCCTGCTCGTGGCGCGGCTTTTGCGCAACAAGGGCATCGCCGAGTTTGCCGACGCTGCCGGGCGTTTGCGCGCACGGCATCCGAATGCCCGGTTCCAAATCCTCGGGCGCTTCGATCCCGGCCCCCTCGCCGTCGCGCGACGGGATATCGACCGCTGGGTGGCCGAGGGAGCGATCGAGTATCTCGGCGAGACGGATGACGTGCGCCCCTTTCTCGCCGCCTCCACGGTCTTCGTGCTGCCGTCCTATTACCGCGAGGGCATTCCCCGCAGCATCCTGGAAGCCATGGCCACAGGCCGTGCCGTCGTCACCGCGGATACGCCGGGCTGCCGGGACACGGTGATCGACGGCGAGAACGGCTTTATCGTGCCGCCACGCGACCCGGACGCGCTCGCGGTGGCAATGGAGCGTTTCATCGAAGATCCGCTCTTGTCCTGGCAGATGGGCCGGCGCTCCCTGGAAATCGCGCGGGCGCGCTTCGACGTCGAGGCGGTGAACCGTCTTCTCCTGAAGGAGATGGGTCTCCTCGCCCCGGCCGCGTGACGATGTCAGCGGCTGCACCAGCAACGGCGATTTTTTTCTACGCGTGCTCAAGATACGCCCTCGCCTGCCGTGGATAGCTCATGGCACTCAGGGAATCGTCGCCCGTCTGCAGGCGCGGATTCACACCGTTAAGCACGGTGCCGAGGAGCGGTGCCCGGTTGAGATGCAGGCGCTGCACCGCGCTCGTCAATTCCTGCTCGGTGGTGCGGCCGAAGCGAACGACCAAAAGCACGGCGTCGACCAGCGGCGCCATCCAGTTCGCGTCTTCCGTCACGAGCGCAGGCGCGCAGTCGATGACGACGAAGTCGTAAGTCACGCGCAACCGGTCGATCAGAAGCCGCATGTCCTTCGAGCGCGTCAGCGGCCCCATTTTCCCGTGATCGAAACTGGCCGTATCGAGCCGGTCCAGTCCCTCTATCTCCGGCTCCGGCCGAATCGCCGTCGCGAGTCCGAGCGGCGTGGTGAGACCATTGCTGCCGTTCAGCGTCACCGGCAGGTCGGTTCCGCCGCCGGAGAACTGCTGACGATGCGGATCGAGGATCACGTGGATTGTCTTCAACCCATCGCAGGCGGCCGCGCGGGCAAGCCCCAGCGCGACCGTGCTCGCGCCATCGCCGGGCAGCGGCGCCGTCACGAGCATGACAGGCTTGGCCATCGCCAGCTGGGCGCGGCAGGCGAGATAGAGGGAGCGGAATGCCTCGGCCTGGATCGCACGCGGACGGCGCGCGATATCATGCGTTGCTCCCGGCTTCCACCACATCCAGCCGCGCGCGGCCGGCACGTTCGCCAGATTGGGAACCTGGATGACCTGCCGAATCCGCTGGCCCGAGGAGATCCGCGTATCCACCGCTTCCAACAGTATGGCCAGGATCACCGCCAGAACCGTCGCACCACCGATCCCCCCGGCCAGGATGCGGTCCTTCTGCGGGAAGGAGGGCTTCGTCGGCACCTCGGCCACGGAGACCACGCGCGCGCTCGGCTTGGTGATCTCCGAAAAGGGGTCCAGATCGCCCAGACGCGCGACCACGAGGTCGTGCATTTTCTGTTCGGCAACCAGATCCCGTTCAAGCTCGCGCAGCCTGATTTCGGCGACGTTGCGCTTGCGCACCATCTCCTGCATCTGCGCGATCTGAGATTCGAACTGGTCGACCCGGCCGCCGATGATCTGTTCCTCTCCCGAAAGGTCATCCAGAATGCGTTGATATTCTTGGTCGATCATGGCGTTGACGCTGTCCAATTCCGCGTCCGTGTCCACGACTTTGGGGTGGTTGGCGCCCAGATTGGCGGCATGTTGGGCCCGCTTGCGCAAAAGAACGGCCCTTTCGCTGCGCAACGTGCCGAGAAGCTGAGAATCGAGGGCGGTGCCTTCGGCCGCCTGCGTGCCGGCGAGGACGCGGCGCGCCTGCTCCTGGCGGGAACGAACCGCCGCAAGCTCGACGCGTGCAGTGGTCAATTGCGTGCTCATCTCGTCGATGCGCTTGCGCAGCAGATCGTCGCGCTCGTCGGAGGAAAGTCCGTTGACGCGGCTGAACTCGGCGATGATCCGCTCGCTCTCGGCAATCTGCTCGGCAATTTTCTCGGCTCGCTCGCGCAGGAATGCCACCGCTTCGGTCATGGCCTGCTTCTTGAGTTCGCGCGACCACTCGACATAGACATCGGCGATGGTGTTGGCGAGCATGGCTGAAAGCTCGGGATCCGGGCTGCTTACCCGGACCGTCACCGCGAAGCTCTCGCCGCTGCGCGACACCGTCATCCGCGAGACCAGGGACGAGATCGCACGATCGCGCTGGGCCGCCTGACTCGGCAATGCCCTGTCCTCGGAAAAGAAGTCGAAGGGAAGAATGCTCCCCAGCACAGCCTTTCCGGCATTCACGACGCGCTCGGGAAGGGTATCGGGGCTGTCTGGCACGCGCAGATAGGTGTTGAACCAGGGATGCTCGACCAGATTTGCCGCATCTACCACGCGCCCGACAAAGACGCGCGAGGAGATGATGTCCATTTCGGTCTCGATGGCGGCGCGATCACGCTCCTCGCTCTCGAGCTGCGTGACGGCCTCCAGCATTCTGGTATCGTTCCGTTCCAGAACCAGGGTCGAGGCTGCCGTATAGGTGTTGGCCATCGACATGACAGCGATAGCCAGAAGGAAGGCACTCACCAGAACGAATGACAGAATGAAGTACTTCCTTCGCATGACCAGGCGTATAATGTCTCTAAAGCCGATTACGCTGGACGAATGACCCGGATCGTTTTGATCCAGGAAATCAACATGGATGCCCAACCTGTTTCTGACGGTTGATTCATTCATATCTTGCCTGCTTGGAAGAAAATTGCCCATTTAACGATTAAATTGGTTACGTTTATAATGATAGTAATCAATTAGACTTAGTTGTTACTTACTGAAATTTGATATACTGGTCAAAGACTTCACGGACCGAGAACCCATGGACCACGTACATCCCTGGCCGCGAACGCCTGTGCAGCGGGCCGTGCCTGCACCGCTGGCGACCGCGCGCAAGCTGGAGCTCATTCTCGCCTGTGCGGTGGTCTTCTTTGCCCCGATGAACGTGCTGAGGCTGGAGGCGTTCTATTTCACCGCGGGCGACGCCTTCGCATGTCTTTGCCTGGCGACGATGGCGCTCAATGGAAGCATCCGTTTGAAGCCTCTCGGACCCGGAACCGGTTTCTGGATCTTCGGGCTGGTGATGATGATCGGCGCCATACTGATCAGCAGTCTGCTCGTCGGGGCCGTCGACCGGGGGCTGATCCTGGCGCTGCAGTACCTGTTCGCCTATTTCCTGCTCCCAATCATCTTCCTCGCGCGTCCCTGGGACGAGACCGCGATCCTGATGAAGGTCTTCGTGGCGTCCATGGTGGTGATGGCCGTCCACGGCGTCTACGTGGTCAATATCGTCGGTGAAACCAACACGATCTTCGTCAGCGGCAACGGCCGCCTTCAGGGGTTCGTCGAGCGGGAGAACGAGTGCGGTGCCCTGTTCGCACTGACCTTCCCCATGGTGCTCTCGATGGCGGCGATGCGCCTGATGAGAAGCATCGTCGCCATTCCCGTTCTCGCGCTTCTGGGCTACGCCGTCATGCTGACCGGTTCGAATACGGCGCTCTACGGAACATTGTTTGGCGTGGGGCTCTTTCTTTTTTCCACCTTGACGCCGAAGCGCATTCTCATCGGCGCGACCAGCCTCTTCTGCATTTGGAGCGCGCTCGGCATTCCCGCCATCCGCGACATGCTGCCAGCCGTCTTCAAGAAACGCGTTTTGAGCGGACTGGAAAGCGGCGACCTGAGCGAGGCCGGCACTTTTGCAGACAGGATGCTGTTGAACGAGGAAGCGGTTCGGCTCGGCGGAGAAGCCCTCCTGCTCGGCCACGGGGCCGATCAGTATCGCGAAGTCAGCGCCTACAACAGCCCGGTGCACAACGTCTATCTGCTCATCTGGAACGAGGGCGGACTTCCGGCCCTGATCGGATTCCTGGTGATGTTGTCGGGTGCGATCGTCACCGTGTGGATCGCCTGGCGCCGGCCCGGCGGCAGGCAAGAGGCGGTATGCGGATTTTCCGCGGTTATGCTGTTTTCCCTCCTCATCAGCGCAGCGCCGCATGTCTATGGCCGCTTCTGGCCCGTCCCGGTACTCCTCTCGCTTGCTCCGGCGGTCACCTTCCTCATTTACGGCCCGCCGCGCCAGCAATTCCGACCGCCTCGGCAAAGGCGCCGCTGACGCATCAACGAAACCGGCCTGCCCTTGCCTATGGCCGGGATGCCAGACGAGCGGGGCTGCCCGTCCGCATGCCGACGCTGTCGCCCGCGCGCTCATGGAGATACTCCTCCAGATTGGTCCAGCCGTCGCCATCATCGTCCTCCCGTCCGTCGTCGGGGTTGGTGGGATCCAGGCTCATCGCCCGTTCCCAGGTATCCGCCATCCCGTCACGGTCCGTATCGGCCGGGGCAGGTTTGGAGACCAGTTCCGGCCAGCCGCCGACCTTTTCTGGATGGGTTTTCAAGAGGCCGCCCGAGCGCGTGCGCACCGCATCGATTATCCTCAAATCGACCGCATCGCGTGTCGGCTTGGTCGCCCCGGCGCCGACAAGCACATCGTCATAGGCCTGCTGCGCCGAGGTGGCGCGCACGCCGAGCGTGGTGAACGGGGCGGAAACGACATAGCCCCGCTGAGCCTCACCGAGCACCAGATCGTCGGCCATTCCCGGCTCCGGGCGATACGTCTCGTCGATATTGCCGGCGACATAGACCTTAAACTTGCCGCCCTGCTCCTCGAACAGGTGGACAAGATGATCGTTGTTCTTGCGGGTACCGGCGATCTTGTAGTTGCCGATGACGTTCGCCTTGACCGGCGCGAGCCGATCGCTCAGCCCGATGACATATTCCCACACCGGCGAGTAGTGCACGTTGTTGACAACCTCCGTCACCATGTCGGGCTCACTCGTCTGAATCTGCGGACTGCGGAACTGGCCCAGCGCGAACAGATTGTGATGCAGGCTCAAGTTGCCGCCCTTGGTCAGCAATACGTTGCGCGCACGGTTACGCTTGTTCGGCCCGCCATTGAGCAGCGGCTCGGTGATGAAGCTCCACTGGATCGTGACGTTGGTGGCATCCTCGGAATCGATCGTCTCGTCCGATCCCCAGCTCGCCGAGATGTGGTCGACGATGATGTCCCTGGCATCCTTGCCGTAGAAGCCGAGGGCGCCGGAGCAGCAGGCCTCCTTTTCGTGCGGCCCGGGACGCAGCCGCAGATGCCGGATGATGACGTCGTGAGCGAGAATCTCCAGGGAGGGGCGCGATTGCAGCGGACCGTTGCGAATGGCGATTCCGCCGCCGGGCGCCGTCTCGCCAGCGATCGTCAGATAGGGATTGCGGACCACCAGAGATTCCTTCTCAAGCATGATCGTGCCGCTGACGCGAAAAACGCACGTGCGTGGCCCGGCCGCATCGATGCAGGCGCGCAGGGTTCCCTCCCCCTTCTCGGCCAGGCTCGTGACGAAATATACCTCCCCGCCGCGCCCACCCTTGGCGCCGGCGCCGAACCCCTCCGCCGTCGGGAAAGCACGCTGCCGGCCATCCGCCAGCCGAGGCGACAACGGCGCGATCTGATCGCCGCTCGGGTCCGACAGGGCGCCGAGGGAACGTCCGGCCAGGTGCGACAGCCCGACGGCGGAAAGATCCACCGAGTACAGAACGATTCCGGAAAGGAGCGCCAGTCCGGCGATCGCGACGAGGGTCTTCGAACGGAGGGGGCCGCGGTTCCGATTCATGGCCTGTCTCCTGCACAAACGGGTTCATGCTCGAGAATGAACGTCTCGATTTCCGACCCCTTTCCGATGCGCGACCGTACCGCGAACGTCCCGCCCTCGAGCAGTTCGAAAAATGTGCCGTGGTGCTGCGCCCCCTGTGTTCGCACCACGAGGAGCAGGCTGCCCGGCCCACGGCAGTAGGCGGCAATGTTGGCGATCGCGGCGCGAATGCGCTCGCCCGGAAAATAGCCCAGATTGAGGATGTTGGCGGCGCGCACCAGATCGAAGCGGCCGGCGAATTCGGCCGTCGGGACGAGAATGTCGTTTTCGACGAGCCTGATCTTCCGGCCCGCCAGCGCCCGGCACTCCATCCGCACCGGCAGGCTCCGCCCCTCGCCGATCCTGCGGCGCAGCCTGCCGCGCAGGGCAGAGCGGCCGAGGAGCAGCGGCACGAAGGCCAACGTAAAATAGTCGAGCCTCCGCACCCAGGCGCGCAGCGGCCTGCCGGCGATCTCGTATTGCAGCGGCCATCCCTCTTCGTCGGCCAGCACATGAAGTCCTGATGCGATTTCCACCAGATGCGCCTTGACGAAGAGATCGGTGCCGATCACCCGCGGCGCCGCGCCTGCCGCCTGGAGAAAGTCCGCCAGCTCGATGGTCGTCAGACCGCTGGAGGCGCCGATGTCCAGGACATCGCGAATGCGGTCTGCCTTCTCGCGGATAATCGGCGCGATCCGTTCCTCCACGGCCGCAAAACGCGAGGGTCGTGTCAGCTTGAAGGTGCCATTGCGCATCTTGAGGTTGGAAAAGAAGGCGCACTCGGCCTCGGGATCGATCTCGATTCCCTCAGCGGTAAAGTAGCGTCTGGCCGTCAACATCACCATGTCTGCACTCTTAGTCCCGGACCTGCCGCGTCGGCTGCGGTGCCGAGAAAGGCGGCATAGCGGCGCGCGATGGCGGCCAATGAATAGTGTTCCGCCACACGGTGCCGCGCGGCCTGTGCGCGGGCCGCGTAAGCCGCCGGGTCGAGCGCCAGCATCCTTTCCATCCCCGCCGCCAACGCCATCGGATCGGCGCGCGGAACAATCTCGCCCGTCTTGCCCACCACCATTGCGGCGTCGCCGACGTCGGTCGCCACCACCGGCTTTCCATGACTCATCGCCTCGGCGATCACGTTCGGAAAACCTTCCGTGCGCGACGAAAGGACCAGGAGGTCGATCGACCGGTAGAAGCCGGCCATATCGTCGGTCTCGCCCATCAGGATGACCGACTCCGGCGGCAGGCCGCTGTCTTTCAGCATGTTGCGCACGGCGCGGTTGTCCGCGCTCATCCCGGCGCCGACGGCCATGAAGCGGACGTCCGGGCGCTTCCGCGCCACCACGGCCGCGGCACGAAAGAAGGTGTCATGGTCCTTCTGCGGATGGAAGCGTGCGGCGATGCCGACGATCCGCGGCGCCCGCTCGATACACGACTGTGCTCCCATTGCGTCGAAGCCATTCGGAATGACTTCCATTCGGCGGTTGGAGAATCCGTATTGGCGATGCAGTTCGAGCGCGCGCGAGGAGTTATAGATGATGCCCGCGGGCAAATGCGACAGCCGCCGCGACAGGGCCAGGGCAACACGGGTGCTGCGGGAAAGGACCGCCGGATCGTCGAGCGACTGGCGGATGTTCCAGAAGACCGGCACCGGCCGGCGCGAAAGCTTCTGCGCCAACACGCCGGCGACCATGGCGTGATACATCCAGCAAAGGATTACGCGCGGCTGCTCGCGCACGATAAGCTGCGCCAGATCGCCGAGCCCGGTGATGGAACGGCCGATCGAGCGGATCTTGAGCGCCTCGCATTGCGCCCCCTCGCCCGCCAGGCGCCGGTTGCGTTCCGAGACGCCGATCAGCGATGCGACGAGCGCGCGTTCACCGGAGGCGCGCAGGAGCCGCGACAGCATCGTTTCCGCCCCGGCACTTGCCTCGTAGTTGGTAATGATGTGCATATTCATGCGCGAAGCGCCCCGGCTCTCGATGCTGTGCACGAGACACGAGGAGACCGGGCGACCCTCTTCGCCGGAGAGCTGCCCGTCTCCGTTCGCCCCGTTGACCGGCGCGCTCGTTCTGTCCCGTTCGCACGAACGCGGCCTCGGCCAAAGGTAACGCGAGGTGCCGGCGGTTAGGAGGATTAAAAACCTGACGCAAGAAGCGGCAATCCTGACAACGGCCACCATTGCCGTCCGGCGGAACGCCGTCCGCCTTCGGCACGTAAGCGGTCGCACTCAGCGCACATTTTGAAAGCGGGTTTTACGAAGCCGGCATATGCAGGCGCCGCATGACCCTTCCGGCGAAATGAAAAGGATGCCACGGAACCCCCACATATTTTGTCGGCAAAACGAAAGACGACTGCGCGAAAACCTGACGGAGGGAAGTATTAAACGGATATGCACTTCCAAATGACGTGGTCACCAACCTCCGGTAGACCTTTTTACCTACCACCAGCCACCTTTTAGCCGATACCAATCACATAGGCCGGGGTGTAGTTTTCCCGACAGCCAGGGCAATGGGATCGGAGGGGCAGAAGTCATGCGTCATTCCTCTGCACAGCATACCGGCAAGTTTCCCCCACACAAGCAAGGGTCTGCGGACCCTGTCAGGCAATTCCAGCCGACACAGGGCAAAAGCCGAACCGCTGCACGACGCGCGGGATTTCCCGCAAGCTCGTGCGGGGTTGCCCTAGCCGACCGTGGATATGGGAGCGCAAACGCGCCGAATGACGGCGGCACCATGTGTGAACCACGGGCTGAAGACATCCTCGCGGCCAAGCATTTCGCGCCTGGGCAGGCGATGCGGAGCAACATGGGGCCGTCACCACGCCGCTTGCGCGAGGGGTGGCCCCACAACGGCCCAACGGCCGACGCAAAGATTGCCGCAGCGCTGCCGAACGGCGGGCAGCACGAAACCGCCACGCAACCGGTGCAGGACGAATCCGCCTGGCTGCTTCAATCCACACGGACGGCGGTAGAGGAAGCCATCGCACAGGAACGCCTGCGCATCGCCCGCGATGTCCATGACCATGTCGGCCAGCATCTCGTCGGTATCACGCTGCGGCTGGCGGCGCTGGAATACCGTATCCAGAACCCGACGCTGCGCGCTTCACTCAGCGAACTCAGGACCATTGTCGGGCGCTTCGGCGAGGAACTCAAAGCCCTCTCCGTCGGGGAGCGCTGCGGCGTGCCGAGCGGCGCCACCCTTTTTTCCGCGCTCGAAAGACTGATCGGCGATTGGGAACGCGGGACGGGAATACGGATCGAATTCGACTGCCGAACAGGCGAAGACCTCGTGCCCAGTGAGGCCGTGGCCGAGGCGGTCTACCGGGTGGTGCAGGAGGCGCTGACGAACGTCGCGAAGCACGCATTGACCGCGAGGCGTGTGACCGTCCGCCTGACACAGCACGGCCGGACACTGCGCCTGCGCATCGAAGACGACGGTCGGGGAGCGGGTGCACCCCCCGCTGCGAACAGCCGCCGCCGCGGCGGCTGGGGGATCATCGGGATGCGCGAGCGGGTCGCCGCCCTCGGCGGCACCCTGGATGTCCGGCGCCGTGCGCAAAGGGGCATGAGCGTTCTGGCCAACATTCCGTTGGAGCTGAACTCAGAGCAGACATGGGGCCAGCGGCAATGAGCATGGATCCAATCCGCACGTTCCTCGTCGATGACCATCCAGTGGTCCTGGCCGGCGCGCGCGCGCTGATCGATGCCTCGCGCGACATCACCTGTGTCGGCGAGGCACGCACCGGCAAGGAAGCCGCACCGCTGATCGAGGAGACCGAGCCGGATGTCGTCATCCTGGACGTCTCCCTTCCGGACATCAACGGGCTCGTCCTGGCCGAGCAGCTCATGAACAACGGCTGCAAGGCGCATATCGTCATGATGACGCTCTACGAGGAGCGCACCTATGTCCAGCAGGCGCTGCGGGTGGGCGTGAAGGGTTTCGTACAGAAGCGCTCGGCCGGCCAGAACCTCCTGCTCGCCATCCGGACAGCGATGCTGGGCGGGCTGTTCCTCGATCCGCCGACCACCTGCGAGATGACGTCGTCGACCGAGCAGAACATGGCTTTGTCGAAGTCCGGCAACAATCTGGGACTGACGGCGCGTGAGCAGGAAGTCCTGCGCATGGTGGCGCTCGGCTATTCCAACAAGGAAATCGCCTGGCACACGAAGGTCAGCGTCAAATCGATCGAAACCTACAAGGCCCGCGCCGCCGAGAAGCTGAAGCTGCATTCGCGGGCGCAGATCGTCCGCTTCGCGATCACGCATGGATGGATGAACATCACCTGAGCCGCCGGGCGGGCGCCGTGCGAACCTCGGCCCGTCCGCCTGCACGGCGCAAAGGCCGGCTCAACAAGTATGAGGGCGTCGTGAAGATCGCATTCGTCCTGTCGGGGCTCGCCGCCGGCGGCGCCGAGAAGATCGTGAACCTCATCGCACATCACCGCCTCGACCGGGGCGACACGATTCGCGTCTTCGCGCTCAACGCGGCCGATCCCTGCTCCTACTTCCCCTATTCCCCGGAAATCGGCATCGAACCCCTGGGTGGACGCCGCGCCGGGAGCCTGCGCGGCGCGCGCGTTCTTGTCCAGCTTCGCAGGAGATTGGCGGCGTTCGGGCCCGATCTCGTGATCTCGTTTCTCACAAAGATCAACACGCTGACGGGGCTTACCACGCTCGGCCTTCCGTCCCGTATCGTCATGTCCGAGCGCAACAACTTCCTCCTGCAAAGGAAGAACCCCCTGTGGCGCCTTGCCGGCCCGATCGCCGCCCGCAGGTCCACCTTCCTCGTCATGCAGACGGAAGCCGCACTGACCGCTTTGCCCGCGCACCTGCGCACGCGAGCCGTTGTCATCCCCAATCCGGTCACCCTTAGGGAGGAGACCCCGCCTGCCCCTGGTGGCGAACCGGGGATCGTCGCGGTCGGGCGCCTGGAGAGACAAAAGGGGTTTGACCTCCTGATCGCGGCGTTCCGGCGTGTCGCGGACGACGTCCCCACCACAACGCTGACCATATTCGGCGAAGGACCGGAGCGGGCCGCACTCGAGCAGCAGGCGCGGGATCTCGGGCTTCGCGAACGCGTGCGCCTGCCGGGCGTGACCACCTCACCGGCCGGATGGATCCGCAGCGGAAACATCTTCGTCCTGAGTTCACGCTTCGAAGGCTTTCCCAACGTGCTGCTGGAGGCGCTGGCCGCGGGCATGGCGACCGTCGCCTTCGATTGCCCGTGGGGGCCGGCGGAAATCCTGACGGATGGTGCGGGTATTCTGGTGCCCGCCGGAGACACCGCCGGGCTTAGCGAGGCGCTGCGCCGGGTTGCCCTGGATGACACGCTCAGAAGCAGGCTGGCGGCTGCCGGTCGCGCCGTCGCGGAACGCTATTCACAATCCACCGTTCTGGCGCAGTGGGATGATGTCATCCTGCGTGCCGCCCACCTGCAGCCGGTCAGTTCCCCTGTGTACGGCGGACATACAGGACGCCGGTACCGTACCGGTCCTTGATGCCGATATCCTCGATCCGGCGGTATCCGTTGGCCTCCGCATAGGCCAGCATCGGCGCTTCGAGATCGGCGTCGAAGCCGAGAAGCAGGGCCGCCGGCGGGTCCGCCTCCAGAAGAGTGCCGATCGTCGCAGGCGAG
Source organism: Chelativorans sp. M5D2P16 (assembly GCF_034427935.1). Lineage (NCBI taxonomy): Bacteria > Pseudomonadati > Pseudomonadota > Alphaproteobacteria > Hyphomicrobiales > Phyllobacteriaceae > Chelativorans > Chelativorans sp. M5D2P16. Next base: position 261,861 of record NZ_JAXQNM010000008.1, on the reverse strand, counting down.
GTCATGCGATAGAACCGGGCAAGCTCCGGCGGTGTGATCGCGGCGGTGCGGTAGGCGAAGAGGCCGGTCGCAAGCTCCGGATAGACATCCAATCCGCCCTCCAGCGGATAGACGGGCACGAGTGTGGCAACCTTGCCCTGCACCCCGGCCTCGGCGAGGCGTTCGGCAATGGCGAGACCGCCCTGATGCACGCGGTTGACGACCCAGCGGTGCGGCTGAAGTGCCGTCCCCACATATTGGGACAGCCGCGGGGTGCCGGCGGCCAACACGACCACCGTCGCAGCGAGGAGTGCGGGGAGTACCAGCTTGCGCACATCGGGATGAAGTCCGGCATAGAGCAGTGCCAGCGCCAAAGGCAGGCACACGAGCGGCGGCGCGAAATACTGTGGAAACGCCGGCGTCGGAATGAAGCTCATGAGAACACTTATGGCCGCCGCGGCCAGAACGACGACGAGCGGCGCTGAAGGCAGTCGCCATCCGCGCCGCAACGGCGCCAATTGCCATTGCGCACCGGTCAGGACCAGGGTCAGCGCCACGGTCAGCGACACGGCGATGGCGCTCGCCAGCCAGATGTCATAGGCGAGCTGCAGTTTCTCTCCAAGAGATATGGCAGCCCCCTCGCCCCCGTCCTGCCAGTAAATGGCGTGGGGACCGGTATGATAGCCGACGACATGCGCGAGAAAGCGCACCGGCTCGGTGGCCAGGTGGTAGAGAATGGGCAGACCGCCGACCAGTCCACCGGCGGCAAGCGGCAGCACGACGCGCTTGAGGCGTTCGGGAAAATATAGAGCGCGCGGAAGGAAGAAGGCCGCGACGGCAACAGGCAGGATGAACGCGACGGCGCTGATCTTGAAGACCACCGCCACGGACAGGCACAACCCGGCGGCCGCTATGAGGCCTGGCCGCGCACCTCCGTCACGCGTTCCCAGCAGAAACAGCCCCAATCCCAGGAACGAAAAGGGCAGCGGCAGAAAGTTGTTCGTCGCCGTCATGCCGGTTTCTGTCAAAAGCAGCGGATTGAGCAGGGAGAGGACGACGATACACCAGCTCACCAGACGCGAGCGCGTGAATGCATAACTGACAGCACCGATTGCGGCGGCAAAGACCAACCATCCGGCCAGGACACCGAGACGGCCGTTCATCAAGAGGTGGTCCGAGCCGGTGAGCTGCCGGACAGCGTAGAACCACCAGGCGGAACCGGGGACATGGTTGTAGAAGAAGTCCGCGTAAAGCCGTCCGTCCTCCAGCAAGCGCATCGGCGGGACGTAAAGCTCCTCGTCGCGCCGGAGCTCGTAATTCATGATCCTGAGCACCAGGGCGGAGAGCAGATAGACTGAAAGAGCCGCCAGCGCACCGTCCAGCAGCGCGGACCTCGTCTCGACCCGGTTTGCGACCAGCTTGTGCATAGCGGTTTCCTCGAGAATCCATGCGCGGAGATCCAAGCGCGCCCTGAGCGGCATCCTGTCGGGCGATCAACGCCACGCCCCGTTCAGGACCCGATGCGGAAAGCGAAACGCGAAGCGGCCGCCGCCCGCGCCGGCAAAATCCCCCTTCTCGGAGTAACCGCGTGGTCGAAGAAAAACCAGTCAGCGCAAACCCTGACATCGGCCGCGGGAATTACCTGACTGCCCAGTTCCTTGCGGGTTTTCATGACATCGCCTAGACTTAGTTCACGAAAATAAATTGATGAAAAAGACATATTTATCTTTATCACGAAAACAGGTTTATTATTCATTACATGAATTCCGTATATACTATACCTCTTATGGAATAAATCGGAAGAACGGGAGAATAGACGCACGGAAAGCGTTGCATCCGGACCGGGGCCTCAAGAGCAGGCCGGGACCGGGCCGGCCTCGCTCTTCCGCCCATGACGAACACAGGCGAGGCCGACATGAAAGTGGTTCTTCTGGCAGGAGGTCTCGGCTCGCGACTGGCCGAGGAGACGCACCGCATCCCGAAGCCCATGGTGGAGGTCGGCGGACGTCCGATCATCCTGCACGTCATGGACATCTACAGTCATTGGGGCTTTCGCGACTTCATCATCGCGGGCGGCTACAAATGCATGCTGATCAAAAGCTTCTTCCATAATTTTCACCTGTCCACGGCGGACTTCACGGTGGCACTCGGCAACGGCTCGATGATCCTGCGGCCGAACCGCCCGCTGGACTGGAACGTCTCGGTGGTCGACACCGGCGTGTCGACGATGACCGGCGGGCGCCTGCTCAACCTGCGCAACTGGCTCGACCGCGACACCTTCATGGTCACCTACTCCGACGGTGTCGGCAATATCGACCTGGAAGCGCTGCTCGCGTTCCATCGCTCGCACGGGCGCCTGGCAACCGTGACGGCGGTGCAGCCGCCTGCGCGCTTCGGCAATCTCGAGCTGGCGGGCGACCAGGTCGTCGAGTTCACCGAAAAGGTACGCAAGCACGAAACCTGGATCAACGGCGGCTTCTTTGTCTTCGAGCCCGGCGTTCTCGATTACATTCCGGGCTCGCACGAGCCGCTGGAGAAACTCCCGCTGACGAACCTCGCCCGGGACGGCGAGCTCTTCGCCTACAAGCACAGGGGATTCTGGCATCCCATGGATACCGTGCGGGACCGCGACGTGCTCGACGGCATGTGCGAGACGGACGAGCCGCCATGGCTGCAGTTCGGGCAGGAAGAGACCGTTGAGCCGAGTTCCCCCGCTCCCCTGTTCGAGATGGCGACCCATGGCCGCAATGCTGGATGAGACCGCCCTTTCACAAGCTCTCAGCGGGCGACGCGTGCTCGTCACCGGCCACACCGGCTTCAAGGGGGGCTGGCTCTCGCTGTGGCTGCGCCGGCTGGGCGCCACGGTCGTCGGGGTTGCCCTGCCGCCGGCAAGGCAATCGTTCTGCACGGCCGTGGGGATCGATAGGCTCATCGAAAGCCGCATCGGCGACATCCGCACGGAAAACACCTTGCGCGAAGCCATCGGTGGCCAGGACTTCGATCTGGTTATTCACATGGCGGCGCAGGCCATCGTGCGCACGTCCTACGAGGCGCCCGTCGACACCTACATGACCAACGTGGTGGGTACGGCGGTGGTGCTGGAAGCGGCGCGGCGCATGCCTTCGCTCGGCGGTGTGATCGTGGTTACCAGCGACAAGTGTTATGAGAACCGTGAATGGGTCTGGCCCTATCGCGAGCGCGACCCGATGGGCGGCCGCGATCCCTACAGCTCGTCCAAGGGCTGCGCCGAACTGGTGGCGGCGGCCTACCGCGCTTCCTTCTTCAGCGCCGCCGGCGGGCCGCAGCTTGCGACGGTGCGCGCCGGCAATGTCATCGGCGGGGGCGATTGGGGAACCGACCGGCTCGTTGCGGACCTGGCCCGGTCGGCCGGCTCCGGCGTTCCGGCACGCATCCGCAATCCGGTCAATGTGCGTCCCTGGCAGCATGTCCTCGAGCCCGTGCGCGGCTATCTGATGCTCGGCGCCGCTCTCCTCGACCACGGCGCGCGTTTTGCGGGCGCATGGAATTTCGGCCCCGGCGCCGATGCCGACGTCAATGTCGGCCGGCTTGCCGATCTGGCCGTCTCCAAGTGGCGGGGGGAGTGCCCCGACTACATCATCGAGCGCCAGGACGGCGCACCGGCGGAATCGGTGGTACTCAGGCTCGACAGCACCAAGGCGCGCGCCGAGCTCGGCTGGAAGCCCCTTCTGCATCTCGAAGAGGCGGTCGCCTCGACGGTTGACTGGTACCGCGCGCATCGGCGCGAACCGGAACGGATACGCGCCTTTTCGGAAAGCCAGATCAATGACTATGCCGCGCGTTGGGCCACCGGCAAGGATGCCGCCCCGGCGCAGGAAGAAAAAGAGGTGATCGCCACATGCGCGTGAATTACGGCCAGTCCGTCCACGGCGAGGACGAAATCGCCGCCGTCGTCGAGGTCATGCGTTCCTCGACCCAGATGGGTGAGCGGGTGCGGCGGATGCAGGAGCGGGTCGCCGCGCTCTTTGCCAAGCGGCACGGCATCATGGTGAACTCCGGCTCCTCGGCGAACTACCTGGCGGTCGAGATCCTGGACCTGCCGCGCGGGAGCGAGGTCGTCACGCCGGCCCTCACCTTCGCGACAACCGTCGCGCCTATCGTGCGCAAGGGTCTGGTCCCCGTCTTCGTCGACGCGAAGGAGGGAACCTACAACATCGATGTCGAGGCCATCGAAAGGGCGATCTCGCCCCGGACGCGGGCGGTGATGATCCCCTCGCTGATCGGCAATCTTCCCGACTGGGACCGCATCCGCACGATCGCAAAGGCTCATGATCTCATCGTCATCGAGGACAGCGCCGACACGCTCGGCGCCACGTTTGACGGCACGAGCACAGGAAGCCGCTCGGATATCAGCACCACCAGCTTCTACGGCTCCCACGTGATCACGGCGGCGGGCAATGGCGGCATGCTGTGCGTCAACGATGACGAGCTCGCCCGCCGCGCGCTGCTCCTGCGCTCGTGGGGGCGGACGTCGTCGCTTTTCGTGGAGTCGGAGACGATTGAAAATCGCTTCAATGTCGAGCTGGATGGCATTGAATATGATGCGAAATTCCTCTTCGAGGAGCTTGGCTTCAATATCGAGCCCTCGGAAATGGGCGCGGCATTCGGCCTCGTCCAGCTTGACCGGCTCGAACAGAACATCGCCGCGCGCGAGCGCAATTTCGCGGCGCAGTACGCCTTCTTCAAGGATTATGAGGACTGGTTCGTGCTGCCGCGGCAATTGCCCGGGGCGCGGACGGGCTGGCTCGCCTTCCCCCTGACGATCAGGCGCGAGGCGCCCTTCACCCGGCGCGAGATGCAGATCTTCCTGGAGCAGCGCGACATCCAGACACGCCCGGTCTTCACCGGCAACATCCTGCGCCAGCCGGCCATGGCCGGGGTCGACTGCCGGACGGAAGCCGGCGGCTATCCGGTGGCCGACGAGGTCATGCGCGGTGGTGTTTTGCTGGCCTGCCATCACGGGCTGACGGCCGAGCAGCTGGCCTACATGCACGAGACCTTCCGCGACTTCGCAAAACAGTTTTCAACCGCGCGCCGCGCGGCAGGCAGCGAGCCTGTCCGGCCGGCTCACATGGGAGTTTGACGATGGCCTTCCTTTCTCGCTGCCGCGCCTGCCTTGCGCCCGATCCCTACCTCTTTCTGCCTATGGGCGATCATCCGCCGGCCAATGGTTTCGTGCGCGCCGAAGACGTGGCGAAAGATCAGCCGGCCTATCCGCTGAATTCGCAAGCCTGTCTGGAATGCGGCCTGATCCAGGTGGCCGACCAGGTTCCGGAAGGTTTCTTCGAGCACTATCTCTACGTGCCTTCCAGCGCGACGCTCATGCACAGCCATTTCGCGGAGCTGGCAGCGGTTCTGAAGGAGGAAGCGAGCGGCGGGCTGATCGTCGACATCGGCTGCAACGACGGCCTGCTGCTTTCGGCCTGCAACGACATCGGCTGCACGACGGTGGGCGTCGACCCCGCCGCCAACCTGGCCGAAATCGCCCGCTCGCGGGGCGTCGACGTCGAGATCGGCTACTTTACCGCAGCGGCCGCCCTGGGGCTGGCGGACAAGCACGGCCCCGCCAAGGTGATCGTCACGACAAACACCTTCAACCATATCGGTGATCTGCATGATTTCATGAAAGGAATCGCCAACTGGCTCGCCGATGGCGGTGTCTTCGTGATCGAGGTTCCCTGGGCGAAAGATCTTCTGGAGAAGAACGAGTTCGACACGATCTATCACGAGCACGTCTCCGAGTTCAGCCTGCTGTCGCTCGTCAGGCTCGGCGCGTTCTTCGATCTGGCAGTCACCGATATTCACCGTCTCGGCGTGCATGGCGGCTCGATGCGGGTCTTCATGAAGCGCAGCCCCGCCGCCGCCGAGGTCAAGCCGATCGTGGCGGAGATGTTGGCGGAGGAACGTGGAGCCGGCGTGCTGTCCGAGGAGAGCTATCGCGCCTTTTCCAGGCGGATCGCGGAAATTCGCGAGGACCTGACGGCCATGCTGGCCGAGATGAAGGCTGAGGGGCTGAAGCTCGCCGGCTACGGCGCGCCCGCCAAGGGCAATACGCTCTTGAACTATTTCGGAATAGGCCCCGACACGCTCGACTATCTGGTCGACCGCAATCCGCTCAAGCAGGGGCTCTACTCGCCCGGAATGAAGATTCCGATCCGACCGCCGGAAGCACTCGCGGACGACAGGCCCGACGTCTTGCTGGTGCTGGCCTGGAACTTCTTCGACGAGATCTATCAGCAGCAGGCCGGCTTCCTCGCCGATGGCGGGCGGTTCCTCGTGCCCCTGCCCCGCCCGGTCCTGATCCCGGATGTCGCGGGCGCCGAGGCGATGCCGGCCGCACAGGCTTTGACCGGCATGTGAGGCGCAGGCGTGCATTCTAAAAGGCGCATATTGATCACGGGCGGAGCCGGCTTCGTCGGCTCCCACCTCGTGGGCGCCTGCCTCGAGCAAGGCCACGAGGTGCATGTCGTTGCGCGTGCGCCTGAACGCGCGGAACGCCTGCGCCGCTTCGCCGGCGACATTATCCAGCATGATTTCGATCTGCGGTCGGAGCCGGATCTGAGACGCTGCGTTCGAGAGGTGGCGCCCGAGATAATCTACCATCTGGCCGCCTCGCCCCGGCGCCCTGCGGACGCGGCGTTCACCGACGCGCGTTCCTATTTTGGCGAGGATATCCAAATCGTCATTTCACTCCTGAGCGCGGCCGCGCAGTCGAGCGTTCCGCCCTCGGCCACAATCTGTACCGGCTCGCTCGCCGAATACGGACTGGCGCCGCGTCCCTATCGCGAGGACACGCGCGAGGCGCCGGTCACGCTCTATGGCGCCGGCATGGTGGCCGCCGCCCATCTCGTGGCGGCGCTACAGCCAAGACTTCCCTTCCCCGTCGCCACGGCGCGCCTCGCGCTCGTCTACGGTCCCGGGCAGTCGATGGATTACTTCGTGCCCGCTCTCGTCGGCCGGTGCCTTGCCGGCGCGCGGTTTCTCGTGCGCCGCCCTGACGATCGCCGGGACCTGATCCACGTGGATGACGTTGTCGCGGCACTGACGCAGATGGCAAGCCGGCCCCTTCCCGGTGCCGCCGTCGTCAATATCGCGACCGGCATTGCGCCGACGATGCGCGAGGTGGCGCGCCAGGTCGTGGAGGCGACCGGCGCCGATCCGGGGCTTGTCACCTTCGGCCGGAACAGTCCCGAAGACGGAGCACCGGATCTCCGCGGCTCGCCCGACCGCGCTGCAAGGCTTCTCGGGTGGCGGGCGCGCATATCGCTGACCGACGGCATCCGGCGGCTCGTCGCCTGGCATCGCGAGCACGTCGATCGGCCGGGAGATCGGCCGACAATTCCCTGTTGGACCGAAACCCGAGGGATGGGAGCGACAAGATGACTGCAACAACCCTGGTCTCGGTTCTCGTCCCGGCCTTCAACGAGGAAGCCAATGTGCGAGGCGCCTACACCGCGATCGTCGATACCTTCCGTGCCCTCCCCGGCCATGACTACGAGATCATCTTCACCGACAACCATTCCACCGACGGCACCTTCGATATCCTCAAGGAGATATGCCGTCTCGATCCGCGCGTGCGCGTCATACGCTTCAGCCGCAACATCGGCTACCAGCGCTCGCTGCTTACCGCCTACAAGGCCGCGCGCGGCGACTGCTCGGTCCAGATCGATTGCGACCTCCAAGACCCGCCGCACCTCATCCCGGAAATGCTGGCGCTTTGGCGGCAGGGACATCAGGTGGTCTATGGCATCCGGCGTTCGCTCACCGACAACAGGATCACGGCGCTAACAAGGCGCGTCTTCTACCGCTTCATCAATGCCCTTAGCGAAGACGATCTGCCGCTCAATGCCGGCGAGTTCAGGCTGGTCGACCGCCGCATCCTCGATGAGCTCGGCCGCGTCGACGACACGTCGCCCTATCTGCGCGGGCTCATCAGCTCCATGGGCTTCTCACAAGTCGGATTTGAATACGACAGGCAGGCGCGTGTGGCCGGAGATAGCAAGTTTCCGCTGAAAGCCATGCTGTCGCTGGCCGTCGACGGCATCCTCAACCACTCGCTTATCCCGCTCCGGCTCGCCTCGCTCGCGAGCCTCGTCGTCGGCGCGGCGACCTTCCTGCTGCTCGTCGGCTATCTCGTGGGGAAGCTCCTGTTCGGGCAGGACTGGCCGGCGGGCTTCGCGACGACGACGGTACTGCTGCTGCTTTCGATCACCCTCAATGCGATGTTCCTCGGGATCGTCGGTGAATATGTCGGACGGATCTTCATGCAGTCGAAACAGCGGCCCATGGTGATCGTCGAGGCGACGCTGAACGACAGGACCGCGATGGCCAACGATGCCGCATCACTCGAAGCAAGGCCCATCCAATGCCTGGACCGCGCCGTCTCCTGCGAACCGAAAGCCTCGAACGCAGCGTCTTGACCACCGCGCGTTTCGCCGTCGTGGGGGCGGTCACCACCACGCTTGACGTTGTCCTCTTCACCGGGCTCGTGATGATGTCGCTGGCGGCCGCACCCGCCAACCTGCTTTCCTATTCCACCGGGATCGTGGTGAGCTACCAGTTGAACCGGACATGGACCTTCAGGGCCGGGCGGAGCTACGCGCAGGCGGTGAAATTCGGCGTCTCGACGCTGACGGGACTCCTGCTTTCGACGCTCCTGGTTGCGTTCCTCGCCACATTGATCCCGGCGCCCGCGGCAAAGCTCGTCAGCGTGCCCGTCATCTTCGTTTGGAACTATCTGATGGCGCGCCTGTGGGTCTTCCAGGCATCGTAGCCGAAGGGTTCAGGCGACCGCCTCGGCGGCGCGGGCGGCATAGCCGGCATAGTCCCGGTACCAGCCGACAAACTCCTTGAGGCCATCCGCCAGACTGGTCGTCGGCCGGAAGCCGTAGTCCGCTTGCATATCCTCGATGTCGGCGTAGGTGGAGACCACGTCGCCGGGCTGCATGGGCGCATAGGAGATTTTTGCTTCGCACCCGGTATATTCCTCTATGAGCCTGACGAGTTCGATGAGCTTCGAGGGACGGTTGTTGCCGATGTTGTAGACCCGGTGCGGGTGCTCGCCTGGACGGAAGACGGGTGCTGTGACGGTCGAGACCACACCCGACACGATGTCGTCCACATGGGTAAAGTCGCGCATCATGTCGCCGTTGTTGAAGAGTCGGATCGGCCGCCCCTCCAGCACCGACTGCGTGAAGATCCAGTACGCCATGTCCGGGCGCCCCCAGGTGCCGTACACGGTGAAGAAGCGGAGCCCGATCTGCTTCAGCCCGTAGAGGCTCGCATAGGCCGTGCTCATCAATTCGTCCGCACGCTTGCTCGCGGCATAGAGGGACTTCGGCGCATCGACGCGGTCCGTTTCGCTGAAGGGTACCTTGCGGTTGTCCCCGTAGACGGAACTCGATGACGCATAGACGAGATGCGTGAGCCCTTCAGAGCGGCGGCAGGCCTCGAGCACGGACAAGTGCCCCATGAGATTGGATTTCGCATAGGCGAAGGGATTTTCCAGCGAGTAGCGAACGCCGGCCTGGGCGGCCAGGTGGACGATTACGTCGGGCCGTTCCGCCTGGACCAGAGCGTTGAAGGCTTCCGCCTCCGCGATGTCCATCTCCCGGAAACGGACGCGGTTGCCGAGGAGGCTCAAGCGCGCCTGCTTCAGGGAGACCGGGTAATAATCGTTGAGATTGTCGATCCCAATCACCTCGTCGCCGCGCTCGGCCAGTCTGAGCGCGGTGTGGAACCCGATAAAGCCGGCGATGCCTGTCACGAGTACTTTCACGGGGCGCATCCTTTCACAGCGGATCGATCGACAAGCGAGGCTTTCAGCGCTCGCATGCGCATCCCGGGAAACTACCGCGCGGGCGCGCAGGGTGACGAGACGTGCTTTGCCCACCCGCCACCGGCGACGCCGATCCAGGAGGCCGACAGCAGCCGCCCGCCCGGAACATCCGGTCGATCCAACGGTTGGGAGCGATGTGGGCAACGACATCAAGGGATTAGCATGCCGGAAACGCCGCGAAGGCCAGTCTCTTCACATCGGGCTACAGCTCCCGTTGCAGCAACGGGCAGGCAAGGTATCGGGTCAGGTTTTTCCCGACCGCCGGAGAAGTTCGTTTTCGGCGTGCCGTTGATCGCGCGCGCGGCCGCGCGTGACTGGAAGCGCGTCGACGCCCTTTTGGAATTGACCCTGCGCTCGGTCCTGGCGCAGAGCGACCGGACGTTCGAGCTGCTGCTGGCCGGCCACGACGTACCGCCCTCCTGGGATGTGCTCACCCGCGGCGATCCGCGCTTTCGCTTCCTGCGCGCCGATTGGCCAGTCGACGCCCCGACTACGGCAAACGACGACGGCGGATGCAAGAAGTGGATGATCAAGGAGGCGGTGAGAGGAGGCGGCGGCGGGCTGATGATGTTTCTCGACGCGGACGACCTCGTCGCCAGCGATCTGGTAGAGACGGCACGCCGGCTCATCACGCCGCAGCGGGTCGGCGCGGTCCTCGACAGGGGCTATGTGGTCGATTTCGGCACGTTGCGCGCGGTGGAACTGCCGGACGGACGCGTCTTCGACGGCGGTTTCCACCGTCTTTGCGGATCGAGCACCATCGCACGCGTGGAGCCCGCCAGTTCCGATCCCATGCGGTTCGACCCGCACGAGGCGTTGGGCTCTCATCACCTCTGGCCGGAAAGCGCGCGAGAGGCCGGCGTCGATCTGGTGCGCCTGCCGGTGCCCGGCGCCTATTTTATCAACACCGACGAGAACCACTCGGAGCTCTACGGCCCCTTCGCCGAATGGCGGCGCACGTTCAACGCCGCGGTGCGCTCCATGGGTGTCGCCCTGGATGGGCACGTGGCGGCGCGCTTCGGCCTGACGCGCGAGATCCTGGAGATGCGCTCCGGCCTGGCCTTCATAGATGGGGAGTCAGGGCGGCAGGGGGCCGCCCATCGCCCCGTCGAGCCGCTGCCGAGTGCGTGAACGGTCCCCGGATGCAGGTGGAATATCTCTCCAACGCGCGCGGGATCGAGCCGGAGTGGTGGGATCTTTGGCAGCGGGACCCGGCCGCGACACCGTTCCAAAGCCCGGCCTGGCTCGTACCGTGGCGACGCCATTTCCGCGATGGAGAAAGCGTGATCCTGTCCATGCGCGAAGAGGGCCGGCTCCTTGCACTTCTGCCGCTTTTCGCGCGCGAGGGACGGTTCCTTCCGTGGGGTGCCGGGCCGACCGATCGGCTGGACGGCGTTTTTGATCCCCGTTTGGAGCCGGACTCGCTGTCCGATGCACTGGGGCGGCTTTCCCTACCGGTCAAGCTCTTCCAATTGCGTTCGGATTCGCCGCTGGCGCATGCGCACGCGCCGGAAGGTTGGCGCGCGGAAACAAGCCCGGCGGAAAGCTGCGCGGTACTCTCGCTTCCAGCGCGGCCGAGCAAAAAGATGGCACAGAACCTGCGCTACTGCCGCCGCCGCGCGGAGCGCGCCGGCATCAGTGGCCCGGAACGGTCGGGCGCTGCGGAGATCGAGGCGCTTGCCGATCTGCATACCCGCCGCTGGCGCTTGCGCGGCGAGGCCGGTATCTTTGCCGATGCGCGCATGCTCGGCTGGCTGCGCGAGGCGTTCCCGGCGCTCGAGGCGGCAAACCTTCTGCGGCTCCATACAATGCGCGCCGGGGGAGAAACGGTAGCCGCGCTCTGCGTTCTCACCGCAAGGGAGCGAAGCTACTATTACATCGGCGGCTTCGCTCCCGAATACGCCCGTCTGGGACTCGGCACGGTCCTGGTCGGCCACGCCATCGAGGAAGCCGGGCGCGAGGGGCACGAAAGCTTCGATTTCCTGCGTGGTCGCGAGGCCTACAAGTATCGCTGGGGCGCAGCGGATCAACCGACCCGTGCGCGCCGCCTCGCACCGCCGCTCCGGAGAAGCGCATGAGCGGCCCCTTGAGCGGCATCCGCTGGACCGTGGGCGATGTCTCGGACTTCGGGTTCGAGGCCTTGCGCCTGTCCATCTGGGGCGCGGCGGGCGCATTCGGCCCCGAGGCGGAACTGGCGGTCGTCGTCAATGCGCTGCCCGCCGAGGAGGCCCGCCGCCGTGCCGGAGCGGTTCCGGATCGCGTGGCATGGGCATTCGCGGCTTGCCGCCGGGCTACGATCTCGGCGAGGCCCTTCAGACCGTGCTACGGGACCATCCCCTGCCCCTGCGCTCGGAACTCGACGAGCAGGGGCTTGAGGCCGTCGCCCTGGATCGAGAAAAGCCGGCCCACATCGTGCCGACCGAAGAGGTGACGATCTGCTCGCCCTTCTGGCCGCAGCAGCCTTATCTCGGCCGTGCCGGGGCACATTTCGTAGGGCTGAACGCACGCCACCTCCCCTGGACCTGGTACGGCCGCCCGGCCAGTGAATGCGTGGCCGAGAACTGGCTGGAGCGCCGGCCGGAGGTCTGCCGCAAGGCCGGCCTGGAGGAGAACCTTGCGACATGACCCGTTCGGAAGAGTTCGGCGAACTGGAAGCAACAATACGGGCGACCGTGCGCACTTGCACGGAAGCCGATCTTCCCGCGCTCGAATGGATGGGCCTTTATTCCCGCGACAGGGCAATCATCCGCCGGGTCTTCGAGGGGCAAAAACGCGGCGAGGCGCTTATGCTTGTCGCCGTGGCGGCGGAGTTCCCGATCGCCCAGGTCTGGATCGACTTCGGCGCAGACGGCGGATGGCCGCCGGCACGCTTCTGGGCGATACGGACCTTCTTTCCCTTGCAACGCGCAGGCATCGGCCGGCGCATGATGCACTTCGCCGAAGAAGCCACTGCCGCACGTGGGGTCGCAAGCGCCGAGTTGGAGGTGGATTCCTTCAACCGCGACGTCCTCGGCTTCTACCGCCGGCTGGGATGGACCGTTATCGCCCACCCCGCGCCGGGCAGAGAGGATGGCCGCTTTCTCCTGACAAAGGACCTCACGAGGTCAACGCGCCGCTACACGCATGCCTGAGGGCGATCCGGGTCACAGGCCGCACCAGCACCGAGATCATGACGCGGAGGGCGGCATGGGCTTCTTCGGCGTGCCGTGGAGCAGCGGGTCGGCCATGCCGAGTTCCTCGACCGCCTCGCCCATGGGCTTGGGATCGGCCAGATATTCGAACGTACCCTTGCCGTCCGGCGTCGGGCCCTTGGCCCAGCGGCCCTGCTGGCTCTCGGTACCGTCGGAGCAGTTCCAGAATTGGTAGGCCACCTCCGACTTCTCGCGCTCCTGCGGAAAACTCATCGGAACCGGCGTCCCGTCGAGCCCCTCTTCCTCCAGCTCGGCGATGGCGGCCAACCATTGGTTCTGGTGCATGGTGTCACGGGCGATGAGAAAGGACAGCATGTCCCGAACGCCCGGATCCTCCGTCAGTTCGTAAAGACGGCAAACCTGAAGCCGCCCCTGCGACTCGGCAGTCACATTGAAACGGAAGTCGGCGAGCAAATTGCCGGAAGCGATCGTGTAGCGCGCATTCCAGGGATAGCCAACGCTGTCGGTCGGCGTGGCGCCCTGGCCGGACACGATGGCGTGCTGCGGGTTCATACCGGCATCGAGCACGTCCTCGATCCGGGAGCCGCCGAGCACGGCGCCGACGGCCGAATTCTTGGCGGCATTCTCCTGCGCCTCGACGGGCGAGGTCTCAAGCAGCCGTGCGATCATGGTGGCCAGCATCTCCACATGCGCGATCTCCTCCGTGCCGATGTCGAGGATCATGTCGCGGTACTTTTCCGGCGCACGGCAATTCCAGCCCTGGAACAGATAGGTCATCATGACGCTGATCTCTCCCCACTGGCCGCCAAGCACTTCCTGAAGCTTCTTGGCGTAGACGGGATCAGGGCGCTCGGGCTTGGCATTGTATTGAAACTGGTTTGTCCGAAAGAACATCTCACTCTCCACGGGTTCTCGGCTTTCGCCGCCGCCTTGGCGGCACACCCGCGAACCAGAGGCGCCCGGTTAGGTTCCCCTTGCCTGTTGATCACCGGCAAATATTCTTGAGCGACCTCGATGAAAGCTTTCATCGGATGCATCGCCCGAAACGCTATCGCCCGGTCGACAGCATCCAATTGAGCGTTTCACGCCAGTCCGTCATGCGGATCGGTGTTCCGTGGGTGCCGGTTTCGAACCGCACAAAGCGGACGGGGTAGGCCGGATCGCGCGCACGGATGTGCCGGTAGAATGCCTCAAGCTTCTCGATGGGGAACACCTCGTCCCGGCTTCCGTGGCCGATGAAGATGGGCAGGCGGTCCCGGAAGGCCCGGGTGGTCAGGAAACCGTCGTCCCACATGGAACCAAGAAGGACGAGGCCCTTCAGGCGTGGAAGCAGCGCCGGCTCCCGCGCAAGCCGCCAGCACAGCGCCCCGCCCATGGAGCCGCAGGCGAGAAAAACCGGCGCATCCGGCGAGCGCGCGGCATAGGCGGAAAGGAAAGCGGCGATCCGCGCCGCGCCCTCGGCACCGAAATCCGGAACGTCCGGTACCAGATAGAGCCCTCCATTGCGGCCCATCAGGTTCTTGATGCGGTTGAAATTGCCTCCGAACGTGAAATCGTCGACGCCCTGATGGCGGTTGCCGCCCTGCCCGTGCAGATAGACCGTGATGATGCGCGCGCCTTCGACCCGGCCGACGGCGAAGTGACGCACCGGGCCTCTTTCCGTCTCGATGACGAGTTCGCGCTGCAGCCGGCGAATGGCCGTGTCGACGTAACGCCCCCGCACCCGGCGCTCCGGCACCGCATCCCGCCCGTTGATGTCACGCATCTCGCGATAGTCGATGATGCGGTAAGCACCATCGTCACGCCTCTCCAAAACATCCGGGTAGCCGAAAAGGCGGTCCTTCAAGGGCGCAAGCTGCCACGCCTCGGCGGGCGTGGCCAGCAAAGCGAGGAGACACAAGAGGAGCGGCTGGATGAAGGCTGCTTTGCGCGTGCCCTTCATCCGCTTTTGCTGCTTTCGGTCTTCAGGGTGCCGCCGGCGGCATGAAGAGCTTCCGGCGTGTCCACGTCCAGGCTGGCGGCCGGACCCAGTTCGACGTCGACGACTTCCAGTGGCGCGCTTTCGACGATCTGACGCGCGCCCGTATCGCCCTCCAGCCGCTCCACCTCGGCAAAAAGCGTTCGTGGCAGGATCACGGGATTGCCGCGCTTGCCGCCATGGGTAGCCCGCACGATCGCCTCACCGCCAGCCTTGGAAAAAGCTGCCAACAGCCGGTTGAAGTCCTCTGCGGTGACCTCCGGCATGTCGCCCAGCACGACCAGCGCGCCGGCGGCAGAGGGCGGCAGGGCGCGAATGCCGGCCTTGAGCGAGCTTGCAAGCCCGGACCTGAAGTGCGGATTCTGAACTTCCTTGACCGTCAGACCGGAAAGTGCTGCGGAGATTCGTTCGGCCTCGTGACCGAGCACGACGACAACACCGGCCGCCCCGCCCCCGGTCACCTGTTCGGCAACCCGACGTACCAGCGGCTTGCCGTCGAATTCGGCCATGAGCTTGTTGCCGATGCCCATCCGCCGCGATCTTCCCGCGGCCAGGAGCACCGCCCAGACCTTCGGGGACGTTCGTTTCGGTGCGACTTCGCGCGGCTGTGGCCGTGTGGGAATCTCCACCAGAAGACCACCTACGCCCATGGCGCCGACCTCCTCATGGGTGACCTCAAGCCCGGCCATGAGCCGGTCGAGCACCCAGTCGAATCCGTTCGGCTTCGGGCTGCGGGCGCAGCCCGGCGCGCCCAGGACAGGCTTTCCGTCGAGACTGCCGATCACCAGCAAGTTGCCCGGGTCCACCGGCATGCCGACGCGCGAGACCTTGCCGCCGGCGCGGCGGATCGCGGCGGGGATGACGTCGTCCTCGTCGCAGACCGCCGAGGCACCGAAGACCAAGACCATGTCGCTGTCGCGGGCCTGGTCGGCAATGGCGCGGGCGACCCCTTCCTCCTCGTGCGGCGGACGCACCTCGACGGTCACCCGGCTCGCCGAGCGCGCAAGCCGCGCCTCTGTGATCCGGGCGGTCTTGTCGAGCACGCTCGGTTTCACCCCCGGCAGGACTGTCTGCACGAGACCGATGCGACGCGGCACGAAGGGTTGCACCGAGAAGGCCTCGCCCGCCGCGCAGGCGGTCTCGACCTGGGCCACCAGGTTTTCCGGCACGGCAAAGGGAATGATCTTGACCGTGGCGACCATCTGCCCCGCCTCCACCGCCGCGAAGGGCTCCAGCGTGGCAAGCGTGATGGCCGGGTCGATGCGGTTGACGGCATCGACAGTGTGCTTATCGACCCGGAACAGGCCCGCCTCGGCCGCATGCAGGTTGACGCGGCCGGTCGCCGGCGCACGCGCCTCGACGGTGGCGACACGCAGCGCAGCCGCAATCCGTGCGGCAGCTGCATCCTCGTCGAGATCGTCCGGGGCGAGCACGGCGGCGATGACCTCGCGCACGCCCGCCTCTTCCAATAGGCGAACATCCTGCGCCGTCAGCCGGTGCGCCTTGCGCAGCCGCTTCTCCCCCGCCATGGTCGCATGGGCGAGGATTGCGCCCTCCGCCTCACAAACGGGAACGGCGCCGAACCTCATGCCGCCTCGCCCCGACGTGCCTCCAGCCCGCGCGAACGCAGGGCCGCGATAACCTCGGCGAGAACGGCGACCGCGATTTCCGCCGGGCTCGCCGCACCGATCGCAAGCCCGATGGGCGCGTGGATGCGCTCGATAGAGTCTTGAGCAAGCCCAGCGCCGGTCAAGCGCTCGACACGGCGCGCGTGGGTTTTACGGCTGCCCAGCGCGCCGATATAGAAGCAGCCGGCGTCAATTGCGGCCTTCAAGGCGGGATCGTCGATCTTGGGATCATGGGTGAGCGCGGCCAGTGCGCAATAGGCATCGAGCGGGCGCTTTTGAAGCGCCTCTTCCGGCCATTCGGCGTCGAGCCGCACATCGGGAAAGCGCTCCGGCGAGGCGAAAGCGGTGCGCGGGTCGATAATGTGCACGTCGAAACCGGCCATCCGCGCCATCGGCGCCAAAGCCTGGCTGATGTGAACCGCACCGATCATCACCAGCCGCGGCGGCGGCACATGCACGTTGAGAAAGAATTGCTGCCCGTCGATCTCCGCGGTCGCCGATTTT
This sequence comes from Chelativorans sp. M5D2P16, assembly GCF_034427935.1. Lineage (NCBI taxonomy): Bacteria > Pseudomonadati > Pseudomonadota > Alphaproteobacteria > Hyphomicrobiales > Phyllobacteriaceae > Chelativorans > Chelativorans sp. M5D2P16. The sequence goes on along the minus strand of NZ_JAXQNM010000008.1, from coordinate 244,743 downwards.
CCCGAGAGGAAGGCCTTCTCGACCGCTTCACCGAGGGACCCGGCGACGGTGTCACCTTCGACCACCACCCGATCCCGCCCGCCGCCGAGATCGGTGACGAGCACGGCCGCCCGGCGCTCGCGCCGACATGCGTTCAGTTTCTTCAGTGAATGAGGATCCATTAGCCCAGCCGTTCGACATAAACCTTGATGCGGCCGCCGCAGGACAGGCCGACCTGCCAGGCCGTCTCGTCGGCCACCCCGAATTCCAGCATGCGAGGCCTGCCGTCGGCAAGGACATCGGCCGCTTCCGCCACGACGGCCCCTTCGACGCAGCCGCCGGACACCGAGCCTTCAAAATGCCCCTCCGTGTCGATCACCAGGTGGCTGCCGACGGGCCGGGGTGCGGAGCCCCAGGTCTCCACCACCGTGGCGATGGCCACGTCCCTGCCGGCCTTCATCCAGTCCTCAGCGATCGTCAGGGGGTCGAGCGGCTGTTCGCCTTGCGCCTGATTAAGCATGCCTTGCCTCCTGTTGCCCTGTTGGCAATATGGTCACGCAGCAAGATGATTGCCAAGTCCCTCTACCGGCCGTGTTCGCCGGCGCGGCGCGGCCGACAAGGCCGCGCAGAGATCCGACAACGCGTCAAGCGAGTGGACGGGGCGGAACTCGTCCACATGCGGGAGCATGGCCCTGACTCCGCGCGCCCTGGCCTCGAAACCGTCGAATCGCAGGAGCGGGTTGAGCCAGATGAGACGGCGGCAGGATTTCTGCAGCCGCTCCATTTCACGGGCGAGCCTTTCTATGTCGTCGCGCTCCAGCCCGTCGGTGATGAGAAGCACTGTGGCGCCCTGCCCCAGCACCCGGCGCGACCATAGGCGATTGAAGGTGGCGAGCGCCTCGCCGATGCGCGTGCCGCCGGACCAGTCGCGCACGGCACCCGCGCACTCGGCCAGCGCCTCGTCGGGATCGCGGTGGCGCAGCTGGCGCGTGAGATTGGTGAGCCGCGTGCCGAAGACGAAGCTGTGCACGCGGCGGCGCTTTTCCGTCAGGGCATGCAGGAAGTGGAGAAAGACGCGCGTGTACTGGCTCATCGAACCGGAGATGTCCGACAGGACGACAAGGGGCGGATGCACCCGGCGGGGCGAGCGGTAGCGCGGCAATACCAGGTCGCCGCCGGTGCGCAGCCCGAAACGCATCATGGCGCGTGGGTCGACGCGGCTTCCGCGGGTATCGGGCCGGAAGCGGCGCGTAACGACGAGATCGTGCGGCAGGACCAGTGAGGAGATCGCCTGGCGCGCCGCCGCCAGTTCCTCCGCCGTCATCTGGGCGAAATCCTTGTCGCGCAGCACCTCCTGGCGCGAGAGTGTCAGGCGCGCATCAATCTCGATCTCTTCCTTCTCTTCCTGCGCCTGACGACCGTCGTTGAGGAAGGCTTCGCCGGCACGCGTCTCGCCGGCGCGCGGGCGCTCTTTCTCGGCACGCGCGGGCGCCACGGGCGAAAGCATGGCCAGCATCTTCTCGATCAGCTCGCGCGAGCGCCAGAAGAGACGAAAAGCCTCGTCGAAGACGGCGTGGTCCTCATGGCGCTTCACGAGGACGGCATGGAGGGTCCAGTAAAAATCCTCGCGGGTGCCGATGCCGGCCGCCAGGACGGCCTCCACCGCGTCGGCGACTGCGCCCGGCCCGACCCTGAGCCCCGCCTTGCGCAGCGTACGGGCGAAATAGACGATGTTGTCGGCGATCCGGCCCTCCGGGTCGGCGCCGTCACGATTGTCGTCCGCTCGCACATCCGCCATGGTCTCAATCCGCCGTCGACAGCTCCGCCTTGACCTCCTCGAGGATCTTGGCGCCCTCACCCTCCTGCAGGCGGGCGATGTCGTCCTGGTATTTCAGGAGCACGCCCAGTGTGTCGGAGACGGTCTCGGGGTCGAGGGCAATCTTGTCGAGCTCGGTGAGCGCGCTCGCCCAGTCGATGGATTCGGCCACGCCCGGGACCTTGAAGAGGTCGATCTCGCGCAGCTTCTGAATATAGCTCACCACCTCGCGCGAAAGCCGCTGGTTGGCCTCGGGCACCCTGCGGCGCACGATTTCCAGCTCGCGCTCGGCATCGGGATAGTCCACCCAATGATAGAGGCAGCGCCTTTTCAGCGCGTCGTGGATTTCGCGCGTGCGATTGGTGGTGATGATGACGATGGGCGGCTCGGCGGCGCGGATGGTGCCGAGTTCGGGCACGCTCACCTGATAGTCGGACAGGATCTCCAGAAGGAAAGCCTCGAAGGCCTCGTCCGTGCGGTCGAGCTCGTCGATCAGGAACACCGGTGCGGCCCCCGCCTCGCCGGTGAGCGCCTCCATGACCGGTCGGCGGATAAGATGGCGCTCGGAGAAGACGTTGCGCTCCATCGCCTCGCGGTCGTCGACGCCGGCAGCCTCCTCCATGCGGATTTCGATCATCTGGGCTGCATAGTTCCACTCATAGACCGCCGAGGAGACATCCAGCCCCTCATAACATTGCAGCCGGATCAGCCGACGGCCGAGCGCACTTGCCAGCACCTTGGCAATCTCGGTCTTGCCGACGCCGGCCTCTCCTTCCAGGAACAGCGGCCGCTTCATCTTCAGGCTCAGGAACAGGACCGTCGCCAACGATCGGTCGGCCACGTAATCCGCTTCGGCCAGAAGCTCGAGCGTCTCGTCAATGGTTTGCGGAGCGTTGCGCGGGGTGCGTGCAGACATGAACTCTCCGAAAAAGGCTCGCTATAGAACGCGGTAGCCGCGATCATGGTAGAGGAGCGGCGGCAGGTTAGCGCCCACGCGCAGCCCTGTCACCTTGCCGAAATAAATACGGTGGGTGGCGAGGTCCTTCGTGTCGATCACCCGGCAGTCGAAGGCGGCGATTGCACCGACAAGCACCGGCGCGCCGCTCGACAGCATCTCCCAGTCGCCGAGCGCGAAACGCTCCTCCGGCGGCAGTCCGGTGAGACCCGAAAAGGCATCGGCGAGCGGCTGCTGCTCCGAGGAGAGCGTGTTCAGGGCGAACACGCCATTCTGGAGGAAGGCGTCGTTGTTCGGGTTTTCGCGGTTGAGACAGACCAGCACCGTCGGCGGGTTGTCGGAGACCGAACAGGCGGCGATGGCCGTCACGCCGCGCCTTCCCGCCCTGCCATCCGTTGTGACCACATGCACAGCACCGGCAAAGCGGGCCATCGCGTCTCGGTAGTCCTGCGGTGCAATGTCGTTGGTCTTCAGCACAAACAATTCCTGTCGCCCCGTTACAGATAGGTTTCGGCCCCTCTGTTACAAGCGGGCCGGCCGGCGGCGCCTCATTAGCGTGTTGCGCCCGCTGCCGCCACCATTTACCAGTGCCGGGACGGAAATCCATGGTTCAGTTGAGGATTTTGATCCTGTTGCGCATGCGCCTCGCCATCGCCGCCCTGCCCGTTCTGGTGCTTGTGGGCCTCTTTCCCGCCCGGGCGCAGGATTTCACCATCGGCCTCGCCGCCCCCCTGAGCGGCGATTTCGCGGAACTGGGCACGCAGTGGGCCGAGGGCGCACGCACGGCAGCGCAGGGCGACGAGGCGGTACAACTGGTGGAAGCCGATGACCGATGCACTCCCGAAGGCGGCGCAGAAGCGGCGCGACAACTGGTCGAGGCCGGTGCCGAAATCGTCATCGGCTTTCTTTGCACGACCGCCGTCGAGGCGGCGATGCCCATCTTGAAAGAGGCCCGGATTCCTGTGGTGACGCCGGTGCGGACCGGCAGCCTGACCGATGGCAAGGTACGCACCGGTTGGCCCGTCTACCGACTCGCCCCCCGCGACGACGCCGAACGCGAAGCGGTGGCGACGATCCTCACACAGCGCTGGCGCGACGAACTGTTCGCCATCGTCGACGACGGCACGATCTACGGCCGCGAGCTGGCGGAGAACCTGCGCGCGGAGGCCGAGCTCGCCGGCCTGCAGCCGGTCTTCATCGATACGTTTCGTCCCCAGATGGATAACCAGATCGGCCTCGTCGGCCGGCTCAGGCGCGCCGGCGCGACGCATGTCTTCGTGGGCGGCGACCGGGCCGATATCGCGATCATGGCGCGCGATGCGGTGAATCTCGACTACGATGTGGTCCTCGCCGGCGGCGAGGCCCTGCGGGCGGAAGACGGCGAGGTGCCGCTTACCGAGGGCGTTCTGATGGTGGGCCTGCCGCGCTGGGAGGTCTTCGCCTCGCCCACGGTGCTGGAGGCCCTGCGGGAGGCCGGCGTCGAACCGGAAGGCTATGTCATTCCCGGCCATGCGGCGCTCGAGCTTGCCACTGGGGCGGCGCGGGTGGCGGCGGTCGATGAAGTGCCGGTGGTGGAGGTTTTGGAAAACTTCGCCTTCGACACCGCGCTGGGCGTGGTGCGCTTTAACGAAAAGGGCGACCTGGCACGCAGCCTTTACGGTCTTTTTCGTTATGATGGCGAGAGATTCGTGGAGGTCGAATAGTAGTGTTCAAGGCCGGACCGCGGAACCTGATCACCGACGTCGAAGGGCTGCGTGTGGGCAACAACGGCGACGCCCGGCTGAAATCGGGCGTATCTGCAGTCGTCTGCGACGTGCCGGCGGTGGCCGGCGTGCAGGTGCTCGGCGGCGCGCCCGGCACGCGCGAGACCGATCTTCTGGCCCCGCACAATCTGGTCGAAGGGGTGGATGCGGTGGTGCTATCGGGCGGCTCGGCCTTCGGGCTGGACGCGGCTTCCGGCGCGCAGGCGGCGCTGCGCGAGATGGGCCGGGGCTTTGCCGTCGCGGGCCACCGCGTGCCCATCGTGCCGGCGGCGATCCTGTTCGACCTCGCCAACGGCGGCGACAAGGATTGGGGGCGCTTCCCGCCCTATCGCGAGCTCGGCTACACGGCGACCGAGACGGCGCAGGCGGATTTCGCGCTCGGCTCGCACGGTGCCGGAACCGGCGCGATGACGGCGGGGCTCAAGGGCGGGCTGGGCTCGGCGTCCTGCATCCTTAAAAACGGTGCGACGGTGGGCGCGCTGGTGGCGGTCAACGCGGTCGGCTCCGTCACCGTCGGCGACACCGCCCATTTCTGGGCCGCCCCCTTCGAGATCGGCGCGGAGTTCGGCGGCCTTGGCCTGCCCTCCCCGTTTCCGGAGGATGTCCGCGAGGTCACCACCAAATTCAACGCGCCGTCCCCCGGCACAAATACGACGATCGGCGTGATCGCCACCGATGCGAAGCTCACCAAGGCCGCGGCCAGGCGGCTGGCGATCGCCGCCCATGACGGGATCGCCCGCGCCATCTGGCCCGCTCACACGCCGCTTGACGGAGATCTGGTCTTCGCCCTCGCCACCGGCCACAGGGACATGGAGCCCGATCCGGCCTCCATCGTCGAATTGCACGCTGCTGCAGCGGCGGTCATGAGCCGGGCCGTCGCGCGCGGGGTGTTCCTTGCCGAGACGGCGGCGGACGACCCGGTGCCGGTCTGGTCGCAGCGCCGGAGGTGACCGCGACTGCGCCGTTCGCACAGTCCGGCGAGTCACGGTATAAGCCGATGAGCAACAGAAGGAAGCTCGCCATGTCCATCCCGCGCCTTACCGCGATCCTCGCCGCCTTCCTGTGCGTCCTGTCCGTCGCCCATGCGGGCGACACGGCGAAGGTGGACATTCTCGGCTTCAGCCCCGACGGCGGCGTCTTTGCCTTCGAGGAGTACGGCGTTCAGGACGGTTCCGGCTTCCCCTATGCCAACCGCTACTACATCGATACCGGAACCGACACCTTCCTTCCCGGCACGCCGGTGCGCGTGCGCCTCGATGATGAGCAGGCCACCGTGGAGGACGCACGCGCGGAGGCCAAAAACCAGGGCCAGGATGTCGTTTCCGACGATGTCTTGAAGGAAAATGCCGGTTTTACCGCCGGCTGGAATGCGGTCACGGAGCTTTCGACCGATCCGCACCGCATGCTTGTCAACCCGCGCCCCATCTTCCCGCCGTTCGACGACCCGCTCGAATTCCGCTTGGAGGAACTGGCCGTCGAATACCCCGAAACCTGCCGGAATCTGGGTGAGCGGATCTTCGGTTTTCGCCTGCTGCGCGTGGGGACCTCGGCGGGCGAAGAGACCACGCTCGTCCACGAGGACGAAAGCGTGCCCGAAAGCCGCGGCTGCCCGCTCGACTACCGGCTTGCCGGCGTCCAGACCTATTATCCGCCGGAGGCGCAGCCCGCCTTCGCCGTGCTCGTCGCCGTTCGCCGGTACGGCTTCGAGGGTCCGGACCACCGCTTCATTGCCGTGACGGGGCGGCAATAGGCTTGCGCCAATCCACGTCCCCGGCAGCCGCGAACGGCCGCACCCGGCCCTTGCGCCTGGCGTTTCTCGGCGCGCTTTTCTGGAGCGCGGCCGCCGGCGCGAGCGCCCTTCTCGGCCTGAGCCACTGGGCGGATTTGGCACGGGCGGCGGCGGTTTCCGAACGTTTCGCGCTCGGCGCCCTGATCGCCTTTCCGGCCGCCCTTTTCTTCGCCCGACCGGCCGCGCGCGGCGGCGGGCGCATTCGGCGCTTCTTCACCTTCCTCCTCCTGCTCGGTTCCGCAACGCTTGGAGCGACGGGGTTCGTCTTCGCGCTTCAGTCCGTGCTGGATGCCGCGTCCTGGCACGGGCATCCCGTCCACCTGGTGGGAATCTGGCTGTTCTACACGGTCCTGGTGGGGCTCTATGAATTCGCCGTGATCGGTGTGCGGCTCTATTTTCCCTATGGCCTGGCCGCCCTTTTGGCCTTCAGCCTGTGGTTTGCCCTCCGCCCGCGTTGACTTGGGCGACCCGTCTGCTACCACCGCCAACGACTTTTCTTACAGGACAGGCAGACGATGATCCCGCGCTATTCGCGGCCCGAGATGGCCGCCATCTGGTCGCCCGAAACGAAGTTCCGCATCTGGTTCGAGATCGAGGCACACGCCGCTGATGCAATGGCCGAGCTCGGCATCGTGCCCAAGGAAGCGGCGCGGACGATCTGGGAGAAAGGCGGCAAGGCCGACTTCGACATCGACCGCATCGACGAAATCGAGCGCGAGACCAAGCACGACGTCATCGCCTTTCTGACGCATCTGGCCGAAATCGTCGGCCCCGACGCGCGCTTCGTGCACCAGGGCATGACCTCCTCCGACGTGCTCGACACCTGCTTCAACGTCCAGCTCGTGCGTGCGGCCGACATCCTTCTGGCCGATATGGACACCCTTCTGACGGCGCTTAAGAAACGCGCCTACGAGCACAAGGACACCATCACCATCGGCCGCAGCCATGGCATCCATGCCGAGCCGACAACCTTCGGGCTGAAGCTGGCGCAGGCCTATGCGGAGTTCGACCGCTGCCGCGCGCGGCTCGTCAACGCGCGCGAGGAAGTCGCCACCTGCGCCATTTCCGGGGCCATCGGCACCTTCGCCAACATCGATCCGCGCGTCGAGGCGCATGTTGCCGAGAAGATGGGCCTGAAGCCGGAACCCGTCTCCACCCAGGTCATCCCGCGCGACCGGCACGCCATGTTCTTCGCTACGCTCGCCGTCATCGCCTCCTCGATCGAGCGGTTGGCTGTCGAGGTCAGGCACCTGCAGCGCACGGAGGTGCTGGAGGCGGAGGAGTACTTCTCGCCGGGCCAGAAAGGCTCTTCCGCCATGCCACACAAGCGCAACCCGGTGCTTTCGGAAAATCTTACCGGGCTCGCCCGCATGGTGCGCGCCTATGCCGTGCCGGCGCTTGAAAACGTGGCGCTGTGGCACGAGCGCGACATCTCCCACTCTTCCGTGGAGCGCATGATCGGCCCGGACGCCACGGTGACGCTCGACTTCGCGCTCGCCCGCCTCACCGGCATGATGGAAAAGCTCGTCGTCTATCCGGACGCCATGGAGAAGAACCTCCACCGTTTTCGCGGGCTCGTGCACTCGCAGCGCGTGCTTTTGGCGCTCACCCAGGCGGGCGTCAGCCGCGAGGATGCTTACCGGCTAGTGCAGCGCAACGCCATGAAGGTCTGGGAACAAGGCGCCGATTTCCTGGAAGAGCTGCTCGCCGACAAGGAGGTGCGCGCCGCACTTTCGGAGGACGAAATCCGCGAGAAATTCGATCTCGGCTACCACACCAAGCACGTGGACACGATCTTCGCGCGGGTGTTTGGGGAGAGATAGCGGCGGTGGGTGCTGCCGCGTTTAATCAGCCATACGGAAAAGCTGGAGACTTGCGCGCGCCCTCATTCCCCGCGCGTCAGCGTGCGGCGCACGGCATCGCGCCAGCCCTTCAGCTTGCGTTCGCGCACCGCCTCGTCCATCCGCGGCGTGAATTGGCGGTCGAGCGCCCAGCGCTCCGCGAAAGCATCCATTCCCGGCCAAACACCCGCACGCGAGCCGGCGAGCCAGGCTGCCCCGAGCGCGGTGGTTTCCAGCACCGTCGGCCGGTCGACCGGCGCGTCGAGGATGTCGGCCAGGCACTGCATGGTCCAGTCGCTCGCGACCATGCCGCCGTCGACGCGCAGGACCTTGGTCTCCGCCCCGTCCGGCCAGTCCTTACGCATGGCCTCGAGCAGGTCGCGCGTCTGGAAGACGACCGACTCCAGCGCGGCGCGGGCGAATTCGGCGGGACCGGTGTTGCGGGTGAGCCCGAAAATCGCCCCGCGCGCCTCGGCGTCCCAGTGCGGCGCACCGAGACCGACGAAGGCCGGTACGAGATAGACGTCCTGGGTGGGGTCGGCCGCGTCGGCCAGCGTGCCGGAATCGGCGGCCGTCTCGATGACCTTCAAGCCGTCGCGCAGCCATTGGACGGCCGCGCCGGCGACGAAGATCGAGCCCTCCAGCGCGTAGGTCGTCTTGCCGTCGAGGCGGTAGGCGATGGTCGAAAGCAGACGGTTCTTCGAGTGCACGAGCGTGTCGCCCGTGTTCAGCACGGCGAAGCAGCCGGTGCCGTAAGTTGATTTCAGCATGCCCGGCTCAAAGCAGGCTTGGCCGATGGTCGCCGCCTGCTGGTCGCCGGCAACGCCCAGGATGGGTATTTCGGCGCCGAACAGCGTCTTGTCGGTCACGCCGAAATCGTCGGCCGTATCCTTGACCTCGGGCAGGAGCGCGCGCGGCACGCCGAGGATCGAAAGCAGTTCATCGTCCCACGCGTTCTTGCCGATATCGTAAAGCAGCGTACGCGAGGCATTCGTCGCATCGGTCACATGCGCGCGCCCGCCGGTCAGCCGCCAGATGAGAAAGGTGTCGATCGTCCCGGCCAGGAGTTCGCCACGCTCCGCGCGCTGGCGCGCGCTGTCCACGTTTTCCAGAAGCCAGGCGAATTTCGTCCCGGAGAAATAGGGGTCGAGCAGAAGGCCGGTTCTTGCCGTGAAGGTCTCCTCCAGCCCCTCGCCCTTCAGCTTCTCGCACAGGAAGGCGGTTCGCCTGTCCTGCCAGACGATGGCGTTGTGCACGGGCTTGCCGGTTTCGCGGTCCCAAAGCACCACCGTCTCGCGCTGGTTGGTGATGCCGATGGCGGCGATATCGCTTGCCTCGAGTCCCGCATCGGCCAGTGCGGCTTTCACCGTCGCCACGACGCTCGTCCAGATGTCCTCCGGGTCGTGCTCGACCCAGCCCGAGGCCGGATAGTGCTGCGGGAACTCCTGCTGGCCCGTACCCACGGCCTGCATCTTGTCATCGAAGACAATGGCCCGGCTCGACGTCGTTCCCTGGTCGATGGCCAAGACGAACCCGCTCATGCCTTCCTCCAAACTCTTCATCGCGAAGTGAAGGCGGCCGTCGCCGCCTTCACGGATCGTTGCATGGTATCAAGGCAGCAATGGCTACTGCCAGCGCTTGACGATCTCCTCATAGGCGATGGTCTCGCCCTGAGGCTTTTCGTTCTCGAGCTTCGGCTTCGGCGCGCCGGGCTGGGAAAGCCAGTGTTCGGCGTCCTGCGGCTCGTTGAGGCGCGGACCACAGCCGCCATAGATGTCGGCCTGTTCGTCGGCCTGCTGCATGCGCGCCATGGTCTGGTCCATCTCCAAGGCCAGGCGATCCATTGCCTCCTGCGGTGTGAAGGCACCGGAATTCACATCACCGATCTGCTGCCACCAGATCTGCGCCAGCTTCGGATAATCCGGCACGTTGACGCCGGTCGGCGTCCACATCACACGGTCGGGCGAGCGGTAGAACTCGACCAGGCCGCCGAGCTTCGGCGCGCGCTCGGTAAAGGATTCGTGGTTGATGGTCGAATCCCGGATGATGGTGAGACCGACATGGCTCTTCTTGGTGTCCACCGTCTTGGAGGTGACGAACTGGGCGTAGAGCCAGGCCGCCTTGCGCCGGTCGACGGGCGTGGAGTTGAAGAGCGTCCAGGAGCCTGCATCCTGATAGCCGATCTTCATTCCCTCTTCCCAATAGGGCCCATGCGGGGACGGCGCCATGCGCCAGAGCGGATTGCCCTCCTCGTCGACCGTATTGTTGCCCTCGCTCTGGGGCTTCACCATGTCGGCGGTGAAGGCGGTGTACCAGAAGATCTGCTGGGCCACGTTGCCCTGGCTGAGCGCGGGCAGCGATTGATAGAAGTCGAGGCTGGCGGCTCCTGGAGGCGCGTATTCGCGCAGCCATTCGTCCCACTTGGCAATCGCGTAGACCGCCGCCGGACCGTTCGCCGCACCGCCGCGTTCGACGGAAGCGCCGGCGGGGTTGCAGGAGCCTTCCTCCATGCGTATGCCCCACTCGTCGACCGGCCGGCCGTTCGGCAGACCCTTGTCGCCGGTGCCGGCCATGGAGAGCCAAGCGTCGGTCATGCGCCAGCCGAGATCGGGCGCACGCTTGCCGTAGTCCATGTGGCCATAGACACGCACACCGTCGATCTCCTTCACGTGCTCGGTGAAGAACTCGGCGATGTCCTCATAGGCCGACCAGTTGACCGGAACGCCGAGATCGTAGCCGTAGATCTCCTTGAACTGCTCCTGCAGCTCCGGCCGGTCGAACCAGTCCTTGCGGTACCAATAGAGGTTGGCGAACTGCTGGTCTGGCAGCTGCCAGACCTTGCCGTCCGGGCCGGTGGTGAACGAGATGCCGATGAAGTCCTCAATATCGAGGCCCGGATTGGTGACGTCGGCGCCCTCGCCTTCCATCCAGTCGGTCAGGTTGACCGCGCTCTGCAAACGCGAATGCGTGCCGATCAGGTCAGAATCGTTGACATAGGCATCATAGAGGTTGCGGTTGGTCTGCATCTGCGTCTGCACCGCCTGCACGACCTCGCCTTCGCCGAGGAGCTGGTGGTTGACCGTGATGCCGGTGATCTCCTCGAAAGCCTTGGTAAGAACCTCCGATTCATAGCTGTGCGTCGGGATCGTCTCCGACAGCACGTTGATCTCCATTCCCTGGAAGGGCTCCGCCGCCTGGATGAACCACTCCATCTCGGCGAGTTGCTCCTCCCGGCTCAAGACAGAAGGCTGGAACTCCTCGTCGATCCACCTCTCCGCGGCCGCCATGTCCGCCCAGGCCTGGCCCGAAAAGCCAAGCAGGGCAAAGGCTGCCACCGATACCTTCAAATGCGATTTCATTCTCATTCCTCCCAACAAAAAGTTCTCCTACGGACGTCGTATGTGGCAAGCGCCCCGCCCTCGCGCGGGAGGCGCGCGGTGCTCGCCGGTAGCGCCAGCGGCCACGGTCCGGATCGGTACCGGTTCTCCATGTGCCGCAAGCGATTCATGGCCGTCCTCCTCACACCCAGCGGAAGACGGCGACTGCGAAGACGATCGAAACAATCGTGGCGCCCCAGAGCGAAACGTCGGTAAGGGCCAGCCAGCCCAGATGGATGTAGGCGGTGGCGAGAAGCGATATAAAAAGCCGATCGCCGCGCGTCGTCTCGAAGCGCAAGACCCCGACGCGCGGAGCCCCTCCAGGCGAGACATATTCCCAGACCATCATGCCGAGGAGCATGAGGGCGATCATGGCGAAGAAGATCGCCGTCTGCCAGGTCCAGGCCATCCATGTGAGATCCATTACCTTCCTCCCTGCCAGAGCAGATCGCTCCCGACTGTGTTCGGCCGAATGGAAAGACCGATGCGAAGGAGCACCATCATCTCAGTCTTCCAGCTCCACCAATCCAACTCCTTTCAGACACGCCCGAGGGCGAAGCCCTTTGCGATGTAGTTGCGCACGAAGTAGATCACGACCGCGCCCGGGATGATCGTGAGAACGCCGGCGGCCGCCAGCAGCCCGAGTTCATATCCGGACGTGCTTGCCGTGCGCGTCATGACCGCTGCGATGGGCTTGGCGGCAACCGACGTCAGCGTCTTGGCCAGTAGCAGCTCAACCCAGGAGAACATGAAGCAGAAGAACGCGGTGACACCGATCCCGGAAGCGATGAGCGGCATGAAGATCTTCACGAAGAAGCGCGGCCAGGAGTAACCGTCGATATAGGCCGTCTCGTCGATCTCCTTCGGCACGCCGGACATGAAACCCTCCAGGATCCACACTGCCAGCGGGATGTTGAACAGACAGTGCGCCAGCGCCACGGCCCAGGGCGTGTCGAACAGGCCGATCGCCGAATAGAGCTGATAGAAGGGCAGCGCAAAAATCGCCGGCGGTGCCATGCGGTTGGTGAGCAGCCAGAAGAAAAGGTGCTTGTCGCCCAGGAAACGGTAGCGCGAGAAGGCGTAAGCGGCCGGGAGCGCTGCCGTGACGGAGATGACCGTGTTTATGAGCACATAGCTGATGGAGCTTATGTAGCCATTGTACCAGACGGGATTGGTGAGGATCTCCTGATAGCTCGCCAGCGTGAAGTTCCGGGGCCACAAGCTGAATCCGCCGAGGATCTCGTTGGTCGTCTTGAACGACATGTTGAGAAGCCAATAGATCGGCAGCATCAAAAAGATGATGTAGAGCGTGGGCACAACCCACCAGAACGCGCGCCGCCTCCCCGAACGTCGCCGGGTACTTGCCGCCGGCGCGTGGGTTTCAGCGCGATCGACGGACTTGTCTCCGGGGCGGGTGCGCAGAAGCATGGTGCGGTCGCGTGCCGTATCCTGCTTTGCCTGGGACATCTCAGCGCTCCGCGTCATAGTTGGTCATGGCGGTGTAGAAGACCCAGCAGACGAGCAGCGTCATCAGGAAGTAGATGATGCTCATCGCCGCGGCGATGCCCAGGTTGAACTCGCCAAGGGCCGCCTTCACCAGGTCGATGGACAAGAAGGTGGTCGCGTTGCCCGGTCCGCCGCCGGTCAGGACGAAGGGCTCGGTGTAGATCATGAAGGAGTCGATGAAGCGCAGCAGCACGGCGATGGTGAGCACCCGGTTCATCTTGGGAAGCTGTATGTAGCGGAAGACGGCGAGCCGCGAGGCGCCGTCGATCTTGGCAGCCTGGTAGTAGGCGTCGGGGATCGAGCGCAGCCCGGCATAGGCGAGCAACACGACCAGGGACGTCCAGTGCCAGACGTCCATCAGCACGACGGTGATCCACGCCGAGAGCGGCTGCTGGGTGAAATTGTAGTTGATGCCAAGCGCATTGACGGAGTAACCGAGCAGCCCGATCTCAGGCAGCGCGAAGATATTCCACATGGCGCCCACGACGTTCCACGGGATCAGGAGCGGCAGCGCCATGAACACAAGGCAGACCGACACCCAAGGGCCGGAACGCGGCATGGCGAGCGCGACGGCGACGCCCAGCGGAATCTCGATGGCGAGAATCAAGAAGGTGAACAGGAACTGTCTGGAAAGGGCGGCGTGGAAGCGGGGAGAGGCCAGCACCTCCTCGTACCAGCGCACGCCCTCGAAGAAGAAGACGTTGTTGCCGAAGGTCTCCTGCACCGAGTAGTTGACGACCGTCATCAGCGGGATGACGGCGTTGAACGCCACCAGCGCCAGGACCGGCAGCACCATGAACCAGGCCCTGTTGTTCCAGGTCTTCATGGACGGTCCTCCAGTTCCACGCGCCAGGAATCGGCATAGAGATTGAGATGCGCCGGATCGAAGACGACATGCGGCTCGGCCGGGATCTCCATATCCTCCTTGACGATGGCGGCGATCGTCTCGCCCTCGAGGCTGGCATGAACGATCTTCCGGCGGCCGATGTCCTCCACCTTGGTGATGGATACCGGCATACCCTCGCGGCCGAGCCGGACGAACTCGGGCCGGATGCCGAGTTCGATGCGTTCGCCCGACGGCCGCTGCGGGGTGCCGGGCAGCGCCACCGGCCGGCCGCCCACCCGGACCGTGGCGCCATCAAATTCGGCCGGAAGCAGGTTCATCCCCGGCGAGCCTATGAAATAGCCGACAAAGGTGTGGCGTGGATGTTCGAACAGTTCCTCCGGCGTGCCGATCTGGACGATTTCGCCCTCATACATGACCACGACCGTATCGGCGAAGGTAAGCGCCTCCGTCTGGTCGTGCGTGACGTAGACCATGGTGCGCCCGAAGCGGCGATGCAGTTCCTTGAGCTGCGTGCGCAGCGTCCACTTCATGTGCGGATCGATGACGGTCAGAGGCTCGTCGAACAGGATGGCGTTGACATCAGGGCGCGCCAGGCCGCGACCCAGCGAGATCTTCTGCTTGTCGTCCGCCGTCAGCCCCTTGGCGCGGCGCTTTGCCCGCTCCTCCAGGCCGGTCATGGCCAGGATCTCGCGCACGCGGCGGTCCACCACGTCCTCCGGAACGCGCCTGTTGCGCAGCGGAAAGGCGAGATTGTCGTAGACGGTCATCGTGTCGTAGACGACCGGGAACTGGAAGACCTGGGCGATGTTGCGCGCTTCCGTCGGCAGATCGGTCACATCCAAGGTGTCGAAGTGGATTTCGCCCTCGCTCGGCCTGAGAATGCCGGAAATGATGTTGAGCAGCGTGGTCTTGCCGCAGCCGGACGGGCCGAGCAGCGCATAGGCGCCGCCATCCTCGAAGACGTGGTCCACCCTTTTCAGCGCGTAGTCGGCATCGCTCGCCGGGTTGGGCGTGTAGGAATGACGGATGTCCTTCAGTGTCAGCCGTGCCATCCGATCCTCCTCATGCGGCCCTCGCGCGATGGGTCGCGGCGCTGCGCCCGGAGGCGTCAAAGACGAGCAGATGCCGCGTATCGAGATAGACCGTAAGTTTTTCGCCACCGCTCGCGCGGTGCACGCCTTCCTCCAGCATCACCCACGGATTGCCGGCGTAGTCTAGGTGGACGAAGCTTTCCGAGCCGGTGATCTCCGTCACCGTCACGCGCGCATCGAGCGCTATGGCGCCCTGTCCGCGCGGTTCCAGCGAAAGGTGGTGTGGGCGAAAGCCCAGCGTGTAGACCGCGTCACGCAGGTCCGACAGCGCCGGCGGGACCGGCAGTCCACCGACGCCGTCGAGCAGGAACCGGCTCTGTTTCTTTTCCACCTCGATCGTGTTGAGCGGCGGATCCGAGAAGGTCCGCGCCGTCAGCAGATCGGCCGGGTTGCGGAACACCTCGATCGTGGGCCCGAACTGGGTTACGCGGCCCTCGCTCAAGGTCGCCGTCTTGCCACCGAGCAGCAGGGCCTCGCTCGGCTCGGTGGTCGCGTACACGAAGATGGCGCCGGACTCGGCGAAGATGCGCGGCAACTCGGCACGCAACTCCTCGCGCAGCTTGTAGTCGAGATTGGCGAGCGGCTCGTCGAGAAGCACGAGACGGGCGTTCTTGACGATGGCGCGGGCAAGCGCGGTGCGCTGCTGCTGACCGCCGGAAAGCTCGAGCGGCTGCCGGTCGAGATAGGGCGTGAGCCGCAACATCTCCGCGGCTTCGCGGACCTTGCGGTCGAGCGTCGCGCGCTCGGTGCCGGCGACGCGCAGCGGCGAGGCGATGTTCTCGTAGACCGTCATGGACGGGTAGTTGATGAACTGCTGGTAGACCATGGCCACGCTGCGCCTCTGCACCGGCACGCCGGTGACATCGGCGCCGTCCATGTGCACCGTTCCCGCTGTCGGTTGGTCGAGCCCCGCCATCAGCCGCATCAAGCTCGTCTTGCCGGCAAGCGTGGGACCGAGAAGCACGTTCAGCGAGCCAGCCTCCAGCGCGAGCGAGACATCGCTGATGTGCCGCTCGCCCGAGACGGTCTTGGAGACGTCACGAAGCTCCAGCACGACGTTTTCCTCCCCTGCTTGCGCGCCTTCGCGGGGCCGCCGCGCGCGTTTCCTCCGTTCGCACGGCACCGAGATCGCGCATGAAAGCGTCCACCGCCTCGGCCTCCTCGCGTGTTAGCCGCAGCCCGCGCTTGGTGCGCCGCCACAGCACATCCTCGCCGGTGCGCGCCCATTCGCGCGCTGCGAGATAGCGCAATTCCGCCTCGAAGACGTCCGCGCCGAAATGACGGCCGAGATCACCCGGCCCCGCCGCTTGCTCCAGAATATCACGCGCCAGCGTTCCGTACAGCCGGGCGAGACGGCGGGCGTGGCGACCCTCGAGGAAGGGATATGCACGCAGCAACTCCGCGACATGATCGTCGAACGCCGTCACGGCGAAACCGCCGCCAGGCAGCGGCGCATCGGCCGTCCACGGGCTGCCCCGCGCACCCAGAACCTCTGCGATCTCGTCAAGCGCCGATTCGGCGAGCCGCCGAAAGGTAGTGATCTTGCCGCCGAAGACATGCAGCACGGGGGCGCCCGCCGCCCTGTCGGTCTTCAGCACATAATCGCGCGTGGCCTCCTGAGCCTTGCTGGCGCCGTCATCGAACAGCGGCCGCACGCCGGCGAAGCTCCAGACGATGTCGGCGGGCGACACCGGCTCGGCGAAATATTCGCTGGCGGCCGCGCAGAGATAGTCGATCTCCGCCTTGCTTATCTCGGCGTCTGCGGGGTCGCCCTCGAAATCCTGGTCGGTGGTGCCGATCAGCGTGAACTCTTCCTCATAGGGAATGGCGAAGAAGATGCGCCCGTCGGCGTTCTGGAAGAAGAAGGCACGCGGGTCGTCGAACTTGCGAGGGATGACGACATGGCTGCCTTTCACGAGGCGCACATTGTGCGCCGTGTTGCGTCCGAGGGCGCCGGAAATCACCTCGTCGACCCAAGGGCCGGCCGCGTTGATCACCATCCTGGCGCGTACTTCCTCCTGCGCCCCAGTTTTCAGGTCGCGCAACGTGAGGCACCATATCCCTTCTTCGGCACGCGCTCCGACAACCTTCGTGCGCGTGCGGATCTCCGCCCCCTTCTCCTTTGCGTCCATGGCGTTCAGGACGACCAGCCGCGCGTCGTTGACCCAGCAGTCGGAATATTCAAAGGCGCGCCGATAGTTCGCCCTGAGCGCCTTGCCGGCGGGGTCGCTGCGCAGGTCGAGCGTGCGTGTGGGCGGCAGGAGCTTTCGTCCGCCGATATGGTCATACAGGAAAAGGCCGAGGCGGATGAGCCAGCCGGGGCGCAGGCCCTTGTGCAGGGGCAGGATGAAGCGCATCGGCCAGATGATGTGCGGTGCATTGCGCCACAGAACCTCGCGCTCCATCAGCGCCTCGCGCACAAGGCGGAACTCGTAATATTCCAGATAGCGCAGGCCGCCATGGATGAGCTTGGTGGAGGCGGACGAGGTGCCGCTGCCCAGATCCTTCATCTCGGCGAGCGCGACCGAATAGCCGCGCCCCGCGGCATCCCTGGCGATGCCGCAGCCGTTTATGCCCCCGCCGATGACGAACAGGTCGTGGACCGGACTGTCGTCCAATGAATCCTCCCGAAACGAGCGTCATGCCTCCCGTAAAAGCGAAACTAAAACGAAAATATTGCGAATGTCAAAGGAATACAGCGCCCGTCAGGGGAAGGCCTCGAGGAGGCGCACGCCGGCATCGCGGCAGATCTCTCGAAAGGCCGTGCTTGGACAGCGGTCGGTGATGAAGGTGTGGACCTGCGAAACATGGCCGATGCGCACCGGCGCACTGCGTTCGAACTTGGTGGAATCAGAGACCAGGATGACATGGCGCGCGTTGGCGATGATGGCCTGGGCGACCTTCACCTCGCGGAAATCGAAATCAAAGAGCGCTCCATCCTCATCGATCGCCGAAACGCCGATCACCGCGTAGTCCACCTTGAACTGGCGAATGAAATCGACCGCCGCCTCGCCCACGATGCCGCCGTCGGAACCGCGCACGACACCGCTGGCGATGATCACCTCAAAAGCGGGATAGACTCGCATCCTGTTGGCAACATTGATGTTATTTGTAATCACCATAAGATCGCTGTGGTCGAGGAGCGCATCGCTGACAGCCTCGGTGGTGGTCCCGATATTGATGAAGAGGGATGCCTTGTCGGGGATGAGTCCGGCGGCGGCGCGGCCGATTGCACGCTTTTCTTCGGCCGCAAGCTCGCGCCGCGCCTCGTATTCCATGTTCTCGACGCCCGAGGGCAGGAGCGCCCCGCCGTGGATGCGTGTCAACAGCCTCTGTTCGCACAGGTCGTTGAGATCCTTGCGGATCGTCTGCGGCGTGACCCGAAAACGCTCGGCCAGATCGTCGACCACGACGCGCCCGTACTCCTTGGCGAGTTGAAGGATTTCCTCATGGCGTGGGGCGAGAAACATGTCTTCCCGGCTTTCGTTTTTCTTTTTTATAGCAGAAACGAAAATCCGGGAAAGGGGCGTGCAGCAGTGCTTCAGGTTTCGAAGTCAGGGAGACGCCGCGCCTCCACTTCTACAAAGCCGGCAAATCGCCGCGCGCCCATTCATCCTGGATTTCCGCGGCGCGCTCGGACAGCCGCCCCGCTTCGATCGCCGCCCGTATATCGGCCATGAGACTTTGGTAATAGGCGAGATTGTTCCAGGTGAGCAGCATGGCGCCCAGCGCTTCGCCGGACTTCACCAGGTGGTGAAGATAGGCACGGGAATAGTCGCGCGCTGCCGCGCAGTCGCTTTCCTCGTCCAGCGGGCGCGGGTCATCGGCATGGCGCGCATTCTTCAGATTGACCTTGCCACGCCGCGTATAGGCGAGGCCATGACGCCCTGCCCTGGTCGGCATCACGCAGTCGAACATGTCGATACCGCGCGCCACCGACTTCAGGATATCGTCGGGCGTGCCCACGCCCATCAGATAGCGCGGCTTGTTCGCCGGTAGCGCCGGGCATGTCGCCTCGAGAATCTCGAGCATCGTTTCCTGCGGCTCGCCGACGGCAAGCCCGCCCACCGCATAGCCTTTGAGATCCATGGCAGAAAGCGCCGACGCCGAGCGCGCCCTGAGGCGCAGGTCGACGCCGCCCTGGACGATGCCGAACATCGCCTTGCCCGGCTGGACGCCGAAGGCCGCCTTGCAGCGCTCGGCCCAGCGCAGCGAAAGCTCCATGGCACGCTCCACCTCGTCGCGCGGCGCGGGCAGGCGCACGCACTCGTCGAGCTGCATCTGGATGTCCGAATCGAGCAGGCCCTGGATTTCGATGGAGCGTTCCGGCGACATTTCGAAGACCTGCCCGTCCACATGCGAGCGGAAGGTCACACCTTTCTCCCGCACCTTTCTAAGCGCGGCGAGCGACATGACCTGGAAGCCGCCGGAATCGGTCAGGATCGGATAGGGCCAGCGGGCGAAGTCGTGCAGCCCGCCGAGCCGGGCCACCCGCTCCGCGCCGGGCCTCAGCATCAGGTGATAGGTGTTGCCCAGGATGATGTCGCTGTCGAGCGCCCGCACCTGATCCATATACATGGCCTTGACCGTGCCGCCGGTGCCCACCGGCATGAAGGCTGGGGTGCGCACCGTGCCGCGCGGCATGGAAATCTCGCCGCGCCGGGCCGCGCCGTCCTCGGCCAGCACGCGGAATGTGAATGTCTCGCTCACCTGTCGTCCCTGAAAAGCAGGCTGGCATCGCCGTAGGAATAGAAGCGGTAGCCCTCATCGATGGCATGCCGGTAGGCCGCCTTCATCGTCTCCAGGCCGCTGAAGGCCGAAACCAACATGAAAAGTGTCGAGCGGGGCAGATGGAAGTTCGTCATCAGGATGTCGACCGCGCGGAAGCGGTAGCCCGGCGTAATGAAGATGTCCGTCTCGCCGGACCAGCCGGCAAGCTCCCCCGTCTCCATGGCGGCACTCTCCAGGAGGCGCAGCGATGTCGTCCCGACGGCGACGATGCGCCCGCCGCGCGCCCGCACGGCGTTGAGCGCGGCTGCGGTCTCGACGTCCACCTCGCCCCATTCCGCGTGCATCCTGTGCGCCTCGGTGTCTTCCGCCTTCACCGGCAGGAAGGTGCCGGCGCCGACATGAAGTGTCACGAAATGGCGCTCGATGCCCGCCGCATCCAGGGCGGCGAAGAGCTCCGGCGTGAAGTGCAGCCCGGCGGTCGGTGCGGCAACAGCACCCTCCTCGCGGGCATAGACGGTCTGGTAGTCGGCGCGGTCCCGCTCGTCGTCCGGACGCCTCGAGGCGATATAGGGCGGCAGCGGCATATGGCCGGCCGCGGCAATCGCCTCGTCCAGCACGGGACCGGAAAAATCGAAGACGAGCAGCGCCTCACCGCCCTCGCCCTTTTCCGCGACCGTTGCCTCAAGCGTGCCCAGGAAACAGCTTTCGCCGTCATGGCCGAACTGGATGCGCTCACCGAGCGCGACGCGCTTGGCCGGCTTCAGGAAAGCCTTCCAGCGATCCGGTCCGGCGCGCATATGCAGCGTCGCCTCGATCTGAGCGACCGCCTCGCCGCGCCGGCGAATGCCGGAAAGGCGGGCCGGGATGACCTTGGTGTCGTTGAAGACCAGCGCATCGCCGTGCCGAAGCAGTTCCGGCAGGTCGCGCACGGCGGCGTCTCCAAGAGTTTCGCCGGGGCGCACCACCAGAAGCCGTGCAGAATCGCGCGGGCTGGCGGGCCTCAGCGCAATCCGCTCTTCGGGCAGATCGAAATCGAAAAGCTCGACACGCACGATACTCTCGCCCTATGGCCCGGTGCAGGTGAGCGCCCAGGCGCCCTCGCCTGTAATGCGCAGCGTGCCGGCCGTCGCCATGTTCCGTTCCTCGGCAGCCGAGAAGAGCCTGAGCTCGGCGACCACCCGCTCGACATTGGGATCTGTGAAGTCGACCCGCAAGGCGCCGCGATCACGGAAGGCCTGGCCGACGGCGATTGCACTTTCGCCGTCGCCATCGAGCGCCCACCGCGCGCCGTTCGCCTCGATTTCCGCACCGACCACCGCCAGCACCGGCAGGCTGCCGATTGTCAGTTTCACCGACACATCAGCATCCGGTGCCGTGCATTCAAGGCTGCCGCTCGCCGAAGCCGACCCCGCCGCGGCGATGGAGATCGCAAGTGCGGCGGCAAGCCGTCTCATCGATCAAAGATCCGCCGCCACGCGCATGGAGACGATGGTGTCGGGCTCGCGCACCGGCTCGCCGCGCTTGATCTTGTCGACATTGTCCATGCCCTCGATCACCTGGCCCCAGGCCGAGTACTGCCGGTCG
Organism: Chelativorans sp. M5D2P16; assembly: GCF_034427935.1. Taxonomy (NCBI): domain Bacteria; kingdom Pseudomonadati; phylum Pseudomonadota; class Alphaproteobacteria; order Hyphomicrobiales; family Phyllobacteriaceae; genus Chelativorans; species Chelativorans sp. M5D2P16. The sequence continues at coordinate 223,464 of NZ_JAXQNM010000008.1, read as the reverse complement.
AGCCACGGCGCCCGGTCGAAGCAGATGAAGAACTGCGAATTGGCGGAGTTCGGGTTCTGGGAGCGTGCCATCGAGCAGGTACCCCGCTCATGCGCGGTGTTGGAGAACTCGGCCTTGAGGTCCGGCTTGTCCGAGCCGCCCGTGCCCGTGCCCGTCGGGTCGCCGGTCTGCGCCATGAAGCCGTCGATGACGCGGTGGAAGACCACGCCGTCGTAAAAGCCCTCGCGCGAAAGCGTCTTGATGCGCTCCACATGGGCTGGGGCCACGTCCGGGAGAAGCTGGATGACCACCTTTCCCTTCGTGGTTTCCATGACGATGGTGTTTTCGGGATCCTTGATATCGGCCATGAGACGCTTCTTTCCTCTTATTCGTCTGCCGCGATGTAGACGCGTTCCATCCGGTCGGGGTCTTCGACCGAACCGTTGCGGGCGGGATCACCCTTCTTGAGCTGGTCGACATGCTCCATGCCGGTTTCCACCTGACCCACCACCGTGTAGCTGCCGTTCAGGTGTTGCGCCGGCGCGAACATGATGAAGAACTGGGAATTGGCCGAGTTCGGGTCCTGAGCCCGTGCCATGCCGACCGTGCCGCGCTCGAAGGGCGCGTCGGAGAACTCCGCCGGCAGGTCGGGATGCGCCGAGCCGCCCGTGCCCGCCCTTTGCGGATCGAAACCGTTCTCCATGTCGCCGAACTCCACGTCGCCGGTTTGGGCCATGAAACCGTCGATCACCCGGTGGAAAGCGACGTTGTCATATTCGCCGGCGCGCGCGAGCTGCTTGATGCGCTCCACATGCTGCGGCGCCAGGTCGGGGCGCAGCGCGATTTCCACCTCGCCGCTCTCCAATTCGATCACCAGCGTGTTCTCCGGCTCGGCGGCTTGCGCGGCCGACACGGTCATGAAAAGGCCGGCTGCAAGGCAGAACGGGGCGGCGAAATTCAACGGGCGCATCGCGGTCTCTCCGGAAATATGGTCTTCAACGGGTGAATTTGGCCTTCAGCGCACCGGCGACAACCGCCGGAACGAAAGGCGTGATGTCCCCGCCCATGGATGCGATCTGCCGCACGAGCGTGGCGGTGATGGTGCGCACCGAGGGGCTTGCCGGCAGGAACACCGTCTGCAGGTCGGGCGCCATGGTCTCGTTCATGCCGGCCATCTGCATTTCGTAGTCGAGGTCGGTTCCGTCGCGCAGGCCCCTTATGATGATGGAGGCACCGTTATTGCGGGCGGCATCGACGACGAGATTGTCGAAGGCCACCACCTTGATGCGGTCGGCATCGCCCCCGAGATCGCTCGCCGCCCACCGCTCGATGAGGTCGACGCGCTCCTCATAGGAAAAAAGCGGCTTTTTTCCGTGGTGGACGCCGATCCCGACGACGATCGTGTCCGCCACCGTGAGAGCCGCCTTCAGGACGTCCAGGTGGCCGTTGGTGAGCGGGTCGAAGGAGCCGGCATAGAAGGCTGTGCGCTTTGTCATAGCCGGTGCTTTAGCCCGCTTCGCCGGTCAAGGCAATTCACCGGCCCTTCAACGCCGCGACAGCGCCAGCCAGAGGCCGCCGCCGATCAGACAACTTCCGGCGATGCGCTCGGCCAGTTTCACGCGCGCCCGGGTGAGGCGTGCCCCGGCTCCGCCGGCGGCGAAGGCATAGAGCGAATCGCACACGGTCGCCACGCCCATGAAGATCGCGCCCAAAAGCACCGTCTGCCAGACGGCCCCGCCCGCCGGATCGATGAACTGCGGAATGAAGGCGCCGAAGAAAAGGAGCGCCTTGGGATTCGACCAGATGACAACGAACCCCTGCAGGACGAAGGACCGGCCCGCTGGCTGGGCCGCCGCCGGCTGGAGGGACGAACCTCCCGAGCGCCACATTCGGATGCCGAGCCATATGAGGTAAGCCGCTCCGACCAGCCGCAGGATCTCGAAAACACTGCCCATTGCGCCAACGATCGCCGCAAGGCCGAACGCCAGTACCGCGATCATCAGTGCAAGGCCGATCTGCGTGCCCAGGACATTGAGCAGGCCGGCGCGTGCACCGTGGCGTATCGAATTCGCCACGATCACCGTGACCGACGGCCCCGGCACGACGACGATCGCCACGCAAGCGGCGAAATAGGAGAGCATGGCGGCATATTCGGGCATCAGTGCGTTCCTCACATCGAAGAAGGGACAAAGCCACAGCCGCGGAGCGAAGACAAGATGAAGCATATAAGCATGCGGTGATCCCGCATGAACACAGGATGTATGGCCTGTTCAGTTGATGTTAGCACCGGCCTGTCATTATCGCGGTCGTGGGGGCGTGGCCATGAAACCAAAACTAGTCCTCGCCCGTTACTGCGCAAAGGAGCCAGACCGATGCTGATCTTCACCCTCGCAGCCACAATGACCCTCACAATGCTGATCGCCACCGCCTTCGGCCTTCGCCATGAAGCGCAGCGTGTACCCGTCAAAAGGCCGGATCGTCAGCGCCCCCACCGATGACGGTCGAGCCGAAACATTCGGGCCCACCTGCTCAAGTCCGAGCCCTTTCACGCCCTAACACCCCCTAGGTGTCACCCTCTTGTCCCTGCGGCGGACCGGCTTCTGGCGCGGGGGAAACGGCCTCGCCCGTCTCGTCCTCCCCGTTCTGCGGCTCGGAGATCCGCTCAACGGAGACGACACGCTCGCCCTGGGCCGTGTTGAAGATGGTCACGCCCTTGGTCGCGCGGCTGGCGATCCGGATCCCGGTGACCGGTACGCGGATCACCTGCCCCGCGTTCGAGACCAGCATGATCTGGTCCTCCGGTGCCACCGGGAAGGCGGCGATCAGCGCACCGATTTCCTCACGCTTCGACACGTCGGTCGCCCGGATGCCCTTGCCGCCACGGCCGATGACACGGAAATCATAGGAAGACGAACGCTTGCCATAGCCCAGTTCGCTGACGGTGAGCACCAGTTGCTCGCGCGCCCTCAGTTCCTCGTAGCGCTCGGGCGACAGAACGGTCTCTTCGCCCACGTCCTCGTTGGTGAGCGCAATTTCATCCTCCTCGCCGCCGTTGGCGAGTCGGCGCTCGGCCGCGGCCTGCTTGAGATAGGCTGCACGTTCGGCCGGTGTCGCCTCGACATGGCCGAGGATCGCCATCGAAATGATCCGGTCGCCGTCGGGCAGATTGATGCCGCGCACGCCGATGGAGTTGCGCCCGGCAAAAACGCGCACGTCGGTGACGGAAAAGCGGATACATTGGCCGGAAGCGGCGGTCAACAGCACGTCGTCGTCCTCGGTGCAGGTATAGACGCCGAGGATCTCGTCGCTCTCCTCCTCCAGCTTCATGGCGATCTTGCCGTTGCGGTTCACCTGCGTGAAGTCGGACAGCTTGTTGCGCCGGACCGTGCCGCGCGTGGTGGCGAACATCACGTCCAGCGCGCCCCAGCTCTCTTCGTCCTCGGGAAGCGGCATGATGGAGGTGATGCGCTCGCCCTCCTGCAGCGGCAGCATGTTGCGCAGGAACTTGCCGACCGATTGCGGCGTGCCCACCGGCAGGCGCCAGACCTTCTCCTTGTAGACGATGCCGCGCGAGGAGAAGAAGAGGATCGGCGTGTGCGTGCTGGCGACGAACAGGCGGGTGACGAAATCCTCGTCCTTGGTCGACATGCCCGAGCGGCCCTTGCCGCCACGCGCCTGCGCCCGATAGATCGAGAGCGGCACGCGCTTGATGTAGCCCTTGTGGGTGACGGTAACGACCATGTCCTCGCGCTGGATCAGGTCCTCGTCTTCCATGTCGGCGCCGCCGTCGGTGATCTCGGTGCGCCGGGGCGTGCCGAACTCGTCGCGCACGGCGATGAGTTCGTCCTTGACCATCTGCTGGATGCGTGCGCGCGAGGACAGGATTTCGAGGTAATCCTTGATCTGGGCGCCGATCTTGTTCAATTCGTCGGCGATTTCGTCGCGGCCGAGCGCTGTGAGGCGCTGCAGGCGCAGGTCCAGGATGGCGCGGGCCTGCTCCTCGGAAAGGTTGTAGGTCCCGTCCTCGTTCACCTTGTGGCGCGGATCGGCGATGAGCGTGATCAGCGCCTCCACCTCATGTGCCGGCCAGCGCCGCTCCATGAGCTGGTCGCGTGCCGTCTGCGGGTCCGGTGCGCGGCGGATCAGATTGATGACCTCGTCGATGTTGGCCACGGCGATGGCGAGGCCCACCAGCACATGCGCCCGATCGCGGACCTTGCGCAGGAGATATTTCGTGCGCCGGCTGACCACGTCTTCGCGGAAGGAGACGAAGGCACGCAAGACGTCGAGCAGCGTCATCTGCTCCGGCTTGCCGCCGTTGAGCGCCACCATGTTGGTGCCGAAGGAGGTCTGCAGCGGCGTGAACCGATAGAGCTGGTTGAGCACCACATCGGCGTTGGCGTCGCGCTTCAGTTCCACGACCACGCGATAGCCCTGCCGGTCGCTTTCGTCGCGGATATCGGAGATGCCCTCGATGCGCTTGTCGCGCACGAGCTCGGCCATCTTCTCGATCATCTGCGCCTTGTTGACCTGGTAAGGCACCTCGCTCACGATAATCGCTTCGCGCTCGCCGCGGATCTGCTCGATCTCGGCCTTGCCGCGCATGATGACGGAACCGCGCCCGGTCGAATAGGCGCTGTGGATGCCCGAACGGCCGAGAATGATGCCGCCGGTCGGGAAATCCGGCCCCGGGATGATTTCCATGAGGCGCGAAAGCTCGATCGCCGGATCGTCGATCAGCGCCACGCAGCCATCGATCACTTCGGCCAGATTGTGCGGCGGGATGTTCGTCGCCATGCCGACAGCGATGCCGCCGGAGCCGTTCACCAGAAGATTGGGAAAGCGCGCCGGAAGCACATCCGGCTCCTGCGCCGCACCATCATATGTGTCGCGCCAGTCGACCGTTTCCTTGTCGATGTCTTCCAGAAGCTCGTGCGCGCCCTTGGTCAGCCGCGCCTCGGTGTAGCGCATGGCCGCCGGCGGATCGCCGTCGATGGAGCCGAAATTGCCCTGCCCGTCGATCAGCTGCAGGCGCATGGACCAGGGCTGCGCCATGCGCACAAGGGCGTCGTAGATCGCAGCGTCGCCGTGGGGATGGTACTTACCCATCACGTCGGCCACCGGCCGCGCCGACTTCACGTATTTGCGGTTCCAGTGATAGCCGCTCTCGTGGGACGCGTAGAGAATCCGCCGGTGCACGGGCTTAAGCCCGTCACGCACATCCGGCAGTGCCCGGCTCACGATCACGCTCATGGCGTAATCGAGATAGGAGCGCTGCATTTCCTCGATGATCGAGATAGGTTCGATGTCGTCGGGCTCGTCCGGCCCGCGCGGCGTCGTCTGGTCAGTCAAAACGGATCACATCAGCTCTGAGAATCATGCATTCCTTATATAGGAAGTGAGGCGCAGACTCCAAACGCACGCAATCAATATTCACCGCAGAAATGATACGAAAATTCAACGAGATATGAGCTTCATTCGCACACGCAGCATCAGTTTCGCCGAAGCCGGTGCCGCACTGCGGCAAAATCACGCCGCAAAAAGGGGAAAAAGCCGCCGATGCCGCCTTTCGACGCCTTCCTGAACGCCTTCGTGACGCTCCTGGTCACGGTGGATCCGGCGGGGCTGGCGCCGCTCTTCCTTGCCGTCACGGCCGGCATGAACCGCGCCGAGCGCAACCAGGTGGCGGTGCGGGCGAGCGTCATCGGCCTCGGCGTTCTTCTCCTCTTCGCGCTTGCCGGCAGCGCGATCCTCTCTGTCCTGGGAATCACGCTTCCCGCCTTCCGCATCGCCGGCGGCCTGCTTCTCTTCTATATCGCCTTCGAAATGATCTTCGAGCGCCGCCAGGAACGGCATGAAAAAAGCGCCGAACGGGCGATCACGCAAGACATGATCCGCAACGTCGCGGTCTTTCCCCTCGCCATACCGCTAATCGCCGGCCCGGGCGCGATCTCGGCGGCGGTGCTGCTCTCCGGCGGCTTCAGCGGTCCCCTCGCCCAGGCAGCGCTTTCGCTCATCATCGCCGTGGTGATCGCCGTCACCTATCTCGTCTTCGTGCTGGCCGACCGCATCGACGCGGTTCTCGGCGAGACCGGCCGCTCCATCCTCACCCGCCTGCTCGGGCTCGTTCTGGCCGCGCTTGCCGTGCAGTTCGTCGCCGATGGGATCGAGGCGTTCGTGGCAGGTGCGGCCTGAGGCGCCTAGCCGGCTTCTCCCGCCTCCGGCACGGCCGCTTCATCCAGCGAAAAGCCGAAGCCGGAAACAAGCCGGCGCAGGGCCGGCAGTACTCGGCCGGATGTGAAGAGAGCAATATCCCGGACCGGCATTTCGCGCGGCGGCGGCAGGGTGGCGGCGAGCGACAGGGCACGGCGGGCGATCGCCTCGGAAGTGTCGATCCAGTCCACCGGCCACGGCGCGGTCTTGCGCATGCGGTTGACCAGAAAGGGATAGTGCGTGCAGGCCAGCACCACGATGTCGGTGCGCCGCCCCTCATGCTCCACGAAGCAGGGCGCGATCTCCGCGCGCACCGCGTCCTCGTCGACGAACCCCTCGCGCATATATTGCTCCGAAAGCCGGGCAAGATTTTCGCTGCCCACCAGGCGCACGTGGCACTTCGCGGCATAGGCGCTGATGAGGTCGCGCGTATATTGTCGCCGCACCGTGCCCGGCGTGGCAAGCACCGAGACGAGGCCGGAGCGGGTGCGCTCGGCCGCGGGCTTGATCGCCGGCACCGTGCCGACGAAAGGCTGGTCGGGAAAGGCCTCGCGCAGGTCCGCAATCGCCAGCGTGGAGGCAGTGTTGCAGGCAATCACAATGAGCGCCGGGGAAAAACGGGCAATCAGTCCCCCGAACAAGGCGACGAGCCGCGCCCGGAGCGCATCTTCCTCCCACGCGCCATACGGGAAGGCGGCGTCATCCGCCACATAGACATAGGCGTGCTCGGGCAGGAGCACCCGCGCCTCCTTCACCACCGACAGCCCGCCGATGCCCGAATCGAAGAAGAGGATCGGGCCGTTCCTCGCCTGCTCCGACGTCATGGCGCGCGAAACGGCCGCAAGGACCGCGCTCTACGTCGCGTGTCTGCCCCACGCGTTTCGTCATCCCGGCCAAGGGAGCGCAAGCGACCGCGAGCCGGGATCCATTCCGTGACGCGTCCATGTTCCGGAATGGGTCCCGGACAGCCTCCGCATTCGCTCCGGCTTCCGGGATGACGAGGCGGGACTGGGAAGGCGTCCGGCCGTTCGACACGCTCAGCAATCATTCCCTCACCCCGCCCTTCGGCTTCCTTGGCGAGAACTTCTCCAGAGACGTCAGCACGCCGCGCAGCACGGCCAGTTCCTCCACCGTGAAGCCCGGCCGCGTGAAGAGCGCGCGCAGATTGTCCATCATCTTCGGCTTCTTGTCCTCGGTGCGGAAATAGCCGCGCTCGGAAAGCACCCGGTCGAGATAGCTCATCAGGCTCTCCAGATGCTCTTTCGTCGCCGGCGTCTGTTCGGGCGCCTTCGGCAGCACCGCGCCCTGCGGGGCCGATTGCATCCATTCGTACGACATGAGCAGCACGGCCTGGGCGATGTTCAGCGAAGCAAAGGCCGGATTGACCGGGAAGGTGACGATCTCGTCCGCCATCGCCACCTCCTCGTTGGTCAGCCCCCAGCGCTCGCGGCCGAACAGGATCCCGGTCTTCTGGCCGCTTTCATGGCGCGCGCGCAGGTCCGTCGCCGCTTCCACCGGCCCGCGCACCGGCTTGAAATTGTCGCGCGGGCGGGCGGTGGTGGCTTGCACGAAATTGAGGTCGGCGACCGCCTCGGCGAGATCGCCATAGACCTTGACGCCATCGATCACATGGTCGGCGCGGCTTGCGGCCGCGCGCGCCTTCTCGTTGGGCCAGCCGTCGCGCGGATTGACGAGGCGCAATTCCGCCAGGCCGAAATTGGCCATGGCGCGCGCCACCATGCCGATATTCTCGCCCAGTTGCGGCTCGACGAGGATGATCGCCGGGCCGTCCGCGAGCATTTCGCGCTGTTTGTCCGTGCCTGCCATGACGCTGCTGTTAGCCGCTTCCGCGCATCTGGTAAAGCGGCGTATCCGGCGCCTTTGCCAAGCAGCGCGGCGATGCTATAGGGGCGCCACTTCCTGAAATCAGGTCAGTCGGCGGCCATGCCCGCCCTTGTCGAGAGAGAGGTTTGAGAATGGCAAAGATCAAGGTGGACAATCCCGTCGTCGAGCTGGACGGTGACGAGATGACCCGCATCATCTGGCAGTTCATCAAGGAAAAGCTGATCCACCCCTATCTCGACATCGACCTGAAATATTACGACCTCGGCGTCGAATCGCGTGATGCCACGGACGATCAGATCACCGTCGACGCGGCCAACGCCATCAAGAAGTACGGTGTGGGCGTCAAGTGCGCCACCATCACCCCGGACGAGGGGCGCGTGGAAGAATTCGGGCTGAAGAAGATGTGGCGTTCCCCCAACGGCACGATCCGCAACATCCTGGGTGGCGTGATCTTCCGCGAGCCGATCATCGCCCGCAACGTGCCGCGCCTGGTGCCGGGCTGGACGCAGCCGATCATCGTCGGCCGCCATGCCTTCGGCGACCAGTACCGTGCGACCGACTTCAAATTCCCCGGCAAGGGCAAGCTGACCATCAAGTTCGTCGGCGAGGACGGCGAGACAATCGAACACGAGGTCTTCGACGCGCCCGGCTCGGGCGTCGCCATGGCCATGTACAATCTCGACGAGTCGATCCGCGACTTCGCCCGCGCCTCCTTCAATTATGGCCTGCAGCGCGGCTATCCGGTCTATCTTTCCACCAAGAACACCATCCTGAAAGTCTATGACGGCCGCTTCAAGGACCTCTTCCAGGAGGTCTACGAGGCCGAGTTCGAGGAAAAGTTCAAGGAAAAGAAAATCTGGTACGAGCACCGCCTCATCGACGACATGGTGGCCTCGAGCCTGAAGTGGTCGGGAGGCTATGTCTGGGCATGCAAGAACTATGATGGCGACGTGCAGTCCGACACGGTGGCCCAAGGCTTCGGCTCGCTCGGCCTGATGACCTCGGTGCTCATGACGCCGGACGGCAAGACCGTGGAGGCCGAGGCCGCCCACGGCACCGTGACCCGCCACTACCGCCAGCACCAGCGCGGCGAGGAAACCTCCACCAACTCCATCGCCTCCATCTTCGCCTGGACGCGCGGCCTCGCCCACCGGGCGAAGCTCGACGACAACGACGCGCTGAGGAAATTCGCCGCCACGCTGGAAAAGGTCTGCGTGGATACGGTCGAGGCCGGCTTCATGACCAAGGACCTGGCGCTGCTCATCGGCCCGGACCAGCCGTGGCTGTCGACCACCGGCTTCCTCGACAAGGTGGACGAGAACCTGCAGAAGGCGATGGCGAAGGCCTGACGGAGAAGGCGCGAAGCCTGCAGCAGAAAGGCGGCTCCGGCCGCCTTTTTCATTTCAATGATATCTGTCTGTCGCAATCAACATTATGCGCCTCGTATATTGGCCAGGCGCGGGGGACGGGTAAAGGAGAATGAAAATGCCTGACAAAGCGCTACGATGCGCGATACCTGTACTCTGCCTCACACTCATTGCCGGCACTGCCTCGGCGCAGCAGCCATGGACGGAAATCGACGACCGCGTGGAGGTGCCGCCGCTCGGCGCCGCGGCCGACGACGTGGACGACTGGGATGTCTACACAGCCGATGGCACCAGGATCGGCGAGGTCGAGGAGGTCATAGGACCGGATGCCACCACTCCGACGGCGCTCGTGGTGGATTTCGAGGATCGGGCCGGTTACGGCGACCGTGACGAGGTGATCGTTCCGCTCGATCACTTCAGCCTTGACGGTGAGCGCCTGTTGATCGACGCGGATCCGCAAGCAGTGGCGGATATGGAAACCTACGACGATTAGCGGTCGGCGGGCGCTCAGCCCGCCATCGCCGCCTTCACCGCTTCGAGCGCTGCCGCCGCATTCTCCCCTTCCGGCCCGCCGGCCTGCGCCATATCCGGGCGCCCGCCGCCGCCCTTGCCGCCAATGGCCGCGGAGGCGGCGCGCACCAGATCGACGGCGCTGAAGCGGCTCGTCAGGTCGTCGGTGACGCCGACGACGACGCTCGCCTTGCCCTCCTCGGATGTCCCGACGAAGACGACGACACCGGAGCCCAGCGAGCGCTTGCCCTCGTCGGCGAGCGGCTTCAGATCCTTCGGAGAAATCCCTTCGACGACACGCCCCATAAAGGCGACGCCGTTCACGTCCTGCTTCTCGTCGGCGCCATCCCCCTTTTGCGCACCGCCGCCAAGCGCCAGCTTGCGGCGGGCTTCGGAAAGTTCCCGCTCCAGCTTGCGGCGCTCTTCCACGAGCGTTTCGAGGCGGGGAAGCACATCGGCCGGCGAGACCTTGAGGAGGGCCGCCGCGTCCTTCAGCCGGCGCTCCTGGTCGTCCAGGTGATGATGGGCGGCCGCACCCGTCAGCGCCTCGAGGCGACGCACGCCGGAAGCCACCGCGCCTTCGGAGACGATGTGCACCAGGCCGATGTCGCCGGTGGCGGCCACGTGGGTGCCCCCGCAAAGCTCCATCGAATAGGTCTTGCCCGCCTTTTCGCCGTCGGTCGCCGTGCCCATGGAAACCACGCGCACCTCGTCGCCGTATTTCTCGCCGAACAACGCCATCGCGCCCTCGGCAATCGCGTCCTCGACAGTCATCAGTCTTGTGACGACCGGCGCATTTTGCAGCACGATCTCGTTGGCAAGCTCCTCGATGCGGCCAAGCTCTTCCTCCGAAATCGGCTTCGGATGGGAAAAGTCGAAGCGCAGCCGGTCGGGCGCCACCAGCGAGCCCTTCTGGGCAACGTGGGTGCCCAGTACCTCGCGCAGCGCCTCGTGGACGAGATGCGTGGCCGAGTGATTGGCCCGGATGCGGCTGCGACGGTCATGATCGACGCGCAGCGCCACTTCCTCACCGATCCGCATTTCGCCCTTCGTGACCTTGCCGAAATGGACCAGAAGACCCTCGCCCTTCTTCTGCGTGTCATCGACGGCGATCGTGAAGCCGTCGCCTTCGATCATGCCGGCGTCACCCACCTGGCCGCCCGACTCGCCATAGAACGGCGTCTGGTTGGTGACGACCGCCACAACCTCGCCTTCCTCGGCGGTCTCGACGATCGCGCCGTCCCTGACCAGCGCGGTGATCACGCCCTCGGCCTTCTCGGTTTCGTAGCCGAGGAAATCCGTGGCACCCACCTCGTCCTTGACCCTGAACCACACCGTCTCTGCAGCGGCCTCGCCGGAACCCGCCCAGCTTGCGCGTGCCTCGGCCTTCTGGCGCTCCATGGCGGCGTTGAAGCCGTCGAGATCGACGGAGATGCCGCGCTGGCGCAGCGCGTCCTGGGTGAGATCGAGCGGAAAGCCGTAGGTGTCGTAGAGCTTGAAGGCGGTTTCACCGTCGAGCCGGTCGCCCTCGCCCATTTTGTCGGTGGCATCGGAGAGCAGGTTGAGACCGCGCGCCAGCGTCTTGCGGAAGCGCGTTTCCTCCAGCTTCAGCGTTTCCGTAATCAGCGCCTCGCCACGCACGAGCTCCGGATAGGCCTGCCCCATCTCGCGCACCAGCGCCGGCACCAGCCGCCACATCAGCGGCTCCTCCGCGCCGAGCAACTGGGCATGGCGCATGGCGCGGCGCATGATGCGGCGCAGCACGTAGCCGCGCCCCTCATTGGACGGCAGCACACCGTCGGCGATGAGGAAGCTTGTCGCGCGCAGATGGTCGGCGATCACCTTGTGGCTCGCCTGGCGTGCGCCTTCTGCCCTGACACCGATCGCCTCCTCCGAAGCATGGATGAGCGCGCGGAAAAGATCGGTTTCGTAATTGTCGTGCACGCCCTGGAGCACGGCGGCGATGCGCTCCAGCCCCATGCCGGTGTCGATAGACGGGCGCGGAAGGTCAACGCGCTCCTCCGCGCTCAACTGCTCGTATTGCATGAAAACGAGATTCCAGATCTCGATGAACCGGTCGCCGTCCTCGTCCGGGCTTCCGGGCGGACCGCCAGGAATCCCCTCACCGTGGTCGTAGAATATCTCCGAGCACGGCCCGCACGGGCCGGTATCGCCCATGGCCCAGAAATTGTCGCTCGTGGGGATGCGGATGATGCGATCCTCGGGCAGGCCGGCGATCTTCTTCCAGTGCCCGGCCGCCTCGTCGTCGGTATGGTAGACCGTCACCAGCAGGCGCTTCGGATCGAGGCCGAACTCCTTCGTCACGAGATTCCAGGCAAGCTCGATGGCGACGTCCTTGAAGTAGTCGCCGAAGGAGAAGTTGCCCAGCATCTCGAAGAAGGTGTGGTGGCGCGCCGTATAGCCGACATTGTCGAGGTCGTTGTGCTTACCGCCGGCGCGCACGCATTTCTGCGCCGTTACCGCGCGGTCATAAGGGCGCTTCTCCAGGCCGGTGAAGACGTTCTTGAACTGCACCATGCCGGCATTGGTGAACATGAGGGTGGGGTCGTTGCGCGGCACAAGCGGGCCCGAGGCCACGATCTCGTGTCCGTTCTTCTTGAAGTAGTCGAGAAATGTCGACCGGATGTCGTTGACGCCACTCATGTTTTGCCTTTTCAGAAAGCCCGCCTGCCTGTGCGGGAAAGGGATCGCCGCCTTTTAGCGCCCGCACCCGGGCCTGTCCAGAAATCACCGCCTTGGATATAGGTTTGCGAGTAAAGGTCGGCCAAGGGCGTGGGCCGCCTTCCCGTACCGGGCTTGCCGGGCTGCCGGCAACTTCCCACTTTTTTCCTCGTTGCGCAGAGTTTTTTCGCTTCGGAGCGGTGAATTCAGGCGCAAGGTAGGCTATGAGCCGAACCAGATCAGCGCTCCCGAACCAGAACGCCTCCTCCATGAGTATTCCCAATACGATTCCGATCACCGACGACCTCGTTGCCGCCCACGGGCTGACGCCGGAGGAATACCGGCACATCACCGACCTCATCGGCCGCGAGCCGACCTTCACGGAGCTCGGCATCTTCTCGGCCATGTGGAACGAGCACTGCTCCTACAAGAGCTCTAAAAAGTGGCTCAGGACCCTGCCGACTTCGGGGCCGCGGGTGATCCAGGGGCCGGGCGAGAACGCCGGCGTGGTCGACATCGGCGACGGCCAGGCGGTCGTCTTCAAGATGGAGAGCCACAACCACCCCTCCTATATCGAGCCCTATCAGGGGGCTGCAACGGGCGTCGGCGGCATCCTGCGCGACGTCTTCACCATGGGCGCGCGGCCGATTGCGGCCATGAACGCGCTGCGCTTCGGCGCGCCGAATCATCCGAAGACGCGGCATCTGGTGGCCGGCGTGGTGGCCGGTATCGGCGGCTACGGCAATTCCTTCGGGGTGCCGACGGTGGGCGGCGAGGTCAATTTCGACCCGCGCTACAACGGCAATTGCCTGGTAAATGCTTTCGCCGCCGGGCTCGCCCGCACCGATGCGATCTTCTATTCCAAGGCCGAGGGCGTGGGCCTGCCGGTCGTCTATCTCGGCGCCAAGACGGGCCGTGACGGCGTCGGCGGCGCCACCATGGCCTCCGCCGAGTTCGATGCCGACATCGATGAGAAGCGCCCGACCGTCCAGGTCGGCGACCCTTTCACCGAGAAGTGCCTGCTGGAAGCCTGCCTGGAACTGATGGACACGGGTGCCGTCATCGCCATCCAGGACATGGGTGCCGCGGGGCTCACCTGCTCGGCCGTCGAGATGGGCGCTAAGGGCGATCTCGGCATCGAGCTCGATCTCGACAAGGTGCCGGTGCGCGAAGAGCGCATGTCGGCCTACGAGATGATGCTGTCGGAGAGCCAGGAGCGCATGCTCATGGTGCTGCGCCCCGAAAAGGAGCCGGAGGCCGAGGCCATCTTCCGCAAATGGGGGCTCGACTTCGCCATCGTCGGTCATACCACGGACGACAAGCGCTTCCGCATCCTGCATCAGGGCGAGGAGGTCGCCAACCTTCCCATCAAGGAGCTGGGCGACGAGGCGCCGGAATACGACCGGCCCTGGGTGACGCCAAAAGCACCCCCTGCCCTCGACCCGGCGAGCGTTCCGCAAACGGATGTCGCCGATGCGCTCCTGAAGCTCATCGGCTCGCCCGATCTCTCCTCCCGCCGCTGGGTCTGGGAGCAGTACGACACGCTGATCCAGGGCAATTCGCTGCAGATCCCGGGCGGCGACGCGGGCGTGGTGAGGGTCGAAGACCATGCCACCAAGGCGCTCGCCTTCTCCTCCGACGTGACGCCGCGCTATTGCGAGGCCGACCCTTACGAGGGCGGCAAGCAGGCGGTGGCCGAATGCTGGCGCAACCTGACGGCAACCGGCGCCGAGCCGCTGGCCGCCACAGACAACCTCAATTTCGGTAACCCGCAGCGCCCCGACATCATGGGCCAGTTCGTGCGCGCCATAGAAGGCGTGGGCGAAGCCTGCCGCACGCTCGGCTTCCCGATCGTCTCCGGCAATGTCTCGCTCTACAACGAGACGCTGGGCGAGCCGATCCCGCCGACGCCCACTATCGCCGGCGTTGGGCTCATCCCCGATTGGACGACGATGACGCGGATCGCGTTCGCCGGCGAAGGCGAGACGATCCTGCTCGCCGGCGCCCCAGAGAATTGGGGCTGCCATCTCGGCCAGTCCGTCTATCTGCGCGACATTCACGGGCGGGCCGAAGGCACCCCACCCCCGGTGGACCTGGAGCACGAGATGCGCGTCGGCGATTTCGTGCGTGGGCTGATTCGCTCCGGCCAGCTCACCGCTGTCCATGACTGCTCCGATGGCGGGCTCGCAGTAGCGCTTGCCGAGATGGCCATGGCGTCGGGCATCGGCGCCCGGATTGAAGAGCCTGTTGGCGCCAACCCCACCCTCTCCTTCTTCGGCGAGGACCAGGGCCGTTACGTGATTACCGCTCCCATGTCCCCGGGCGGTGAAGAACTGAACTCCCTCCTCGAAGAGGCGAAGAACGCCGGCGTATCCCTCGTCACGATCGGCCGGACTGGCGGAGACAGCCTGAAGCTTGGCGAGGCGCGCGCGGTGGCGGTCTCGGCCCTGAAGGCGGTCCATGAGGGATGGTTTCCGCGCTTCATGGAGGGCGAAGTCATTCAATGAACAAATATGGGGCATAGCCGTCCGAAGCATTGAAACAACCAGAGAGTTTTTCCAATGCCGGCTATGCCCCTATTTATCTCCTATTTCACGCCTGACACTCCCTATGAAGATCGCGCGCGCAATCTTACCCGGTCACTATCGCGCCTCGACCTTGAGCACATCGTCGAGCCGCGCCCGGCCAAATCGAACTGGGTTGAGAATTGTGCCCAAAAAGCCTTGTTCATCCGCGAGATATGGAGCCGCGTTGAGAGGCCGGTCTGCTGGGTCGATGCCGATGCCGTTCTCCTTCGCCGGCCACATGAACTCGAGGGCCTGACGTGCGACTTCGCCGTGGTCAGGCGCGAAGGATGGAATTTCTTCGGCGGCCAGATCTATTTCGGGAAGTCGGAAGCTGCACGCCGGATGCTCGATCGCTGGTGCATGTACTGCCGGGACTTTCCGGCGATATGGGATCAGGTGAGTCTCGGATACGCCTGGTGGGACAGGGAGATCGAAGGCGGAGTCGACGCCCGCTGGCTCGATGAGGGCATTTTCGAGAAAGCGAACCGGAATCCGCTGCGGGCGCTGGCGCAGAAGCTCACCTCCAAGGCAGCATTCCTGCAACACCAAGAGAGCCGCTGCGCACGCCGCAAGCGCAAGGTACTGAGGGAGAAGACGGTGCCCGAGTTCAAATCCGAGGACGTTCCGCAGTGGTGGCGCGAAGCCTGCGCGGCGGGCGTTCCCTTCGTCCTGACCGCCCGCCATATTGCCGAGCTGGGCCTTCTCTGAGGCTGCAGTCGCGTTTCAGTTCGCCGGCGCCGACCGCGCCGTGTTTGCCGGTATTGCAGCGTCGGTTGAGAATTGAAAGCGAGCGGCGCGCGTGCCATATCGGATTCGAAAAGGGACGCCGCACCCGAAACAGGCGTTCCCTTGGCAGGGTACCGCCGGGGCGGGCCCCGGATGGGGAGAGCACATCATGGCAATGAGCGCCGGCGACATCGAGCGCCTGATCAAGCAAGCCATTCCTGACGCGAAGGTCACCATTCGCGACCTCGCCGGTGACGGTGACCATTACGCGGCTGAAGTCGTGGCCGAGAGTTTCCGCGGCAAGAGCCGCGTTCAGCAGCATCAGATGGTCTATGACGCGCTCAAGGGCAACATGGGCGGGGTCCTGCACGCCCTGGCGCTGCAGACGAGCGTGCCGGACTGAGCACCGTCCCATCCCTCACTTTCGTGCCGTGATGGTCAGGTCCTAAGACGGCAACCTTGCACCATGATAGCCCGAACCGGCTATTTCACTGCACAATGCATGCCATTGGCATCCCTTGCAGGCAGCGCGGATCTGCCCGGCGGCAAACGCCGTGCGCATGCGCTGCCGGTCGGCCTCTTCGAGTTTGAAAAGCGCATCCGGCACGATTGGCCGGCGCAATAGGGCAGCCACGGCGTCGGCCGCCAGGCGATCCCGTTTGCGCACGCTTTCGCGGTGGCAATGGGGCTGCGGACCGCCAAGCAGCGGGGCGCATATATCATCGGGACCGGCGACGATGCGGATGTCTTCGCCGGCCGCGATCCGCTTCGCGATCACGTCGTAGTTGGCCGTGAAGGCGCGGCTATAGCCCTCGCCCACATAGGTCAGCAGGCAGAGCAGGTGATGGGCTCTGAGCCGGACGGTCACGCCGCCTGCTGCGTCTTGCCGGCCTGAAGCGCCTTGAGAGTTGCCGCGCCAAGCGCGGATTTCAGGACGGCACCGAGAAGGAACGGCGTCACGCCGTGGACGATCGCCTGCTCGACGCCGATGATGGTTGCCAGCCATGCCGCGCCGAGTGCCAGGCAGAGACCGTGGGCGAGCAGCATGGACACGAAGGCAAAGCCGACCCGGCGTCCGTTCCAGCCACGCTCGGCAAGCCAGCCCGTCAGCACGGCCATCACGGGGAAGGCGAAGAGATAACCGGCCGTGGGACCGGCGAAATGGTGCAGCCCCGCGGCACCGCCGGCGAGCACCGGCAGCCCGGATGCACCCTCGGCGAGCCACGCCAGCACGGTAATGCCGCCCAGCCGCCAGCCAAAGAGCGCGCCGACGAGAGCGACGGCGAAGGTTTGCATGGTCATCGGCACGGGGATCATCGGCACCTCGACATAGGAGGCGATGGTAAGAAGCACCGATCCCAGGACGACCGCCGCGACCTGCCAGCCCAGCGAGCGGTTCGGCAGGTCGAGCGGGCTGAAGGCGGGTCTCGGGGCGGTTTTCGACGCATTCGACATGGAGCGACCTTTCGATTCGAACTAGGCTGGGGACAGCGTGCGTTATGCCTTCGGGCGGACGCTTCCGCAATGGCCGCAAGCAGGTGCCGCCGTGGCGGCTCTGTCGGGAGAATCTTGGCCGCCGCATTGCACCCGGCGGAATCGTGCAATAAATAGGAGATCACAGCTTGCGAATGCCGGGCCTTGAACCCGGCAACGAAAGGACGGACGATGAGCGGTATCAACGAATTCATCGACAGCGAGGTGCGCGGCAACGACGTCGTGGTGTTCATGAAGGGCACCCCCGGGTTTCCGCAATGCGGCTTTTCCGGACAGGTCGTGCAGATCCTGGATTACCTCGGCGTCGACTACAAGGGCGTCAACGTGCTCACCTCGGACGAATTGCGCCAGGGCATCAAGGAATATTCCAACTGGCCCACCATTCCACAGCTCTATGTGAAGGGTGAGTTCGTCGGCGGTTGCGACATCATCCGCGAGATGTTCCAGGCCGGCGAACTGCAGACGTTCCTCTCGGAAAAGGGTGTAGGCGTGCGCGGCGCCGCTTGACGCCGTTGCGCCCGGTGCCGCACGGCAGGGCGCCTCCATACCGGCGATACGGCATCGCCGCCTGAGACGTGTTCCGCGCCGGCTCTCAAGCCGGCGCGTTTATTTGTGCCGTGCCGATCCCTCGGCGCGCGATATTTTTCGAAATTGCGATGCCCGTCCGCCGGGCACGTCACGGGGAATGGAAATGGACCACTCGGCTTTACGCGAAGAGCCCGTACGATCACGTCTTTCCATCGGCAAGGTCGAGTTCATCGCGCTGGCGGCAGCACTCATGGCGCTCAACGCCATGGCGATCGACATCATGCTCCCCGCCCTGCAGCAGATCGGCGCCTCACTCGGCGTGTCCAACGAGAATCACCGTCAGTTCGTCATCACGGCCTATCTGATCGGCTTCGGCGGCGCACAGCTCTTCTACGGCCCGATCTCCGACCGTTTCGGCCGGCGCGGTCCGCTTCTGTTCGGGCTGGTCGTCTATGTGTGCGCCGCCCTGGCATCAGCCTTCGCACCCAGTTTCGCGGCGCTGCTTGCGTTGCGTTTCCTCCAGGGCATCGGCTCGGCCGCCACGCGCGTCATCGCCGTCTCGGCCGTACGCGACGTGTTCGAGGGGCGGCAGATGGCGGAAGTCATGTCCATGGTGATGATGGTCTTCATGGTCGTCCCCGTGATGGCGCCCAGCCTCGGCCAGGGGGCGATGCTTCTGGGCAATTGGTCCCTGATCTTTCTCATGATGGCGACGCTGGCGCTCTTGATCACGCTGTGGGCCATGCTCCGACTGCCCGAGACCATGGCCCCGGAGGACAGGCGCTCGCTCTCGCTCGCTTCGGTGACCGAAGGTTTCCGGCTGGTCGTCACCAGCCGCATCGCCCTCGGCTACGCATTCGCCACGACCGCCATCTTCGGGGCTCTCTTCGGCTTCATCAACTCCGCACAGCAGATCTATGTCGACATCTATGGCATGGGTGACCTGTTCCCCCTGCTCTTCGCCATCGGCGCGGGACTGATGGCGCTTTCCTCCTTCACCAATTCGCGCCTCGTCGGCCGCTTCGGCATGCGGCGGCTTTCGCACGGGGCACTGGTCGGCTTTCTCCTGGTCAACGGTGTCTGGCTCGTGCTCTCCCTTCTCGGCCCGATCCCCTTCCCCGTTTTCTTCCTTCTGTTCTCGCTGTCCATGTTCCAGTTCGGCTGGATCGGCCCCAACTTCAACGCCATCGCCATGGAGCCGCTGGGCCGGGTCGCGGGGACGGCCGCGGCCGTGTTGGGCTTCCTCACCACGCTCGGCGGCGGGATCATCGGTGCGCTGATCGGGCAAGCCTTCAACGACACGCTGACGCCCCTTGCCGGCGGCTATTTCGCCGTCTCGTTCGCCGCAATCGTCCTGGTGCTCGTCGCCGAGCGCGGTCGGCTCTTCCGAACGGTCAATCCCGCGCTCTGACAGGCGCCGGGCAAGGGTTTCCTGTGAAGGGAGGGAACATGACGGTCTCCAGCGAACCGACCGAAGGCGCCGCAGGCAGCACGCAGGCGATCCTCGTCATGTGCGCGGGCGTTCTCTGTCTCGTGCTCAACGACTCGCTTGCCAAATGGCTGATGGACCACTACGCGCCGCTGCAGATCATCTTCTTGCGCAATCTGATCGCCCTTCCCCTCGTGACAATCATGGTCGTCAGCGTCGCCGGGCGCGCGGCGCTGCCCACCCGGCACCCTGGGCTGCATCTCATGCGTGGTGCTTTTTCCGTCTTCGCGGCATTGTGCTTCTTTCTGAGCATTCGCGCCCTGCCGCTTGCCGAGGCGACCTCGCTGATCTTTGCCGCGCCCCTCTTCATCACCGCGCTTTCCGTGCCGCTCCTTCGCGAGCATGTCGGCCTGCGCCGCTGGACGGCCGTGATCGTCGGCTTCATCGGCGTCCTGATCATCGTGCGTCCCGGCGCGGCTACTTTCCAGACGGCCTCGCTGCTCGTGCTCTGCGCGGCGATGCTCTACGCACTCATGATGATCAGCGCGCGCTGGATAGCCCGCGACGAGAGCGTGTGGACGACCATGTTCTACATCGTTCTCTTTCCCATGCTGATCAGCGGCGGCCTGTCGTGGACCGAGTGGCAGACGCCGTCGCTCGCTCATCTGCCCTTTTTCGTCGCCATAGCCATTGTCGGCAGCGCCGGCATCGTGCTGATCACACAGGCGTTCCGCCTGGCGCCGGCGGCAATCGTCGCGCCGTTCGACTACACCGCGCTTTTGTGGGCGTCATTGATCGGTTGGCTCGTGTGGAGCGAGGTTCCCGACGGCTGGACCTACGCCGGCGCGGCGGTGATCATCGCCAGCGGCATCTATATCGTCTTTCGCGAGACGCGCCGGCCGGGCACGCCTGTGCGCCCAGAGCGTATTTCCGCCCGCAGCGAATAACCCGGAGATCAAGCACTGCCGGGTTTCACGGCGGCGAAGTCGAACAGCTTGCGGTCGAGCAGGTGCGAGGGACGCGCGTTGGCGAGCGCACGGATCATGGTATCCTTGCGGCCCGGCATGCGGTTTTCGATGTCGGCCAGCATGGCCTTCATCGCGTTGCGCTGCAGCCCGTCCTGACTGCCGCACAAATCGCATGGGATGATCGGAAAACGCATGGCCGCGGCGAATTTCGCCAGATCCGCCTCGGCGCAGAAACTCAGCGGCCGCAGCACGACGATATCCCCCTCGTCGTTGACGAGCTTGGGCGGCATCGCCGCCAGGCGGCCGCCATGGAAAAGGTTCATGAAGAAAGTTTCGAGGATGTCCTCGCGGTGATGGCCGAGCACCAGGGCCGAACACCCCTCCTCGCGAGCGATCCGGTAGAGGTGGCCACGGCGCAGGCGCGAGCAGAGCGAGCAATAGGTGCGGTTTTCGGCGATCTTCTCCGTCACCACCGAATAGGTGTCCTGATACTCGATGCGATGGGCGACGCCGATCCGCGCCAGATAGTCGGGCAGCACATGCTTGGGGAAATTGGGCTGGCCCTGGTCGAGATTGCAGGCCAGCAGATCGACCGGCAGAAGGCCGCGCCACTTGAGGTCCAGCAAAACAGCGAGCAGGCCGTAGGAATCCTTGCCGCCCGACAGCGCCACCAGCCAGCGCTCGCCGGGCGTGACCATCGCGAAATCCTCGATCGCCTGGCGTGTGAGGCGCAAAAGGCGCTTGCGCAGCTTGTTGAACTCCACCGAAGAGGGAGCGTCCGAAAAAAGGGGATGGCTCGCCGCTGCTGCCGCTGTTTCGAGTTCGGGCTCCTGGCGGATCGTCATCATGCCTGCCCCTCCGTGGAGCAATTGCGTGAAACAGGAGTTGCATCGTTTCGCCGTTTCCGCGAAACGGTGAAATGATCCATGATCCCTAACAGTCTCTAACGCTGCCGGCGAAAAAGAAAAAGGCCGCACGCGGCGGCCTTTTCTGGCAACAGTGTGCTTACTTGGTCAGCGCGAATAGTACTCGATGACCAGGTTCGGCTCCATCTGCACCGCGTAAGGCACATCGGAGAGCGCCGGGACGCGAACATACTTGGCGACCATCTTGTTGTGATCGGCCTCGACATACTCCGGCACGTCGCGCTCGGCGAGCTGGATCGCCTCGAGCACGGTGGTGAGCTGCTTCGACTTCTCACGCACCTCGATCACGTCGCCCGGCTTGCAGCGGTAGGACGGGATGTTCACCCGCCGGCCGTTGACGTTGACATGGCCGTGATTGATGAACTGGCGTGCGGCGAATATCGTCGGGACGAACTTGGCACGGTAGACGACGGCGTCGAGCCGCGATTCGAGCAGGCCGATCAGGTTCTCCGTCGTCTCGCCCTTGCGGCGGTTCGCCTCTTCATAGATGCGGCGGAACTGCTTCTCGGAGATGTCGCCGTAATGGCCCTTCAGCTTCTGCTTGGCCCGCAGCTGCTGGCCGTAGTCGGACAGCTTGCCCTTGCGACGCTGACCGTGCTGGCCGGGCCCGTATTCACGGCGGTTGACGGGGGATTTCGGCCGGCCCCAGATATTCTCGCCAAGACGGCGGTCGAGCTTGTATTTCGCGGATTGGCGTTTGCTCATCGCATTCCCTTTCAAACAAAGACACCCGGAACCGCATGTTCCAGGTGAAGGAAACGCGCCCTCCTCTGGCCTCCGTTTTCGAGGCCTGACAGGAAAGCCGCCCACGCATGGCAGCACTTCCACGGGACACGTCAAAAAGCGCGACAGCAAACCCGCCATCGCGCTTGGCGGCTCAATTAAGCGAGGAGAACGGCAAAGTCAACGTGTTTAAGCCATCTGCGGGGCGATCCGGCCCTGCGGCTTCGCCTTCTCCGGCCGGATATATGCAGAATTGCGCGCCTGCGGGACGTCAGCCCCGCCGGTCGCCTGCCACATAGCATGCCAAATCAGGCGCTCCACCCGTCAGAACGGGATCTCGTCGTCCAGGTCGCGCGAATAGTCGCCACCGCCGCCGGTGTTTTCGGCCGGGCCCGACTGGCCGAAATCGGAGCCGCGCCCGCCGCTGTAGCCGACCTGCCCCTCGCCGCCGCCCTGGCCGCGTGAATCCAGCATCTGCAGCTCGCCGCGGAACTTCTGCAGGACAACCTCGGTCGTATAGCGGTCCTGGCCGGACTGATCGGTCCATTTGCGGGTCTGGAGCTGCCCCTCGATGTAGACCTTCATACCCTTCTTCAGATACTGCTCCGCCACCTTGGCCAGGTTGTCGTTGAAGATCACGACGTTGTGCCACTCGGTGCGCTCGCGCCGCTCGCCGGTGTTCCGGTCGCGCCACGTCTCGGAGGTAGCGATCCGCATGTTGACCACCGGATCGCCGGAATTGAGCCGCCGGATTTCCGGATCGGCGCCCAGATTGCCGACCAGGATGACCTTGTTAACACTGCCCGCCATCACATCACTCCACATAATCGAAACTGCATGCGCCGCACCCGGCACCGCGCTGCACGGCGATCCGGCCCGACCGCCCGCCCGTCAAGCCGCCGCGACCTTAGCCGATACCCGGCCACGATGCGCGCGCCCAAGGGACGAGACAAACCGCCGTCCACAGCTCATTTGCAGTCTGCCACCTTATAAGTTCCTGCTTTGTTCCGTAACATATCCGCGCAATCCCCACAAGCGCATTGCTTACTTTGCACGCTGAGAAAGATGGCGAACGCTGGAGCGCGGGACGACCTTGCAGCCGAGGAGAACATCACCGGTTCCGCTCGCGGGTCGGAATACCTTCCTCCAGCACTTCGCGCCTTCCGAAAACCGATCTAGGCTTTCAGGCCCCGGTCCGCTAGCGCACGATGAAGACCGAGACAGTGGTGTGCGCGGCGAGATAGCCGGCGTTCGACGAGAAGACATGGTCCCAGAAGGTCGGCACGTGCGACGCCATCACCACGAGGTCGGCGCCGTGATCCTTGATCACCTTGCCCAGCACGTCATCCAGATCACGCACGGGATCATGGCTCTCGGCGACCTTCGTCTCGACCGACAGCCCGTGCTTCGCGCCCTGCTCGGCGGCGAAGCGCTCCAGCTTCTGAGCGAACTCGGCCTCGGAATGCGCCACACCGCTCGGCAGCGCCGTCGTCACGCCGACATAGCAGATGGAGGCGCCATAGTGTTTCGCAAGATCGGAGGAAACATCCAGAGCCCTTTGAAGCTTGTCCGCGTGCGCCAGATCGACCGGAACCAGAATTTTCTTGTACATCGCCGCGATCCTCCTTGAACTCTTCATTGCAACGGACTTCACCGGCGAAAGCCATTACGGCCCAACACGGGAAGCAATCATGCGCGTAACGCTGAAATCATTGAGATAGGGCAAGATTCATCGGTTTCACCTTGTCACCGACAATCTGGGCGCTCGCTTCCAGCTTACAGCGCCACGCCTCCGTTCACGCGTGGAAAGGCGCTGAACCGGTGAATCGACTTGGAACGGAAAAGCCCCGTCGCTGCCTGGTTCTCGAGCGCACGGGGCTATTACATTTTTGCCGGAACGCATCGCCGGCAACTTTCAGGGCGGTGCGAGACACGTCCTGTACTTAATCCAGTCAACTATATGGGTAGCAGCCGCGTGGCGCTGGCCATCTCAGCCTTCGAGGCCGGGTCTTCTCCCGCCCGGCCGTTGCCCCGCTGGGCCGTGCTTACCGGCGTCAGGACCGACGCGGCTGTGGCTCCGCGCTATCGGCGGAGCCGCTGGAACAGTCGGGTGGAGTCATGCCTCCCTCCTCGTCCATTGCCTTGTATCGCGCCGATCGGGCACTGCGTTCAAGACCGTGTCGTCATGAACCGTCGACCAGCGGATATGGTCAATGTGCGCCTGCATGCGCTCCCCGTCAAGACGTGCCTCCGCTTCCCTTCAAAGCCGAGCGCGAGCGTGGGCATGCGAAGCGCTAGCAGGAGGATGTCAGGAGACCGTTCGTTCTTTGTTCTTTCCACTTGCCCTGTCGGGCAAAAACTTGGAAAAGAGGTGCAGGCCTCCGGCAATGGATGGGCGCGGAATGCGGTGGCGCCATCGACATGTGCTGCGCATTTCCTACATGAGCCCTGGCCGGCACCAGCCGGCCACACCGAACCGATTGAGACAAGGCAGCGACGGGGCATGCCCGAAAACAAGCTGATTTCCATTCGCGGCGCGCGCGAGCACAATCTGAAGAACGTCGATCTGGACTTGCCACGCGAGCGCCTGATCGTCATGACCGGGCTGTCGGGCTCGGGCAAATCGTCGCTCGCCTTCGACACGATCTATGCCGAGGGGCAGCGGCGTTATGTCGAAAGCCTGTCGGCCTATGCCCGGCAGTTCCTGGAGATGATGCAGAAGCCGGACGTCGACGAGATCGACGGGCTGTCGCCGGCGATCTCCATCGAGCAGAAGACGACATCGAAGAACCCGCGCTCGACCGTCGGCACGGTCACCGAGATCTACGATTACATGCGCCTTTTGTTCGCGCGCGTGGGCGTGCCCTATTCACCGGCAACGGGGCTTCCCATCGAAAGCCAGACGGTAAGCCAGATGGTCGACCGGGTGCTGACGCTCGAGGAAGGCACGAGGCTTTACGTCCTCGCCCCCATCGTGCGCGGGCGGAAGGGCGAGTACCGCAAGGAGCTCGCCGAGCTCCAGAAGAAGGGCTTTCAGCGCGTCAAGGTCGACGGCCAATTCTACGAGATCGCCGACGCGCCTGCACTCGACAAGAAGTACAAGCACGATATCGACGTGGTGGTGGACCGCGTGGTGGTCCGGCCCGATCTCGCCACGCGCCTGGCCGACTCGCTCGAGACCTGCCTCAAACTGTCGGACGGCCTTGCCGTGGCCGAGTTTGCGGACCGGCCGCTGCCTGAGGAAGAAACGGCGGAAGGCGGCGCGGCCAACAAATCGAAGAACGAAACGCACGAGCGGCTGCTCTTTTCGGAAAAGTTCGCCTGCCCCGTTTCCGGCTTCACCATTCCCGAGATCGAGCCGCGTCTGTTCTCCTTCAACAATCCCGCCGGCGCCTGCCCCACCTGCGACGGACTGGGCAGCCAGCGCGCCATCGACCCGGAACTGGTGGTTCCGAACGAGAACGCGGTGCTGCGCGAAGGCGCCATTCAGCCTTGGGCCAAGTCAACCTCTCCCTATTACCTGCAGACGCTGGAAGCGCTCGGCAAGGAGTTCGGTTTCAAGGTCGGAAAGCGCTGGAAGGACCTGCCGGACGAAGCCAAGCAGGCTATCCTATACGGCACGGGCGAGCGCAAGATCGCCTTCGACTATGACGACGGCCTGCGCAGCTACCGCACGACGAAGCCCTTCGAAGGCGTGGTCAACAATCTCGAACGGCGCTGGCGGGAGACGGAGTCGGCCTGGATGCGCGAGGAGATCGAGCGCTACATGTCGGCCTATCCGTGCCCGGCCTGCGGCGGCCATCGGCTTCGGCCCGAAGCGCTGGCGGTCAAGATCGACCGCCTGCATATCGGCGAAGTGACAGAGATGTCGATCCGCAAGGCGGGCACGTGGTTCAAGGCCCTGCCGGAACGCCTCAGCGACAAGCAGAACGAGATCGCCGCACGCATTCTCAAGGAGATTCGCGAGCGGCTCGATTTCCTCAACGAGGTCGGCCTCGAATATCTCACCCTGTCGCGCAATTCCGGCTCGCTCTCGGGCGGCGAGAGCCAGCGCATCCGGCTTGCCTCACAGATCGGCTCGGGGCTGACGGGCGTGCTCTACGTGCTCGACGAACCCTCGATCGGGCTGCACCAGCGCGACAACGACCGGCTGCTCGCCACGCTGCGCCACCTGCGCGACCTCGGCAACACGGTGATCGTCGTCGAGCACGACGAGGACGCGATCCTGACCGCCGATTATGTGGTGGACATCGGCCCGGCCGCGGGCGTTCATGGCGGGCGCATCGTTGCCGAGGGCACACCGCGCGACGTCATGGCGAGCCCCGCCTCCATCACCGGCAAATATCTCACCGGCGAACTTGCCATTCCCATTCCGGAGCAGCGACGCGAGATCCCGAAGAAGCGGCGCATCCGGGTGGTGGGCGCACGCGGCAACAATCTGAAGAACGTCACTGCCGACGTCCCGCTCGGCACCTTCACCTGCGTGACCGGCGTCTCGGGCGGCGGCAAGTCGACGTTTCTGGTCGAGACGCTCTACAAGGCCGCCTCGCGGCGCATCATGGGCGCGCGCGAGCACCCGGCCGAGCACGACCGCATCGAGGGGCTGGAGTTCCTCGACAAGGTGATCGATATCGACCAGTCACCCATCGGCCGCACGCCGCGTTCCAATCCGGCGACCTATACCGGCGCCTTCACACCCATCCGCGACTGGTTTGCCGGCCTGCCGGAAGCCAAGGCCCGCGGCTACCAGCCGGGACGCTTCTCCTTCAACGTCAAGGGCGGGCGCTGCGAAGCCTGCCAGGGCGACGGCGTCATCAAGATCGAGATGCACTTCCTGCCGGATGTCTACGTCACCTGCGACGTCTGCCACGGCAAACGCTACAATCGCGAGACCCTGGAGGTCACCTTCAAGGGGAAGTCCATCGCCGACGTCCTGGAGATGACCGTCGACGAGGGGGTGGAATTCTTCTCCGCCGTGCCGGCGGTCCGCGACAAGCTGTCCACCCTCGCCCGGGTCGGGCTCGGCTACGTGAAGATCGGCCAGCAGGCCACGACGCTGTCGGGCGGCGAGGCCCAGCGCATCAAGCTCGCCAAGGAATTGTCGAAGCGCGCCACCGGACGCACGCTCTACATTCTCGACGAGCCGACGACAGGCTTGCACTTCCACGATGTAGCCAAACTTCTTGAAGTGCTGCACAAACTTGTTGACCAGGGCAATACCGTGATCGTCATCGAGCACAATCTGGAGGTCATCAAGACCGCCGACTGGGTGCTCGACCTCGGCCCCGAAGGCGGCGACGGCGGCGGCGAGCTGGTCGTGGCCGGCTCCATCGACGACGTGATGGCCGAGGAGCGCAGCTATACGGGGCATTTCCTGAAGGAGCTCCTGGAGCGAAGGCCGGCAAGGCGCAAGCAGGCGGCGGAGTGACACGAATGACCGCATCAGGCACCATCCGCGCCGGCATCGGCGGCTGGACGTTTCAACCCTGGGAGGGGACGTTCTATCCCGACGACCTGCCGAAGAAGCGGCAGCTCGAATATGCCAGCCGGCAGTTGCCGACCATCGAGGTCAACGGCACCTATTACTCGGCCTTCAAGCCGCCCACCTTCACCAAATGGGCAAGCGAGACGCCGGAAGGTTTTGTTTTTTCGCTGAAGGCAATCCGCTTCGCCACCAATCGCCGGGTGCTGGCCGAGGCCGGTGAATCGGTGCAGCGCTTCCTTGACTCCGGGATTTCGGAGCTCGGCGAAAAGCTCGGTCCCATCCTGTGGCAGTTCGCGCCCACCAAGAAATTCGACCCGGAAGATTTCGAGGGCTTTCTGAAGCTT
The DNA here is from genome assembly GCF_034427935.1 of Chelativorans sp. M5D2P16. Classification (NCBI taxonomy): domain Bacteria; kingdom Pseudomonadati; phylum Pseudomonadota; class Alphaproteobacteria; order Hyphomicrobiales; family Phyllobacteriaceae; genus Chelativorans; species Chelativorans sp. M5D2P16. Next base: position 195,678 of record NZ_JAXQNM010000008.1, on the reverse strand, counting down.
CTGCCGGAGAAGCAGGACGGCATCCGCCTGCGCCATGTGCTGGAGGTGCGCCATCCCTCCTTCGTCGTTCCGGAGTTCGCGGCGCTGGCACGCAAATACGGGACGGCGATCTGCTATGCGCACCATTTCACCTATCCCGAAATGGCCGACGTGACGGCCGATTTCGTTTATGCCCGGCTGCAGCGCGGCGAGGATTCCATTCCCACCGCCTACGCGCCGGCCGACCTCGACGCCTGGGCCGACCGGATCCGCACCTGGGCCGAAGGGGGCATGCCGGGCGATCTGCCGCTGGCGGATGAGACCGTGAAGCTCGAGGCGAAACCGCGCGACGTCTTCGTCTACTTCATCCACGAGGGCAAGGTGCGGGCACCGCAGGCTGCACAGGCGCTGATGGAGCGGGCGGTTTAGGCTCACGACTCATTGATCAAACCGCAGCGGATGGCCTCCGGGGTGATTTGCCGTATCCCGACCACACGAGTTAGCGATGGCGCCCGTCGGCCGCCGCCCGAACGAGCAACCCTCACCCCCGCGGCGGCGGGATCGGCGTGGAGTGGCGCGGTTTCGGTTCCTCGATCACCCGAAACCGCACCGGGGCGGATGTCCAGTCGAAGGGCATGGGCAGCGGCACCTCGCAACGGGTCAGCATCATCTGCCCCTGCCCGTTCCGAACCTCGAAGACAAGGCCGGGGCGCTCCATGGCGGGGCATTCCGGCCAGCGGGAAAAGTCGATCCACTCACCCATGATCTTTTCTCCTCCTCTCAGAGATAAAGGTTGGAGCTGTCGAGGATGTCCACGTTCGGCATCTCGATCTGGAAATCGGCGATGCGGTCGCCATCGACGTCTCCGGAAAGAACGTGCTCGGAGAACCGCAACTGGCCCGCGCCGCCGTCAAGCAAATCGTCGCCGCCGCCGCCGATGAGGATGTCGTTGCCGTCCAGACCGTTAAGGTCGTTCCGGGCCGCATCGCCCACGAGCACGTCGTTGAAGCGGCTGCCGACCAGGCCCTCGATGCCGGAATAGCGGTCGCCGGCAGCTTCCCCGGTGTTGGACGACGGATCGTCGAGCCGAGCCACGACACCGGCTGCCGCATTGTCGTAGCGGGCGAAGTCGAAGCCTGCCCCGCCGTCGAGGAAATCCGCACCCGGGCCGCCGAGCAGGTTATCATCGCCCTCGCGGCCGCGCAGCGTGTCGTCGCCGCCGTTGCCCCACAGCGTGTTGGCGGCCGCATTGCCGGTAATCGTGTCGTTCCCGGCCCCGCCCTTGGCGTTCTCGATCAGCGAGCGGGAATCATTGTTGTGAAGCAGAGCGTTGGCGATGTTGCCGACAGCCGGATGCGCGCCGTCCTGGCTCAGCTGCGCCAATTGGGCAACGGAAGTGGTCGTCCACGCGCCGGGCCTGAGGTCGACCTTCAGGTCGGTCCCGTAGTTGGAAAAATCATAGGTATCGGTGCCCCCGCCGTCCCATACGGTGAGGAAGATGCGGTTGCCCCCGGGTGCCCCCTGCCCCTCGCCGTCGATATACATCTCGCCGGTATTCGGGTTCCACGAATAGACGGTGTCACCGCTGTTGGTGTTGTAGTTCGCGCCATACATGTGCTGGAGCGCCGCGATGTCATACATCATCAGCGATTGCGGGTAGCCCCAGGTCTGGTTTTTGTAGCCGTCCTCGTTCGCGCCGACATAGGAACGGTAGCTCATGACGGAATATTCGACGGAATGCTGGCCATACGGCATGGGATTGCCTTCATGGGGATGCTTCAGCCCCATCGCATGGCCCATCTCGTGCATGAATGTCTCGAAGGCGTAATTCCCCTTCATGGGTGCATCATACCAGCGGCTGGAATTGTTGAACCACATGTCGCCCCCGGGGCAGCGGTCGAGGGATAGGATGCCCAGGCGGTGCTCGGCATGTCGGATTCGGCAAGGCGCAGATCCGCGTGCCCGGTGGCGGTCTCCGTCATCTCGCGAAAGGTGAGATTGGCGACCGAAGAGTACATTTCGAAGCTGGCGCGCGCCGCCCCCTTCTGCGTCTCGTTCAGCGGGCTGAAATTCAACAGCGGCTCACCGAAGCCATAGCCGAAGCCGTGAAGGCCATAATAGGTGTTAGAGGTCGGGAAGCTGTAAGTGAGCGTGCGGGTGGCCCATTTCACACCGCTCAGCAGACCATCGATGGGGGCAATCCCGGTATTGTTCACATACGATGTGGCAGGCATTTTCTACCTCAAATACAATATGATGGATAATAACTATATATACTTGTCTATATTATAGAATTCAAAATACTTTATCGGCTTCTATACCGACTGAGCGGTATATGGTCAAGACATGGTGGCTACACAATTGATGCAGGTGCAATGCTCAAACGCCGCCCTCCACATCTGTTCCGCCATCGCTACGGTATGGTGCCGACGGAGGTGCGGATGCAGAGGGTCGTGGCAGGAGGGGAATAGCGAGCGCCGAGTTCGTCCTGTGAGGCGGCGATCCCGGCGCGCCAAGGCGGGCGACATCCAGGGCAGCAAGGCCCCCGCGGCGCTATTCCCTTACTGTCCTATGCCCTTTATCACGCTGGCCACGATTTCCGCCGCCATCTCGCCCGAGGGCTTCGGCGTCGTGAGCCGCTCGGTCACCTCTGAGAAACCGGCCCGCTGGGATTCGCGCAGCGGGGTTGCACGCCACAATTGCCGTAACTGCCGGGCAAGATAGGCCGGGCGCACGAATTCGTTGAAATATTCCGGCACTACCGGCCAATCGGCGATCAGGTTGGGCAGGGATGCGGACCAGACCGTCACCAGGGACATGGCGAAGCGGGCGGCGAGGTCGGTCTTGTAGCAGCTGACGAAGGGCACGCGCGCCAGCGCCAGCTCAAGCGCCACCGTTCCCGAGCAGGCGAGTGCGGCATCCGCTCGCGCGAAGGCACGCCACTTGGCTTGCGTGTCGAGGATGATCTCCGGCCGCACCGCCCAGCCCCGCGTTGCCGCCTCGACCAGCGGCAGGACATGCGGGACCGTCGGCAGCAGGACGTCGAAATCCTCCTTCATTCCCTTGAGTTCCGCGACCGTCTCGCCAAAGGGCCCGAGCAGCCGGCGCACCTCGCCGCGGCGCGACCCGGGCAGGACGAGAAGCGTCTTGCGGCCCCGCCCCCCCTTCGCGCCGGTAACCTGCGCTTCGGCCGCCGCCGCGATGTTCGCGTCGCTCGTCAGGCGATGGCCGACAAAGGTGCCGGGCGGGCCCCCGAGACGCCGCAGTTCGTCCGGCTCGAAGGGCAGCAGGCAGAGCACATGGTCGACATGGGGGCGCATGGCCGCGGCGCGGCCGGGGCGCCACGCCCACACGCTTGGGCAGACATAGTGGACGATGGGAACGGACGGTGCGGCCGCCCGCACCCGCTTGGCCACGCGCAGGCCGAAATCCGGGCTGTCGATGGTGACGAGGCAATCGGGCTCAGCCGCCGCGATCGCCTTCGCCACCTGGCCGATGCGCCGCATCAGGCGCGGCAGATCACGCAGCACGGCGGAAATCCCCATCAGTGCAATGTCGTCGGCGGGAAACAGGGACTCCAGACCGTGCGCCTCGAGGGCACCGCCGCCGATGCCGATCAGCTCGACCTTCCGGTCCGTCTGCCGGCTCAGCGCCGCAATCAGGTCCGCGCCGAGGAGATCGCCGGATTCCTCTCCGGCGATCACAGCGATGCGCAACGGTGGCTTGCTGGTCACGCCTCCCTCCCCCGCGCGAACCCGAGAAGAAACAGATTGAGTTCATCCGCCAGACGCACGGTCTCGGCGCCGTCGAGAACGAAGCTCCGTTCCGCCTCGACGGCGATGCCGGCAAGCCCGGCGGCATGGGCGTCCCTGACCGTTCGCGGTCCGATCGCGGGCAGGTCGGCGCGTTCCTCCTGCCCCGGCTTGGCGCATTTGACGAGCACCCCGCGCGTCTTGCCGGCGATGCGCCCATGAGAGCGCAGCGCCTTTGCCCGCTCGAGCAGCCCGTCCGTACCCTCGATGCCCTCGAGTGCGATCGCACGGCCACCGACCGCCACCGCCGCCTGGCCGATGTCCAGCCGACCGATGGCGCGCGCGGCCTCGAGCGCTGCGGCGATGTCCTTCTCGTCCATCCGGTTGGGCTTCACCCTGCCAAGGCAGCCCTCCGGCGCGAGAAGCTCCGGCACGACCTCGTGCGCGCCCACCACATGGATGCCACTGTCTTCGACATACGTCACCAGAGCGCGCAACAGGCCGTCATCGCCACGCGCATAGGCGGAAAGCAGCCGGGGGAGATAAAGAAGGATCTGCGGGCTGAAGCGCAACTTTCGCAGCGGTGGCCGGGTCTTCACACCTCCGGCCATGACGAGATGTGTCACTCCACGGCGCTTCAGCCGGGGCACGAGTTGCCCGAGACGTTCCGGCGGAAGGCGCATCAGGTCGTAGTCTGGCGCCTCGGCAAAATCGGCCTCGCCCTCCAGAGCCACCACCAGCGGACGATGACCGGCGTCCTTCAGCCCTTCGACCACGCTTTGCGGCAAGAGCCCGCTGCCGGCCACGACGGCGATGTATTCGTGCACCGAACCGGGCTTCTTCCGCGGGGGCTCATTCGCCGTCATCATCCTCGTCCAGGGATTGACCACGCACCGGCAGGGTGAAGGGGCGCTTTTCACGGCCCACGACGAAGGCCAGGACGTCCTCGACCGCCGCCGAGCCGGCAAATTCCCGCTGTACCAGGGCGATGCTCTCGGAAAACGGCCTGTCGGGCGAGAAGAGCTGGCGATAGGCATTACGCAGCTCGCGGATCTGGGATCGCGCCATGCCGGAGCGCTTCATGCCGACCACGTTCAGGCCGCGCAGCGTTGCCCGGTCCCCCACCGCCATGCCGTAGGGGATCACATCCCCCACGACGGCCGCAAAGCCGCCGAGAAAGGCATGGTGGCCGATGCGGACGAATTGATGCACCGCAGCATAGCCGGATATGATGACGTTGTCGCCGATATCGCAATGGCCGCTGAGGGCAGCATAGTTGGCCATGGTCACGTGATTGCCGACCTCGGAATCGTGGGCGACATGACAATAGGCCATGAAGAGCCCGCCCTCCCCGACCGTGGTCCTGCCGCGGCTGGTGTCGGTCCCGCGATGCATGGTGACGCCCTCGCGGATCACGCATCCGCGGCCGATGGTCAGCGTCGTTCGCCCGCCCTTGTGCTTGAAGTTCTGCGGCGGCCCGCCAAGCACGGCGTTCGGAAAGACCTGGCAATCCGCGCCGAGCGTCGTGGCGCCCATGATGGTCACGTGGCCGATGAGCTCGACATTGTCGCCGAGCACCGCATCGGCCCCGACGTGGCAGAACGGGCCAATTCGCACGCCGCTGCCCAGCTCGGCGCCTTCTTCGACAATCGCGGTGGGATGGATCAAGGTTTGTGCAGTCATGCAACCGGTCAATCCGGCTCGTTTGGCGACATCAAGGCGGAGATCACGGCTTCGGCCACCTTGCCGCCGTCGACCATGGCCTCGCAGGAAAATTTCCAGATCTTGCCACGCTGTTTCAGCTTCCGCACATGGAGCTCCAGGCGGTCGCCGGGTACCACGGGCTTGCGGAACTTCGCCTCATCAATGGTCATGAAGTAGACGACCGCGGGCTGGGTATCGCCGGCGTTGTTGATGCAGATGGCGCCAGCCGTCTGCGCCATCGCCTCGATGATGAGCACGCCCGGCATGACCGGCTGGCCGGGGAAATGCCCCATGAAATGCGGCTCGTTCACGGTGACGTTCTTGATGCCGACAGCGGAGTTATCGCCGTCCACCTCGACGATCCTGTCCACCAGAAGGAAGGGATAGCGGTGCGGCAGGAGTTCGAGAAGATTGGCTATTTCGAGGCTTTCCAGTGTGGCGGTCGAGGCGCTCTCAGCCATCACCCTTACTCCCTTTCCGCTTTCCTTCAACGAGGCTGCGCAGCGCAGCGATCTCCCGGAACGCCTGTCGCATGGGCTGTGCCGGCGACCCCGCCCAGCGCTCGCCGGCGGGAATGTCGTTCATGACGCCGCTGGAGGCGGCAAGCTGCGCCCGCTCGCCGATGGTGATGTGGTCGGCGATACCGACCTGTCCGCCGAGCATCGCGTAATCGCCCAGCGTTACCGAGCCGGACAGGCCGCAATGACCGGCAATGACGCAGCTCCTGCCGATCCGGACATTGTGGGCGACCTGTACCAGGTTGTCGATCTTCGTGCCTTCGCCGATCACCGTGTCGGACAGCGCGCCCCGGTCGACCGTCGTATTGGCGCCGATCTCCACATCGTCCTGGATGACCACGCGACCGATCTGCGGGTTCTTCTCCAGGCCGCGCGGGCCGGGCAGAAAGCCGAAACCGTCCTGGCCGATCTGAGCGCCGGGATGAATAATGACCCGATCACCGACGATGGCGTATTGCAGGGTTGAATTGGCGCCGACATAGCACTCGCGGCCGATGCTGCAGCCCTTGCTGATCACCGCATGCGGCCCGATGATCGTGCCCCGGCCGACCGACACGCCATCGCTGACAACCGCACCAGCCTCCACGATCACGCCGTCTTCCAGAAGGGCGTCCGGGGCGATGAAAGCATGGGAGGAGATGCCGGTTTCGCCGGTCATGGGCTGCGGCCGGACGGCGGCGGGAAACAGGAGTCGCGCCACGGTGGCGAAGGCCTGCTGCGGATGGGGCGTGGCGAGAACGGCAACGCCCGCCGGCGCGTTGAGCGCGATCTCCTCCGCGCACAGAACGGCTGCCGCCCGCACCGAGGCGAGATTCACCGCATTGCGCTTGCCGTCGATGAAGACAAGCGCACCCTCACCGCCTTCGGAAGCGGCCGCAAGATGCGTGACGGCGACGGCGGAGAATTCATCACCCACCAGCCGCGCGCCCGTAAGTGTGGCGATTTCTCCAACCTGGATAGGGCGCGCGGGAGCGAAGAATTCCGGTTCCTTCATGGATGCCTTCTCGTCCGGGCGGCACATCGCGCCCGGACAGCTTTTCGCCTCAGAACCGGGTCGAGATGCCGAAGTTCCAGTGCTGGATCCGGTCCGTATCTTCCTTCACGATCGGCTCGGCATAGTCGACGCGAAGCGGTCCGAAAGGTGAAGCCCAGATGAGGCTGGCGCCGACCGACGCACGCCACTCCATGTCCGTGCCGTGAACGTTCGGGCTGTCGTAGTCGCTGCCGTACAATGTCGCCGCGTCGGCGAAGACGGCGCCGCGCAAGCCGAAGCTCTCCGGAACCACAGGCACAGGGAACTGCGCCTCGGCAGTGGCGTGGAAATAGGTAGTGCCGCCGAGGTAGTCGCGATCCCCGCCAGGCGTCGTTTCAAACGGCCCAATACCATTGTACTTGAAACCGCGGATTATACGCGTGTTGCTGTTGAACTGATCGAAAATACGCAGATCCTCATCGCCAAAACCGACAATATGGCCTCCGCCGACCGTCATCAGGCCAACCAGGTCAAGCCGGTCGGAGAGCATGTGATAGTAATTCGCGCGCGCCGTCACCTTCAGCCATTGCGCATCACCACCAAGACCAGCGACTTCCGTCGTGAAATTCGCGTGCATGCCCTCGCGCGGGTTCTTCATGTCGTCGAGGGTGTTGTAGATTAGGGAGCCGCTGACGGACGACTTTATCCACTTGCCCTGTTCCAGCGCCTGTTCGATCGCCGTGGAAACTTCCGCGTCGCCGACCCGCTCATACTCCTCCTGCGAATAGTTGTACGCAAGCTGAGCCGTCAGCGCATCGGTGATCGGCAGGCCGAAGCGGATCGTTCCGCCCGTCGCCTCGCGATCATAGATGTCGTTGTTGTCGGAATTGCTGAAAGTCCGCGTGTTGCGGAAGATATCGAACCCGGCCGCAATCCGCCGTCCCAGGAAGTAGGGCTCGGTAAAGGAGAAGGTGAAGTCGCGCGAGTGCTCGCCACCCGCCGCGGCGAGCCGGATGAACTGCCCGCGTCCGAGGAAGTTGCGCTCCGTGATCGAACCTTCGAGCGAGAAGCCGCCATCGCTCGACGTCGTGCCGCCGGTCGTGTAGCCGGCGCCGATGGAGAACTCGCCCGTCGCCTTTTCGACCACGTCCACGACCAATACCACCTGGTCGGGTTGCGAACCGGGAACGGTGGTGATGTTGACCGTCTGGAAGAAATCGAGCCGCTCCAGGCGGCGCTTGGCGCGCTGCACCAGGACACGGTTGAACGCATCGCCCTCGCTGACGTCGAACTCGCGCCGGATCACATAGTCGCGGGTGCGGGTGTTGCCGCGAATCTGGATGCGCTCGACATAGGCGCGCGGCCCTTCATCGATATCGTAGACGACGGAGATCGTGCGGTTCTGGAAATCACGATTGCCGCGCGGCGTGACCTCGGCAAAGGCATAGCCGCGGCCGGCGAGTTCCTCCGTCAGACCGACCAGCGTCTGCTCGACATCCTCGGCACTGTAGATGGCGCCGCTGCGCGTCTCCAGATGCGATTGCAGCGTGTTCACGTCGATGTCGGAGATGGCCGATTCGACCCGGATGTCGCCGAATGTGTAGCGTTCACCCTCGTCCACCGTGAACGTCACGTTGTACTGGTTGTCCACCAGATCCGCCGAGGACGAGATGATGCGGAAATCGGCATAGCCGTGATTGAAGTAGAAGCGGCGAAGGGCCTCCTCGTCGGCGCGCAACCGCTGCTCGTCATAGATATCCCGACGCATGAAGGAGGTCAGGAAGTTGGACGCCTTCGTCGACATGAGGTCGCGCAGGCGCCGGTCGCTGAAGGCCTCGTTGCCGACGAAGCTGATGGAGGCGATCTTCGTACGCTCGCCCTCCTGGATCTCGAAAATGACGTTGACCCGGCCGCCTTCGAGCTGCTGCACACGCGGGTTCACGATGGCGTCGTCACGGCCGATGCGGCGATAGGCTTCGCGTACGGCCTCGGCATCCGCTTCCATGAGTTGATTGGAGAAGGCACCGCGCGGCTGCAGTTGCACCGCCTGCTCGAGATTGCGATCCTTGATCTTCCTGTTGCCCTGGAAGAGCACCTGATTGACGATGGCGTGTTCATCCACCGTAACGACCAGCGCCCCACCGGCCTGCCTGATGGAGACATTCGCGAAGAGGCCGGTGGCGAAGAGCCGCTTCACCGCCTCGTCGATATCGGCGTTGGTGAAGTTCTGCCCAGGGCTGATGCCGACCTGATTGCGGACGGTTTCGGCATCGACGCGCTGGTTGCCGCGCACTTCGATCCGGCTGACAGTCGCGGCTTGGGCCGACGTGACAGCCGCAACCTGGACCGCGATGGCTCCCGCCGCCACGAAACCGGCCGAAAGCGCCACCACCGAAACGGCGGACATGAATCTGGAAGCTGCCTTCATCGGGCTCAAATACCTTCTATTCTCGTTGTCCCCACGGCGAGAAATCCGGACGTGCAAACCGCATACCGTAATAGCCGGAATTTCCCTACACGCAAGGCTTCTGGTTAATTTGCATTTACGAAACACGGAACAGTGGCATTCCCGTCACGCCTAATGCTCACCGTGGTAAACGCAGCCTCAACAATGCCGAGCGCTCAACCCCTACCCCTTTTCATGGCATCCCTCCGATTCAGCATCCAAACAGATCGTTCCAGAAAACGAAAGCCATGAACGCCAGCACCATTAACATCCCCGCACGATAGACCGCCTCCATCACCAGGCCGGGTACCGGCCTGCGCAAAACAGCTTCCAAGCCGTAGAACACCAGATGCCCGCCATCAAGCGGGGGGATGGGCAAAAGGTTGAGAATTCCAATGCCGACCGAAAGCAGCGCGACGAGCTGTACCACCCACTCGAAGCCGAGATCGGCGGCCTTACCAGACATCTCCGCGATCTTCACCGGCCCGCCGAGCTGGCACCGGTCCTCGCGACCGGCGACCAGCCGCTTCAGGAACTGCCCGGTGCGGGCGATGATGCTGCCGGTCTCCGCCACGCCGGCTCCGACAGCCTCGAGCGGACCGTATTCGACGACGCGCGGCTGGCCCAGGGCCTCGTTGTTGACCACACCGATGATGCCGATCTTCACCGTGTTGCCCAGAGCGTCCGTCTGCTCGGTGGCCTCCGGAGTGGCCACGGTGGTGATCTCCCGTCCGTCGCGCGACAGGACGAAGGTGAGCGGGTCGCCGGCCCGTCCCGAGACGAGCCGCTGCACGTCTGAGAACGTTTCGATCCGCACCCCGTCAACGGACACGAACCGGTCGCCGGGCTGAATGCCGGCTTCGGCGGCCGGGCTGTCGGGGCGCACTTCGGCCACCATCGGCTCGGCTACGTAGCGGCCGAAGGTGGCGAACATGACGGAGAAAACCACGATCGTCAGGAGGAAATTGAACAAGGGGCCGGCAAACACCGTCGCAGCGCGCTTCCAGACCGGCTGCGTATGAAAGGCGACGCGCCGCTCCTCTTCCGACAGCCCATCCACGGCCTCGGCATCGGGTTGGCTGGTCGCCCCGACATCGCCGACGAACTTGACATAGCCGCCGAGCGGGATGGCCGAGACGCGCCAGCGCGTGCCTCGCCGGTCCGTCAGGCCGAAGAGTTCGGGGCCGAAGCCGATCGAAAATGCACGCACGCCTATGCCGCACCAGCGGCCGACAAGATAGTGCCCCATCTCGTGAACGAAGACGACCACAGTAAGCACGAACAGGAACGGGATGATCGTCCCGATCAGGAAATTGCCGACAGCGATGAAGGGAACAGCTATATCGGCCACGTCGTTTCCTTCATTGATTCGGCGCTTGATCTTTCCTGGCTATTGTCCGGCCAAGATTGGCAAATCCAAGGCGGTTCGCGCACCCACTAGCACCGATCAGCGGGAGAAGAAAGCCGCAGCCGGAGTGTTCGGACCGGAAAGCAGCGCCCCCAGAAGATAAAACAGAAGCGCGGCAGCGACGAGCCCGTCCACCCGGTCCATCACGCCGCCGTGGCCGGGGATGAGGCGGCCCGAATCCTTCACGCCGTGGCGACGCTTGAGAGCGGATTCGAACAGATCCCCTGCCTGCGAAACCACCGACAGTGCAAGCGCGACGAGTCCACCCCACAGAAGCGCAGGTCCGCCGGAATCAAAGCCGGCGACCGCCAGCCCGGCTGCAAGCCCGCCCAGGGCACCGCCGATGGCACCGCTCCAGGTCTTGCCGGGCGAGATCGCCGGGGCGAGCCGCGGTCCGCCCAGCGCGCGGCCGACGAAAAAGGCCGCCACGTCGGTGGCCCACACCACGGCGAAGAGGAAGAGGATCGCCATGAGCCCCGCAGTGTCGGCAACGCGCAGGAAGGCGAGCGCAATGGCCGGCAGGCCGGCATAGATGAGCCCGGCTGCACTCCAGCCGCTGCTGCCGGAGAACATGGCATGCGCCGCCACGACGGCAAAGGCTGCGCCGAGCGCGGCCAGCGAAAGCGGCGCCGACAGACCGACGAGCATCGCCAGCATCACCGCCGCCAGCAGTACCCAGGCCACAAGCCGGTTCGTGGGATGGCCGGATGTGCGCATGGCCATCCATTCGTGGAAGACGAGCATCGCCATGACGGCGGCGAAAAGACGGAAGGCGCCGCCGCCCAGCACGGTGATGCCCAGAACGAGGACGCCCAGAACGAGCGCCGATGCAATGCGCAGGCCGAGTTCGCTGCCCGCCTTCCGGCTGCTCATGAAACGGCTTCTTGCGCTGCCGCGCCGCCGAAGCGCCGATCCCGCTCCTCGAACACGGCGATCGCGGCGGCAAGGTCATCCGATCCGAAATCGGGCCACCGGCACGGCACGAACACGAATTCCGCATAAGCCGCCTGCCACAACAGGAAGTTGGACAGGCGCTGCTCGCCGCTGGTGCGGATGATGAGGTCGGGATCGGGCATGTCTGCGGTGTCGAGACGCGCCTCGAAATCCTGCATCGTCACGTCCTCAGGGTCGAGCCGCCCTGCTTTCGCCTCGATTGCCAGGGCCCGCGCGGCACGCAGGATCTCGTCGCGGCCGCCGTAATTGAAAGCGACGACGAGGTTCATGTTGGTGTTGCCGGCCGTCAGGCTCTCAGCCTCCCCGAGCAAGGCGGCGATATCCGGCTCCAGCCCGTCGCGCTTGCCGACGATGCGCACGCGCACACCGTTCTGGTGCAGCTCGGCAAGGTCGCGCCGAATGAAGAGCTTCAACAGCCCCATGAGGTCGGAGACCTCGGCCTTGGGGCGCGACCAGTTTTCGGAGGAGAAGGCATAGACGGTCAACCAGCGGATGCCCATTTCGCCCGCCGCGCGCACGGTCCGGCGCAGCGATTCCACGCCGGCGCGGTGGCCGGCAGTGCGCGGCAGTCCACGGGCGCGCGCCCAGCGACCGTTCCCGTCCATGATGATCGCGATATGCGCGGGCTTCACCGCTTTTTCCCCTTTCGGCCGACAGCCGCGCGCGGCGACCATCAAACCTGCATGATTTCCGCTTCCTTGTCGGCCAGCAGCCTGTCGATCGCGGCGATCGTCTCGTCGGTCATCTTCTGGACGCGATCGGACTGGGCGTGCAAGTCGTCCTGGCTGATCTCGCCTTCCTTTTCGGCCTTTTTGAGATGCTCCATGCCGTCGCGACGCACGTGGCGTGCCGCCACACGCGCATGCTCGGCATATTGATGGGCGATCTTCACCAGTTCCTTGCGCCGTTCCTCGTTGAGCTCCGGCAGCGGGATGCGCAGCGTCGCGCCTTCGACAATCGGATTGAAGCCCAGATTGGATTCGCGGATGGCTTTGTCCACCGCCTGCACCATGCCCTGATCCCATACGGTGACGGAGATCATCCGCGGCTCGGGCACCGAGACGGTCGCCACCTGGTTGATGGGCATGGAAGTCCCATACGCCTCCACGTGCACCGGGTCGAGAAGATTGGCCGAGGCGCGGCCAGTGCGCAGCGATGCGATATCATGCTTGAACGCGCTCACCGCACCGTCCATGCGCCGGTGCAAATCCTTGAAATCAACGCCCTCCGGCATCTCCGCCTCCTTACGCCTTCACCTCGTCGAGGGCCGGGCCGCCGTCGACAATCGTGCAGCGCCCTTCGCCTCTCAAGATAGCTCCAAAACCGCCCTTCTCGTGAATCGAGAAGACGATTATCGGTATGTTGTTCTCCCGCGCAAGGGCAATCGCAGCCATGTCCATGACACCCAGCCCGTCGCGCATGACGCGCTGATGCGTGAGGTGCTCGTAGCGCACGGCGTCCTTGTCCTTGTGCGGGTCGGCCGAATAGACGCCGTCGACCTGCGTGCCCTTGAACAGGGCGTCGGCGCCGATCTCCGCCGCCCTCAGCGCCGCCGCCGAATCCGTCGTGAAGAACGGATTGCCCGTACCGCCGGCGAAGATCACCACCTTGCCCTCGTTCATATAGGCGGTGGCCTGGCGCTGGGAAAAGCTTTCGCACAGTTCCGGCATGGCGACGGCAGACAGCACCACCGCCTCCACGCCGATCTTGATCAGCGAGGTGCGCAGCGCCAGCGAATTGATGACAGTGGCCAGCATGCCCATGTGGTCGCCGGTTACGCGGTCCCCGCCCTTGGAGGCGACCGCCACGCCGCGGAAGATGTTGCCACCGCCGATGACGACGCCGACCTCGACGCCTAGCGCCCGTGCCTCCGCAATATCGGCGGCGATGCGGTCGACCACGGAAACGTCGATGCCGAAGCCCTGATCTCCCATCAGCGCTTCGCCGGAGGCCTTCAGCACCACACGTCGATATCGTCCGGTCACCTTCATCCTCTCCTCAGTGGGTGCCGCCGGCATGCTGCGCCGCTACACCGCAAGGCTCCATCCGGGCCTACACGAAGGGCACCGCGTTGTCACGCGGCGCCCTTCGTTCTTCCGCCCCCCGGATGCGGATCGTTACTGCTTGGCCGCGGCCGCGACTTCGGCCGCGAAGTCGGACTCCTCGCGCTCAACCCCCTCGCCCAGCGCGAAGCGCAGAAAGCCGGAAATGGTGGCGGGGGCGCCGATCTCCTTCTCCGCTTCCTTCAGCGCCTGCTCGACGGTGAGGTCGGGATTGATGACGAAAGCCTGCTTGAGGAGCACGACCTCCTCGAAAAATTTGCGCAGACGGCCTTCGACCATCTTTTCGATGATGTTCTCCGGCTTGCCGGACTGGCGCGCCTGGTCGGAGAATATCTCCTTCTCGCGCGCCACGGCGACGGGATCGACCTCGGCCTCCGTCAGGGCTAGCGGGCTGGTCGCGGCGACATGCATGGCCACCTGGCGGCCGAAATTCTGCGCCGCCTCGGCACTGCCTTCCGTCTCGACGGCCACGAGAACCCCGATCTTGCCGAGCCCGTCGGCCACCGCGTTGTGCACATAGGTAGCGACCGTACCCTTGGAGACCGAAAGCTTGGCCGAACGGCGCAGCGTCATGTTCTCGCCGATGGTGGCGATGGCATCGGTGACGGAGTCGGCGACCGACTTGCCGGTTCCGGGATAATCGGCGGCGGCCACTGCCTCGACGCTACCGTCGGTGGAAAGCGCCACGGACGCCACATTGCGCACGAGATCCTGAAAGGCGTCGTTGCGGGCCACGAAGTCGGTCTCGGAATTGACCTCGACCATGACCGCCGACTCGCCCTGCGACGCGACGCCGATCAGACCCTCGGCCGCCGTCCGGCCGGACTTCTTGTCGGCCTTGGAAATGCCCTTCTTGCGCAGCCAGTCGACCGCCGCCTCGAGATCACCGCCGGTCTCCGTCAGGGCCGTCTTGCAGTCCATCATGCCTGCGCCAGTCATCTCGCGCAGTTGTTTGACCTGTGCCGCTGAAATGCTCATCGTCGCCTCTTCATATCGAACTCATCGCACCGCCGGATCCGAAGGAACCGCGGCCGCCAGGGGCCGACGGCCCCGAAAAACGGGAAGGGAACCCCCCTTCCCTCAGGACTTGCCGGCCTCTTCGGCCGGGGCCTCTTCCGCCGGCGCTTCGGCTGCCGGTGCTTCGGCTGCCGCGTCCGTTGCCGTTTCGCCCGCAGGTGCGGCGGCCTCGGCCGGCGCCTCCTCCAAAGCCGGCTCGCTCGGAGTCTCGGCAGATGCGCCGACATCCATGCCGAGCGCGCCCTGCTGGCGCTCGATGCCGTCGATCGCCGCCTTGGCGATCAGATCGCAATAAAGCGCAATGGCACGCGCGGCATCGTCGTTGCCCGGAATCGGATAGTCGATCTCGTCGGGATCGCAGTTGGAATCGACGATGGCCACGACCGGAATGCCCAGCCGCCGGGCCTCCTGCACGGCGATCGCTTCCTTGTTGGTGTCGATCACGAACATCATGTCCGGGGTCGAACCCATATCGCGGATGCCGCCGAGCGCCCGCTCCAGCTTGTCGCGCTCGCGTTCCAGGTTGAGCCGCTCCTTCTTCGTGAAGCCCTGGGCCTCACCCGACAGCATCTCGTCCAGGCGGCGAAGCCGCTGGATGGAATGGGAGATCGTCTTCCAGTTGGTCATCATGCCGCCGAGCCAGCGCGAGTTCACGTAGTACTGCGCGCAGCGCCTGGCCGAGTCGGCAACGATATCGGAGGCTTGGCGCTTGGTGCCGACAAAAAGCACCCGGCCGCCCTTGGCCACCGTGTCCGATACAGTCTTCAGCGCCTGATGCATCAGCGGCACCGTCTGGCTGAGATCGATGATGTGGATGTTGCTGCGGGCGCCGAAGATGTACGGGCCCATTTTCGGGTTCCAGCGATGGGTCTGGTGTCCGAAATGCACGCCAGCCTCGAGAAGCTGGCGCATGCTGAAATCTGGCAGAGCCATTTGCGTCTTCCTTTCCGGTTGGACCTCCGCGGATCGTCAGGCGGGAAAGCCCGCCACCGGAGGCGTCAGCCGGATGTCTCCCGGACAGATACCCAGTGATCCGCGTGTGGAATGCGCGGGCATATAGAGCCATATCGGCACGAATGCAAGCACTGCGGCCGTCTTCAGCGCGCGTTTTCGGCTTCGCAGGCCTCTTGCTCCGCCTGGAGATCGAGATTGACCAGCTTCGCCGTCATGGAATAGTCCGGGTAGCGGATGAGCATGTCACGCTGGACACCGCTTTCGTGCAGCTTGAAGCTGACATTGTAGTCGCTGATCTCCTCGCCATCCTTTGCCGACCCGTCAAAGTAGGCCGCCGTCACCGGCATGAACGTGTCTTCGGCGAGGTCTCCCAGCACCTTCCGCTCGGGATCGTCGCTTTCCACCGGCTTCGGCCTGCCTACGACGACCGAGATCATAACGGGCTGCTCGGCAAACTCGGTGCCGTCGAAGATGGCGCTTTCATAGAAATTCTCCCCCGCCCGAGCCTTGTCCAGCAGCTCGCGAAGCTGCCCGGTGGGAAACAGGACGGACGCAAAGCGCCGCTCGGCCTCTTCGGGCTCGTCGTAGGCGATGACCGTGCCTTCTTCTTCTCGCCTGGCGGTGCCCGCCACCTCGCTCTCCAGGTTCTCGTCGACAAAGGACTTGGTGACGAAGCGGAACGTCTCGCCCTTCGGATCCTCGAAGCTGGTCACCCTCTGATCGATCAGCCGCGGCCCGCCGGCCATATCAAAGCGCATGACAATGCGGCTCTTCAGGGTATAGCCTTCACATTCGGAGCCGGCGAACTCGAACACCCAGCGACCGTTCATCGCGTCGATATCCGATTCGTCGCTGGCCTCCGAAAGCGCCAGATCGTATACGGCGCGATGTGGCAGCAACGTCTGCGCGGCCGCCACTCCGGAGGCGGCGCTGAGGACGGAAGCCAGAAGGAAGAAGGCAAAGCGCGGCGGGCGCATGACAAATCTCCGTCAGGAACGGGTGTTACGGTGTCGCGCTTGTCAGACGCGGATGAAGGCAAGTCGTGCCGAAAGACAGGCCAACTTGCAAGAGCGAAGAGCGAGGGAATGATACATGGCCAATGCGATCGACAAGCGGCTTCTCGAACTGGGGGTCGAACTACCGGAACCGGCGAAGCCCGCGGCCAACTACGTTCCGTCCGTGTTGACCGGAAACCTGCTGGTGACCTCAGGCCAATTGCCGATGAAAGACGGCAAGCTGATGGCCATGGGCCTGCTCGGCCGCGAGCTCGGGACGGAGGCGGGCAAGCTAGCCGCCAAGTGGTGCGCCGTCAACGTGCTGGCCACCGCGCGCGCCGCGCTCGGTGACCTGGAGCGCATCCAAAGCATCCTCAAGATCTCGGTGTTCGTGGCATCGACGCCGGATTTCACCGAGCAGCATCTCGTTGCGAACGGAGCTTCCGATTTTCTCGTCGCCGCCCTCGGCGAGCGCGGCAAGCATGCCCGCTCCGCCGTCGGCACGGCGGCCCTGCCGATGAATGCGCCGGTCGAAATCGAAGCCATGTTCGAAGTTTCATAAAGGCTGTCCGGAACCGCCCATGCAGGATACCGCCTGGCTGACATCGCGGGCGATCGCCCATCGCGGCCTTCACGACATGAACCGCCAAAGATGGGAGAACACGCTTTCGGCTTTCGCGGCGGCGGTCGAGCGCGGCTATGCGATCGAATGCGATGTCCACCGCGCCGCCGACGGGGTGCCGGTCGTCTTTCACGACGAGGAGCTGAAACGGCTCACCGGCCGGGAGGGGCGCGTGTGGCAGCACACCGCCGCCGAGCTCACGGGGCTCTCCGTCGGCGGCACGGAGGACCACATCCCGAGCCTTTCCGAGATGCTCGCCCTCGTCGACGGGCGCGTGCCGGTGATCGTGGAACTGAAGGGTGTGGCCGGCCACGACCAGGGACTGGCGGAAGGGGTACTCGAATGCCTCGCGGACTATCCGGGCGAGACCGCGCTGATGTCCTTCGATCACTGGATACTGCGCGACCTGGACAGGCTCGGCGGTAACCTGCCCATCGGCCTGACGGCGCACGGCCGCTCGATGGCCGACATGGAGGCGCACTTCTCGATGCTCGCCCACGGCATTTCGTTCGCCTCCTATTGTGTAGACGACCTGCCGAACCCGTTCGTCTCCTTCCTGCGCGAGCGCCTCTCCATACCCGTCATCACCTGGACGGTGCGCAACGAGGCGGGCGTGGAGCGAACCTTCCGCTATGCCGACCAGATGACCTTCGAGGGATTTTCACCTTAGCCTCCGACACCTATCTGTGAACGAAGGCACAGGAACGTCATGCAGAAACCCGAGCCGGCAGCCACCTTGACCGTCGCCCCCAGTCTCGACGCCTTCACGCGCGAGGAATGGTCTCGCCTGTCCGGCGCCGACCCGGCGAACTGCAGGGTGCCCTACAATCCGTTTGTCTCCTACGATTTCCTGAAATCGCTCGAGGAAAGCGGCTGCGCGGTGCGCGAAACGGGCTGGCTCGGCCAGCATCTTCGGCTCGAAGATGCCGGGGGTCTGCTCATCGGTGCGGTGCCCTGCAATCTGAAGTCCCACAGCCAGGGCGAATATGTCTTCGATCATGGCTGGGCCGACGCGTTCGAGCGGGCCGGCGGGCGCTATTATCCAAAGCTGCAGGTCTCCGTCCCCTTTACGCCGGCCACCGGTCCGCGGCTGCTCGTCGGCGGAAATACCGATCCGGCCGCGGCGCGACAGGCGCTCGCCCAGGGACTGAAGACGCTGACCGATCGTCTCGGCGTGTCTTCGGCACACGTCACCTTCGCGCCCGACCAGGACGTCACGGCGCTCGAGGAGGCCGGCTTTCTCGTGCGCACGGACCAGCAGTTCCATTTCTTCAACGAAGGCTACACCTCCTATGACGATTTCCTGGCCGGCCTCGCCTCGCGCAAGCGCAAGGCGCTGAAAAGGGAGCGTCGCGCGGCCCTCGAGGCAGGCATCGAAATCGAATGGCTGACCGGCAGCGACCTCACGGAAGCGGTCTGGGACGATTTCTTCACCTTCTACATGGACACGGGCAGCCGCAAATGGGGGCGGCCCTATCTCAATCGGCACTTTTTCTCGCTGATCGGCGAGCGCATGGCCGACGACATCCTTCTGGTCATGGCCAGACGCGAGGGGCGCTACATCGCAGGTGCCCTCAATTTCATCGGCGGCGACGCCCTCTACGGCCGCAATTGGGGCGCGATCGAACACCATCCGTTCCTGCATTTCGAGGTCTGCTACCACCAGGCGATCGAATTCGCGATCGCCAGAGGCCTGAAGCGCGTCGAGGCCGGCGCCCAAGGGGAGCACAAGCTGGCGCGCGGCTATCTGCCGGTCACCACGCGCTCGGCGCACTACATCGCCCATCCGGGCCTGCGACGAGCGGTCGCCGACTATCTAGAGCACGAACGCCAGGACGTCTCCGCCATCGGCGGCATCCTGGCCGAGCACTCGCCCTACAAGAAAGGCGGCTAGCTCAAGCCTCTTGACCGCAGCGTCGGCAGGCCACAAACATCCCTGCCCGAGCTCCCAAGGACGAGGTAGAATATGACCACCAAGGCCTATGACAAGGACAATCCCTTCGCCAAGATCCTGCGCGGCGAGCTTCCTTCCCACAAGCTCTACGAGGACGACGATACCCTCGCGATCATGGACATCATGCCGCGCGGAGACGGCCATTGCCTGGTGCTTCCCAAACGGCCCGCACGCAATCTCCTTGACGTGGACACCGATAGCCTCACCGCGGTGATGCGCACCGTTCAGAAGGTCGCGCGCGCGACCATGAAGGCCTTCGACGCCGAAGGCGTGACCGTCCAGCAGTTCAACGAGCCCGCCGGCGGCCAGGTGGTCTTTCACCTGCATGTCCACATCCTGCCGCGCTTCGAGGGCGTGGCGTTGCGCCCGCATACGGGCGAGATGGCGGATCAGAACGTGCTCGCCGAGCAAGCGGGCAAGATCCGCGCCGCGCTGGACGACGCCTCGTGACCATCCCGGTGCTCGCGATCAATCTGGATCGCTCGAAGGACCGCTGGGAAGAACTGGTCAAACGCGCCGCCCTCGTCAACGTTGCGCCGGAGCGGATTCCGGCCGTGGACGGCAACGCCATCGATCCCGCCGAGTGGCACGAATTCGATGCCCGCGGTTTCAGGCTGCGGCATGGACGCCATCCGCTCGCCGCCGAATATGGCTGCTATCTGAGCCACATCCGCGCCCTTGATTGGGTGATCGAGGCCGGTGCGTCCCATGCCGTCATCGTGGAGGACGACGCGGATTTCAAGACGGACTTCCTTCCGCGCCTCGAGGCGCTGACGCGGCTTTCCCCCGCCCCCGACGTCATCAAGCTCTACAACCACCGCCTCAGCGGCTTTCTGCCGAAGGCGACAAGCGCGGCGGGCGACGTTGTCGGCCGGTGCATTCACGGTCCCCTCGGCTCGGCCATGGGCTATCTCGTGACACGGCAGGGTGCCGTCAAATTGCGCCGGGCACTCCTGCCGATCTCGCTGCCCTATGACATTGCGCTCGAGCGCGGGTGGTCGCATGGCGCCAGCATTGTGACGACCAGGAAACCTCTACTCAAGCGAGTGAAGTCCGCCTCGACGATTTCACCCGCCGGCTATAAGCCGACGAAATTTCCCTTCTACATGCGCATCCCGACCGCCCTTTTTCGCGGGCAGGACTACCTGCGAAGAGCGGCCTATGCAGCCCGCGGCTGAGCGCCGCGGCCTCATCAGATCCACGTCGTCGGCCTGCTCACACAGCCTTGCCGCTGCCGCTGGTAAAAACAGTAGAAACCAAAGGCGCCGCAAAACCAGAGATAGGATTCGCCGATGGCCAGGCGGATATTCGAATTGCTGAAGATCGTCACGCAGAAGAACAGGAACACGCAGAAAAACGCGTTGAAGACGGCGGAATCGACGATGCCTTCCCGCTTCGCCCGCCAGACCTGCCGGATCACCCAGGAGAAGAGAACGGCATAGAAGATCAGGCCGACAACGCCGTAGCGGATCGCGATCTCGAGATAGCCGTTGTGGAGCAGATTGTAATCGGCAGCGGGATAGGCGCGCGTCTGCCACTTGTCGAGCCATGTCACGCCTTGCCCGAAGATCGGAGCTTCCGCCCAGATCAGAATGGCGCTCGCCCACAGCATGAGGCGCTCGCGAAGACTCTCGGGCACCGTGTAGTCGCGAATGGCATGTTCCATGCTCTCCAGAAGGCCCAAGCCGTCGGCGATCGCCGACAAGAGCTCCATCATCGCCTCCGCGGTGTCGCCGGCGACCGTGCGAATTCCGTCCCAAGCCACGAAAACGGTGACAACCACGGCGACGAAAGCAAGGCCGAGGATCGCCAGCACCCCACGCCGTGCGCTGTGCATCGTCGCGATCAAAAGCAGCTGGACGGGAAGCGCCGCGGCCAAAGCGGCCCAAACACCCTTGGATTCAAGGGCATAGATGTTGGCAAGCCCGAGGAACAGGATCGCGAACGACAGAACGACCAGCCCGGCCCGCAGGATCCCGCGCATGTCGTCGCGGCGCAACAAATAGCTCGCAAAGGGCAGCATGCACAGGACGACCATGCCTTGCGCCACGGCGGCGTGGATCGGGTTTTCGTGCAGGACCACTTCGGCGCGGCGCCCCTCGACGATCGCCATGGGGTCGAAGGAGACCGCGGCCGCAACGAAGCTGATCAGCACGAAGGCGACAACGGCAATGAACGGACGGCGAATCCCGACGAGAAGCGCATAGCCAGAAATCGTGTAGAACAGGGGGAAAAGATATATCCCCTCCGACGAGCCGATACCGGCCTCGGAATACACGGTGGCGTCGTAAAGAAATCTCGTGGCGACATAGATGCCCCACGCTATGCAAAGCAGCCCGATATAACCGATTAGGGGCTTGTCTTCAGACCGGAAATCGGAACGGAAATAAATGATGGTGACGGGAAGGAGCGATGCAAGCGCAACGTATCTGTAGGCGTCACTTTCGATCCAGACCGCCGATATGAAGATGAGAAGAAGCCCGTGGGCGATGACATCTCGGGCAAAGACCGTCGAAAAATAGCGGCTGGGGGAATCCTCACGCAAGGGCATTCACTCTGACTAATCAGCTGCAGGCAGCGCTTTCTGGAGAAGGTGGAAAGACCGGCAGCAGAACGCTCCAGCCAAGGCCACGCCAACGCCAGGCAGTGGCTCGTCCGGATGGCGGATAAAAAGAAATCGGAACATCGAGAATCCCGAATCTTCACAACGCCCCAACCTCGCCCGTTCATGGCCCACATCTTGCCCTTCTTCAAGCAGACGTCGGCATCTTTGTCTCGGATCGAGCGGCCTTTTCGCAGAATCATAGCAGGGATGTGACAAAGATGCCGCTCCCCAGGACGGCTTCGCCTGCCAGGATGCCGACGAGGACCTTCTTGCCGGCCGCCAGATAGGCCGCAAATCCTGCCAATCCGGCCGAAAGCCGCAAAAGCAGTGGTGTGGCCGCCAACGCACCGCTTGGAAAGACGACCAGATTGGCGATCACCGCCGCCACCAGCGCCGTGGCAATACAGCGCACCAGCACGAGGATTTCGGATTCCTCGGTGATCCGTCCACCGAGAAAGACCCCTAGAAAGCGCCAGAAATCCGTCGCCAGCCAGCCGGCGAGTAGGATGAAGAGATAGGGCCACCACCAGGCGTCGATCGCGGAAAAACTCACGCCTGCCGCCTCCGCTTGCCAATGAGATGCAGGCCGAAGGCGGCACTGCCCGCAAGCAGGCCGGCGGCGACCAGATCGAAGCCGGGTGTGAGGAGATGGAAGACCGGGCCCAGCGCGAGGCCGAAGAGCATGGCCGCCTGCCCTGCCCGTTCGCGCGCCGAGCCCCACAGCGAGGTGAGAAAGTACAACGGGGTGAGGAAGAAGAGCGCGGCGGAAACAGCCGGCGGGAGGCGCGCGGCGAGCACGAAGACCAGCGTGACCACCACCATGTTGTTGAGAATCAAGGTGCTGCCGAGCCCCGCATAGAATGAGGCGCGCATGGTCTTCGGCACCGAGCGGAAGCGCTCCATTGCCACCACCCACGAGGTAACGGCAACGAAATGCGACAGGAGATAGAGCACCCAGGACGGCGTCTTCGGCGTGCGGATCTCCGGGATCAGGGTCACGACCATGGGCGCCAGCCGCACCGACGAGAGCGTCACCGCGAAGGCCGCCGCCAGAAGGCCATTGCCGGCGAGGATCGCACCGACAAGAACGACCTTTGCCGGAAGGGCCCAGACAATGCCGGTCATGAAGAGTGTCTGCGTGAGCGTGAGCCCGGCATCGCGCGCCAGCCCCGCGAAACCGACGAAGGCACTTGCCAGGATCAGGCCCGGTATCGAGAACGCAGCCTGGGCGCCGCGCCGGAACCAGAGGAGGCGCTTTTCTTCACGGCCGGAACGGGGAGTTTCGGAACAGCTCATGGAACTCGCCGGATAGCACAGGCGGCGGCAATATGCGACGGACCACCGGTTCCGTGCGCTTGGCTCACGCCGGCCCTTCCGTTTGCGCCAGCCGTAGCGTCAAAAAGAAAGAGCGCGGGCCTCGCGGACCCGCGCTCTTCATTCAATGGAAGGGATGACTCAGCCCTTTCGCGGCAGCTGCGGTACAAGGCTGCGCTTGGGCGGCTCCTTCGGCGCCGGCGGACGCTTTGCCGCCTTAGGCTTGGCCTTCTTCGCCGCCTGCTTCGGCTTCTTCGACCGCTCGGACTCGCGCTTCGGCTTGACCGGCGTATCGTCTGGGATCACCTCCAGCTTCAGCGAGTCCTCGCCGGCTTCGTTCTTCTGCAACGAGACGCGCACCGTGCCGCCGCGCTTCAGCTTGCCGAACAGCACCTCCTCGGCGAGCGGCTTCTTGATGTGCTCCTGGATCACGCGGCCAAGCGGACGCGCGCCCATGCGCTCGTCGTAGCCCTTCTCGGCCAGCCAGGCCACCGCTTCGTCGGTCAGGTCGAAGGTGACGCGGCGCTCGGCAAGCTGGGCCTCGAGCTGCATGACGAACTTCTGGACCACCTGGTGCACCACCGGCACCGGCAGCGACCCGAACGGAATGACGGCGTCGAGACGGTTGCGGAACTCCGGCGAGAAGAGCCGGTTGATCGCCTCCATGTCGTCGCCTTCGCGCTTCGAAGAGCCGAAACCGATCGCCGGCTTCGCCATCTCCGAGGCTCCCGCATTGGTCGTCATGATCAGGATGACGTTACGGAAGTCGATGCTCTTGCCGTTGTGGTCCGTCAGTTTGCCGTGGTCCATGACCTGAAGGAGGATATTGAACAGGTCCGGATGCGCCTTCTCGATCTCGTCGAGGAGAAGCACGCAATGCGGATTCTGGTCCACCCCGTCGGTCAGCAGACCACCCTGGTCGAAGCCGACATAGCCCGGAGGCGCGCCGATTAGCCGCGAGACCGTGTGGCGCTCCATATACTCCGACATGTCGAAGCGCAGAAGTTCGACGCCCAGCGAGGCGGCAAGCTGCTTGGCCACCTCCGTCTTGCCGACCCCCGTGGGCCCGGAGAACAGGTAGGAGCCGATCGGCTTTTCCGGCTCGCGCAGGCCGGCACGGGCAAGTTTGATGGAAGAGGCCAGCGCCTCGATGGCCTGCTCCTGGCCGTAGACCACGCGCTTGAGCTCCGCCTCCAGCCCGGAGAGAACCTTCTCGTCGTCGGCCGAAACGGTCTTCGGAGGAATGCGTGCCATGGTGGCGATCGTGTTCTCGATCTCCTTGACGCTGATGGTCTTGCGCCGCCGGGATTCGGGCAGAAGCTTCTGCGAAGCACCCGTCTCGTCGATCACGTCGATCGCCTTGTCCGGCAGCTTACGGTCGCTGATATAGCGGGCCGACAGCTCCACCGCCGCCTTCACCGCCTCGTTGGTGTATTTCACCTGGTGGAAGGTTTCGAAATACGGCTTTAGCCCCTTCATGATCTCGATCGCATCGTCCACGCTCGGCTCGTTGACGTCGATCTTCTGGAACCGCCGCACCAGCGCGCGATCCTTCTCGAAGAACTGCCTGAACTCCTTGTAAGTGGTTGATCCGATGCAGCGGATCGCCCCCGATGCGAGCGCAGGTTTGAGGAGGTTGGAGGCATCCATGGCACCGCCCGAGGTGGCACCGGCACCGATGACCGTGTGAATCTCGTCGATGAAGAGGATGGCGCCCGGGAAATCCTCGAGCTCCTTGACGACCTGCTTCAGCCGCTCCTCGAAATCACCGCGATAGCGGGTGCCGGCCAGAAGCGTGCCCATGTCGAGGGCGAAGATCGTGGAATCGAGCAGAACCTCCGGCACATCGCCTTCGACGATGCGCTTGGCCAGCCCCTCGGCGATGGCGGTCTTGCCGACACCCGGATCGCCCACATAGAGCGGGTTGTTCTTGGAGCGGCGGCACAGCACCTGGATGGTGCGGTTGATCTCCGGCTCGCGGCCGATCAGGGGATCGATGCGTCCGGAGCGGGCCTTCGCGTTGAGATTGACGCAGTAGGCGGACAGTGCGTCCTGCTGCTGCTTCTTCTTCGTGCCCTCCTCCGTCTCGGCGCCCGGCGCAGCCTGATCCTCGTCTGCGCCGCGCGGCGGACGTGCCTCGGAAGCGCCGGGCCGCTTGGCGATGCCGTGACTGATGTAGTTGACCGCGTCATAGCGGGTCATCTGCTGTTCCTGCAGGAAATAGGCGGCATGGCTTTCGCGCTCGGCGAAGATGGCGACGAGCACGTTGGCGCCGGACACCTCTTCCCGGCCCGAGGATTGCACATGGATAACGGCGCGCTGGATGACGCGCTGGAAACCCGCGGTCGGTTTGGAATCCTCATCGTAACCGGTGACGAGATTGTCGAGTTCGCCATCGATATAATCGAGGACCGTGCGCCGCAACTCGTCCAAATCGACATTGCACGCCCGCATGACGGCGGCCGCGTCGTTGTCGTCGATCAGCGCCAGAAGCAGGTGCTCGAGCGTTGCATATTCATGGTGGCGTTCGTTGGCATAGGTCAGCGCTTGGTGAAGCGCGCGTTCCAGGCCCTGCGAGAAAGCCGGCATTCAATACCTCATTTCTTCTCCATCACGCATTGCAGCGGATGCTGATGCTGACGGGCAAAATCCATGACCTGAGCCACCTTGGTCTCGGCCACTTCGAAAGTGTAGACGCCGCATTCGCCGACGCCGTGATTGTGGACGTGCAGCATGATTCTGGTCGCCGCTTCCCGGTCCTTCTGGAAAAACCGTTCCAGCACGTGAACGACAAACTCCATCGGCGTGTAGTCGTCGTTCAAAAGCAACACGCGGTAGAGACTCGGCTTCTTGGTCTTCGTCCGGGTTCGTGTGATGACGGCGGTGCCGCGCCCGGTGTTTTTGCCGTCATCGTCGCCTCGGGCCATCCGCAAAGCGTCGCCTGGCATTTTGCTCTCGCCGATCGTCAATGGTCCATGCTTCCCGCCGCTCCCTTCAAGAGGAGCGACATGTAGGTACTCGAACAGGGATTTTAAGCCCTTCTGCCGCGCTGACAATACGGATTGCGTCTCCGTCGCCGTCAAATTTTCCTGCACGAGACCCGCAATTCTCTCGCCTGCTGGTGAAAGTGACAAACCGAGGCCCTGACCCCGCTGCCGAACTGGCCAGTGAGGCCACCGCGGCACACCGATCACGCCACCCGACCCTCCTTCCATCTAAGGCTCGCTATGACCGATTTCAAAGGCAGATGCGATAATCGGCCCGGCTGCGGCGCGGCAGCGTCGGAACATTCCCGCAGCAGATGATTTGGCTATCACACGGCCGCCATTTTCCAATGCCTTGTGGGTTGCGGCCAGCCGGGACGGTGCACCCGTCGGCTTGCGTCTCGTTCAACTGTTCCGCTCCGCGCGGTACGGCGCATCGACATGCGTGTCGGGGTTCATGCCGTGCCTTGCCGCGAGGGGTCGGCCATCATCGTCCAACGCAAGAAGAAAACAAGCGCAATGCATTGCAGACCGAGGTGCCCGAGCCGGCGTTCATGCCGCACCAAACCGCAGCCAATTCGCTTCAAATTTGCAAAATTCCCGAAGGGTTTCGAAAACCGTAAACGGATTGGTAACGGCGCGCGCCATACCGTTCTTCAAAGACTCCGGTCCAAGATCACGGTCAGAATAGGTGCGGTTGTGCGTCAGGCTCACACAGGTCTCGTTGGATCCTTCCAGAATGTCTCCCGTATAGTCGCCGCGGTGATGACGGCGGCCTTGGTGGCAGCGCTGTTCACGGCGGCGCCGGCGGCCGCGAACGCAAAATATGCGGGGATCGTCGTCGACGCCAAGACGGGTGAAGTCCTGTACGAGGATAGCGCGGATTCGCCCCGCTATCCCGCTTCGCTCACCAAGATGATGACGCTCTACCTGGTCTTCGAAGCGATGGAGAGCGGAAAGATTTCGAAGAATTCGCGTGTGCCCGTCTCGCGCAATGCTGCCGCCGAGCCGCCGACCAAACTCGGCGTGCCTGCCGGGCAAAGCATCACCCTCGAGCAGGCGATCTACGCCCTGGTGACGCGGTCCGCCAACGACATCTCGACCGCCGTTGCGGAGTTCCTCGGCGGCTCGGAAGCCAAGTTCGCCGCCATGATGACAAGGAAAGCGCACCAGCTCGGCATGTCCTCCACCACCTTCAAGAACGCCCACGGGCTGCCCAACAGCGCGCAGAAAACGACGGCGCGCGACATGGCCCGCCTCGGCATCGCGCTGCGCGAGCACTTCCCGCAATACTACGACTATTTTTCCACCCGCTCCTTCACCTATAGCGGGCGCCGCATCAGCAGCCACAACAACCTCCTTGGCAACGTGAAGGGTGTCGACGGCATCAAAACCGGCTATATCCGCGCCTCCGGCTTCAACCTCGTCAGCTCGGTGGCGACCGGCGGCAAGAGCATCGTGGCGGTGGTGATGGGCGGCCGCACGGCCCGCAGCCGTGACGCGCACATGGCCGACCTCATCCGTCGCACACTGCCCAAAGCGTCCACCGGTTCCGACCGCATGCTGATCGCCAAGGGTGGCCCGGCTGGTCGAATGGTCGCAAGCACGCTGCCGAAGAAAGCCCCCATACCCGACGTCAGGCCCGAGCCCGCAGCCCCCGTCGTCGTCGGCTACGCCGAGGAAAATGCACCGGTTGCCGCCGCCGCCGCGGCGCTTTCCAAGGCAGTCGCCGAAAAGGACGAGCAGGAGGAGATCGATCCGCTTCCCACAGCCTCGACCGCCGTGAAGGGCTGGGTGATCCAGGTCGCTTCCATGCCCAGCGAGCAGGATGCACGCCGTCTGCTCGCCGAGACGAGCCAGGAGGTGCCGAGCGTGCTTGCCGATGCGACCCCCTTCACGGAGGTCTTCGAGATGAAGGGTCGGACCTATTATCGCGCGCGCTTCGGCGGATTCGCAGGCAAATCCGCGGCCTGGAGCGCGTGCGAATCGCTCAAGAAGAAGAACGTGGCCTGCTACGCGGTTCAGAACTGACCGTTGCCGCTCTGCCCGGTGAGTATTGCGTCCAAGGAGGGCTATTCGTGTTGGGACAGGAGAACGTCTCGGGCTTCGTTGATGCGCGCGGCAAGAAAGGACGAGCCGCCCATATCGGGATGCAGACGCTGCATCAGGCGGCGGTGTGCCTTGCGGATTTCCGCCGCACCCGCCCCCGCTTCAAGACCAAGGACCTCGTAAGCCTCCTCCTTGGTCATGCGGCCAGGAGTGGGCGCGCCGCCCTGCCCCGCGCCCTCGTGCGTATCCGCGCCTTCGCGCCAGACGGGAAAGCGGCTGTCAAGATACGTCTCCAATAGCTGCAGGCTCTCACCATCCTTGGCGAGCTCGCTTCTGAGCGCCAGGAGTTCCTCCAGACTCATCTGCGCAAGTCGCCGACCCTCGTGGCGCCCCGCCAGCACCGTTCCCGCGAGTGCACCGGTATCGTGGTCGAGCTCCATCTCGAGCGCGGCAGAGCGCACGGTCGAACGCTGGCCCGCCGAGGGCCGCGGACGCGCACGGATCCGGTTGGAACCGAGCCAGGCGGCGGCGCCCGACAGAAGCATGCCGCCGAGCCCCGCCCGGCCGGCGAAAAGCATAACCAGCCCAACCAGCCCGAGCACCACCGGGCCGGCAAACCGGAGCGCGCTGGCGATACCGGCCGGGCTTGCCCGCATGAAGGCGACCGCCGCAAGAAGCAGCAGCAGAAGAAGCGCGAACGCGACAAAGGCTACGGTCATCGCCTCCCGCTCAGATGCTCGATCATGAGCCGGTCCTCCGGGCGCCCCCGCTTCTCAAGCGCCGGCAGGCCGCCTGTCGCGAAAACCGCCACCGACGAAAGCAGCTTTGCAAGTGTATCGGCCGAACTGCGGTCAAAGCGGAACCAGGCCCCGCGGGACAGCCGGGCGATCTCTCGGAAGGCGTTGGTCGCCACGGGGTTCGTCCCTTCCTGGAAGAGGAAGACGGGGATATTTTTCAGGCCCAGCTCACCTGCCTTCTCTGCCAGAAGATCGACATCCTCCTCCATCGCATCGCCGATGAAGACCAGGGCGTTCACCTTTCCCCGCCCACTCTCCTTCAACGCATGCGAAAGCACCTTGCCGATCTGCGTCTGTCCACCGCGGCAGTCGATGCGCGTCATAAGCCGCTTGAGCGCTTCCGTATCGGCAACGAAACGGGAGGCGGCGCACTCACCGAAGCCGCGGTAGTAGACGAGCTGCACGTTGAGGGCACCCGCCCGGCCGACGGCGTCGAACATGCTCGCCTGGATTTCGCAGGCAAGGTCCCAGGTCGGCTGACGGCTCATGGTGGCGTCGAGCGCCAGGATCAGGCGGCCTGCTCCTTCGCCTCGGACGGCCATTGCGCGCGCCTGGCGCACGAAAGCTTCTACGGCCGCGGTGTCCGAGCGCGGCTTGGCGATGTCGGCCCTGCTTTCCGGCCGAACCGGCGTCTTCTTCTCACTCATGAAAACAAGATGTGGTTGCGCGGGCCGGCTGGCAAGCCCGAAAACACCGCCCGTCAAAGCAGGCCCAGTTCCGTCAGCTCACGGCGCAGGTGGTCCGGCATCTCGTCGCCCTCGGCGCCCGTCTTCAGATCCGCCGGCGCGTCCTTCCCCCTCAGGTAGCGCCAGCCCTGGAACGGGCGCCGTGGCTGCCATTCCGTGCGCGTGATCTCCGGCTGAAGAACCAGTTGGCAGCGCGAGATGCCCTCTGCGTCGATGAAGGGCCGGATCTCCAGGAGGCGCTGGCGGCACTGCACCATGCCTTTCATGACCCAGTAGAGCGACCCGCCGGCGCACAGTTCCTCCATGCGCTTCGGCACCATCCGCGTGGTGTGGATCTGCTCGGTGGGCTCGCCGCGCCGCCGCCGCTCCTCGAGCCGTCCGGAAACCCAGGCTTCCAGCATGTCGGGGCTTTCGCAGCCAACACAGAGTTTGATGAGATGAAGGGCCATGCCGCCTTGTTTAAGGCCGCCTTTCGGCGGAAGAAAGGCCCGCCCGAACCCGTCCACAGCTCCCGGTGGTTCACCGGACCAGCAATTGCGAGGGACGCTAGCACTCCACCACGTTGACCGCCAGCCCGCCGAGACTCGTCTCCTTGTAGCGCTCGTTCATGTCGATGCCGGTCTGGCGCATGGTCTCCACCGCCGCGTCGAGCGAGACGAAATGGGTTCCGTCCCCTTTCACCGCCAGGGACGCGGCGGTGACGGCCTTCACCGCGCCGAGCGCGTTGCGCTCGATGCAGGGCACCTGGACGAGGCCGGCGACCGGATCGCAGGTCATGCCGAGATGATGCTCGAGCGCGATCTCGGCGGCGTTCTCCACCTGCTCCGGCGTGCCGCCCATGACGGCGGCGAGCCCGGCGGCGGCCATGGCAGAAGCCGACCCCACCTCACCCTGGCAGCCGACCTCGGCGCCGGAGATGGATGCGTTGTGCTTGACGATGCCGCCGACGGCGGCCGCTGTCAGCAGGAAGTCGCGGATGCCCTTCTGGTCGGCGTCGACGTGGAAACGCAGCCAGTAGCGCAGGACCGCCGGCACGACGCCGGCCGCGCCGTTGGTTGGGGCGGTGACGACGCGCCCGCCGGCCGCGTTCTCCTCGTTGACGGCCATGGCATAGACGGAAAGCCAGTCATTGGCCGAAAGCGGGTTCGGCCGATTCTGCCGCCACTCCTCCTGAAGCGTTTCATGAAGCCGGCGGGCGCGGCGGCGAACGTTCAGCCCGCCGGGCATGACGCCCTCCTGGGACAGGCCGCGCTCGACACAGCCGTGCATCGCCTCCCAGATCCGGTCGAGCCCGGAATCGAGCTCGGCCGCGCTGACGCGGGACTCTTCGTTCGCCCGCTTCATCTCGGCGATGGAAAGCCCGCTTTCGGCCGCCATGGCCAGCATCTCACGGGCATTGGCGAAGGGATAGGGCACGTTGCGCTCGGCGGCCTGTTTGCCGCGTGCCTGGAGCGCCTGGAGCTCTTCTTCCGAAACCACGAAGCCGCCGCCGACCGAATAATAGACCCGGCGCAGCAGGAGGCGGCCATCGGCATCGGAGGCGGAAAACGCCAGCCCGTTGGCATGGCCCGGAAGCGGCGCCTTCCTGTCGAAGACGAGGTCCGTCTCGGGATCGAAGTCGTAGCCGGGATGGCCCGGCGGATCGAGCCGCCGCGCCCGCCGGATGTGATCGAGGATCCCGTCCGCCGTATCGGGATCGATCGTTGTCGGGGTGAGACCATTAAGGCCCAGGATCACTGCCCGGTCGGTGGCATGGCCGACGCCCGTGAAAGCCAGCGATCCGTGCAGGCTGGCCGCCAGCCGCGACACCGTCGCACCGGCGGGGCGCGGCCATTCGCCTTCGGCGATCTCGTCCAGGAAACGCTCCGCCGCCACCATCGGTCCCATGGTATGGGAACTCGACGGGCCGATGCCGATCTTGAAGAGATCGAAGACGGAAAGGAACATCATTCAACTCCAGCCAGCCGGCGTATCGCTCCGAACCCCGAAGGTTTTCGGAAAGCGGGATGCGCGGTTTCAGCTTACAGCGTTCCTTGTGCGTCCCAAAGGACGCATTGCGCTGTAGAGGCCGCATCCATGCGCCGTATCGGCAGCATATGCGTGTCAGGAAGCGACATGACAAGGCAACGGAACGAACCGGGGCGCGGCTTCTGCGGCCGCGCCCCGGTTCATGGAAGTGGACTGAATCTTTTTCTGCTTAGCTGGCCGCGATCACGGCCAGCGATTCGCTTCCGGCAAAGAGCCAGGCCAGCAGGATGATGCCGGCGAGGCCAATCGCTGCCTTGGCGGTGACGCCCCAGCAGGATTTCTGAACGCTATCGTCCATTGAATTCCCGTCATTTCGTTTGTTCACGCGACGGCCCCCTCTTCCCATGACCGGTCGCTTAAGCGGGGCATACTCCCACGCTATCGGCGAAGCAACAGAAAAAACGGCCGAAGAAGGGCGACGTACCGCCGAACGCCGCCGGCATATAAGGATCCTTCCAGGGGATTCAATAGCTTGCAGCGAACGGGATGTTGGTAAATTTTCAACAAAGAAGGCGAAATTCGGGCGCGTGAAACACCCGCCCCTGCGTCAGGCCGGCCTCTGCGCGGGTGCCGGCAGCAGGGTGTCGGTCCGTCCCACGAGCCAATAGGCGAAAAGCCCCAGCCATTCGCGCAGCGCCACGGTCGTGTTGCGCAACGAGTCGAGCACGTTGTCGGCGGCAAGGCCGACACGTTCATCGCCGGCGGTCTTGTAGTCGACCGGCCACGGCACGACGGGAAATCCCGCGTTGCGAAAAACGGCGACCGAGCGTGGCATATGGTAGGCCGAGGTGACGAGAAGCCATGTCTCGCCCGGCTGCGGAGCGATGTGTTTTCTGGAAAAGGCCGCGTTCTCGTAGGTATCCCGCGACTGGTTCTCGAGCTCGATGCGCTCCCGTGCCACTCCCAGCGCGGTCAAGAGACGCGGCGCTGTGTCGGCATCGCCCTCGCCTTCCAAAAAGACCGATCCTGACCCGCCGGAAACGACCAGCCGCGCCTCGGGATACCGGCGCGCCAGAATCGCCGCCTCGATCAGCCGGTCGCCGCTCGCGTTCAGTTCATAACCGCCGCGTTCCAGGTTGATCGCGCCTTCGAAGCCGCCACCGAGAACGAGGATGCCGTCGACATCCGCCGGCGCTTGCGCGGGCCTGTGGAAACGTTCCTCCAAGGGATGCAGGAGCATCGCACCGAGGGTTGTCCAGCCTGCGAGGCCGAGTACGAGCAGGCCGAGGAACCCGGCGGCGAGCGAAACGCGCCGCCAATGGAGCAGCGAAGCGGCAAGCGAGGCCGCAAGCAAAAGTCCCACCAGATTGACGGGTTGAACCAGCGCCCAGAAGACCGCCGAGGTGAGATGGAACAAGAAGCGCCTCCCCCTGCCTCAGCCGGCGCCGTGGCGCATCACCTCACCACCAGCGCTGCGGCGAGAAGCGCCCGGCGGCCTTCTCGATCACATGGCCGGTGCGGAAGAGCGTCTCCTCGTCGAATGGCCGGCCGATGAGTTGCAGGCCGAGAGGCAGGCCCTTCGCGTCCAGCCCGGCGGGAACGGCGATCCCCGGCAGGCCCGCCATGTTCACCGTCACGGTGAAGATGTCGTTCAAGTACATCTTCACCGGATCGGCGGCCATGTCCTGGTCGGCAATGCCAAAGGCGGCGGAGGGGGTCGCCGGGGTGAGAATGGCGTCCACGCCCTGGTCGAAGACGGTCTCGAAGTCGCGCTTGATCAGCGTGCGCACTTTCTGGGCCTTGAGATAGTAGGCGTCGTAATAGCCGGCCGACAGCACATAAGTGCCGATCATGACGCGCCGCTTCACCTCGCGGCCGAAGCCGGCCGCGCGCGTCTTCTCATACATCTCGGTGACGTCGCCGCCCGGCACCCGCAAGCCGTAGCGCACGCCGTCATAGCGCGCGAGGTTGGACGAAGCCTCCGCCGGCGCGACGATGTAATAGGCCGGCAGCGCGTATTTGGTGTGCGGCAGAGAGATATCGACGATCTCCGCGCCGGCCTCGCGCATCCACTCAACGCCCTTCTGCCACAGCGCCTCGATCTCGGCCGGCATGCCGTCGACGCGGTACTCTTTCGGAATGCCGATCTTCAGTCCCTTCACCGACTGTCCGACCGCCGCCTCATAGTCCGGCACCGGCCGGTCGACGGAGGTCGTGTCCTTGGCGTCGACCGAGGCCATGGATTTCAGGAGAATGGCGGCATCGCGCACGTCCCGCGCGATCGGGCCGGCCTGGTCGAGCGAGGAGGCGAAGGCGACCGTGCCCCAGCGCGAGCAGCGCCCATAGGTCGGCTTGATGCCCACGGTGGCCGTGAAGGCGGCGGGCTGGCGGATGGAGCCGCCGGTATCGGTCGCCGTCGCGCCGGCGCACAGCCAGGCCGCGACCGCCGCCGCCGAACCGCCCGAGGAGCCGCCGGGCACGAGGTCCTTGTTGTCGCCCTCCGCCCGCCAGGGATTGACCACCGGCCCGTAATAGGAGGTCTCGTTGGACGAGCCCATGGCGAACTCGTCCATATTGAGCTTGCCCAGCATCACCGCCCCGTCGGCCCACAGATTGGCGGTAACGGTGGACTCGTAGGGCGGCTTGAAGCCGTCGAGGATGTGGCTGCCCGCCTGGGTGTGGGTATCACGGGTGGCGAAGAGATCCTTCACCCCCAGCGGAATGCCCTCGAGCGGCCGCGCACCGCCTTGCGCCAGCCGCATGTCGGAAGCCTTCGCCATCTCGCGCGCCTGGTCCGCAGTCACGGCCACATAGGCGTTCAGCCGTTCGTTCGCCGTCTCGATGGCGGACAGATAGGCTTCAGCCAACTCGAGGGCGGTGAAGTCCTTCTTCGCCAGTCGGTCACGCGTTTCGGCAATGGTGAGTTTGGTCAGCTCGCTCATGAAAGGTCCGTTCGCTCACGGATGAGATGAATGGGCGCCGATGAGCGCCCGAGAGTAGGTGGATTGCGCGACACCTGCCGCAGCCCGCCTATTCGACGACCTTGGGCACGACAAAGAAATTGTCGTCGCCGGCCGGCGCGTTGGCCACGATCTCCTCCGCCTTGCCGCCATCCGTCACTTCGTCCCGGCGCATCCTGATGGCCGTGGGAATGACGGAGGTCATCGGCTCCACGTCGGAGACATCCACCTCGCCAAGCTGCTCCACGAAACCGAGGATGGCGTTCAATTCGCCGGTCATGCGGCTGGCTTCCTCATCGTCGACGGCAATTCTGGCCAATTGCGCCACACGCTTCACGGTCTCGATATCGACGGACATGCTCTCTTTCCTGGCGGGATTGGATTGCCCCAGCGCTATAGTCGCGCCCGGCGCGGCACGCAACACCATTGCCCAAAAAGCCGCGCTAGAGGCTACAGCTCCACCGCCGCGCCGCGCTCGGGCACCAGCACGTTCGTCTCCGTCCCCTTCATGCCCTCGATGAACTTGTCCGCCGACTGGTCGACGATCGGGAAGGACGCGTAGTGGCAGGGGATGACCGTCTCGTACTGGAAGAAGCGGCGGCAGGCAAGCGCGGCCACCGCGCCGCCCATCGTGAACCGGTCGCCGATGGGCACAAGGCCGATCTGCGGCCGATGCAGTTCCTGGATCAGCGCCATGTCGCCGAAGATATCGGTGTCGCCCATGTGATAGAGCGTCTTTTCCCGCGGAAAATGGAGGATGAGGCCGCCGGGATTGCCAAGATAGACATTGGTACCGTCGTCCAACGGAAACGAAGAGGAGTGCTGTGCCTGAACGAAGGTCGTCGTGAAGCCGCCGCAATCGACCGTCCCGCCGAGATTACCGGGATTGATCTTGTCCTCGGCAATCCCCTGCCCGACGAGATACATGCAGATCTCGAAGTTGGCGACCAGCATGGCGCCACTCTGTTTCAGGATCGCCGCCGAGTCGCCCAGGTGATCGGCATGCCCGTGGGTGAGCAGCACATGGGTGATGCCTTCGGCCGCCGCTTCCCAGCCGCCATCCCAGGCGGGGTTGCCGCTCAGGAACGGGTCGATCAGAATTCGCGCGTCACCGGCCTCGATCCGGAAGGCGGAGTGGCCGTACCAGGTGATTTTCATGTCCAAGCTCCTCGCATGTTGAGACCCGGCAGGATAAAACGGGCAAGCATCAAGTCAAAGGCGGGTTGCCCGTGAGCGTCGTCTCCATGGAAGAGCTGGAACAGGCCCGTCCCGTCGGCAGGCCGCTGGCCGGGCTCGATCTCGGTACCAAGACGATCGGCGTCGCCATCTCCGATCTCGGCCTGTCCTTCGCCACGCCGCGCGCAACGATCAAACGCAAAAAGTTCACGCAGGACGCCGAAGCCCTCCTGCACCTGCTCTCGCGCGAGAATGTGGGCGGGGTGATCATCGGCCTCCCCGTCAACATGGACGGCAGCGAGGGGCCGCGCGCGCAGTCCACCCGCGCCTTCGCGCGCAATCTCGCGCGGCTCACCGATCTGCCCTTGAGCTTCTGGGACGAGCGCCTGTCCACCGTGGCCGCCGAGCGGACACTCATCGAGATGGACATCTCCCGGAAAAAGCGCGCCGAACGCATCGATTCGGCGGCGGCCGCCTTCATCCTGCAGGGCGCGCTCGACCGTCTTCAGGCACTGCGCGGCGCATCCTCGCGCGGGTAGCCTCCCCGTCTTGCGGCGATCCAGGCCTGGATTGCGCGGCGGCGGCGGAAGGCGAAGATGGCCAGCAGGATCAACGTGTCGATCACGCAGGCGCGCGCCAGCAAAGGCGGGATCGCTGCGGGCTCGATGCCAAGAATCTGGCCGTAGATGGCGAAGGTGTAGTCGTGCACCTCGCGGGTCAGCATAAAGAAGCCGAAGTGCATGTCGTGCAGGGACAGGAAGTACCAACCCCAGATCAGCCCCATCGGCAATCCCCAGAAGATCAGGATGTAGCGCATGGGGCTCTCTCCACTGCCGAAACCCTTCGCGCCAACACTGGCCCCGTGCAGGCGGGCGCGCAAGCGGCAACCCTTTATTAACCTTAATTACCGCACCGGCGTGAATGGAGTTTCAGGCCATCGCCGCCCTACCCCGCCTCGGGGTAGAGCATCTCCACCAGCGTCCCGGCATCGTGCCGGGCATCGAGCATGCCGTAGGTGCCGCGCCACTGGCCGGCCAGCCGCGTCTCGATGAAGGCGTCGGCCACCTGTCCTGCCCCGAGCCGCCGCAATTCGGCAGCCGCAGCCGCCAGGGCGAGCTGCTCCGTCAGGATGCGCGCGGAGCCCTCGTCGGACTGGCACACGCGGATCGCCGCCTTCAGCACCTCCACCGTGCCATGGCCGGTCTCGCCCAGATCCCCGTGGATGCCCGCCAGCACCTCGTCGAACAGCCCGGCATTGCGCGATAAAACGCGCAGCACGTCGAGCGCCATCACATTGCCGGAGCCTTCCCAGATGGCGTTGACCGGCGCCTCGCGATAATGGCGGGCAAGCGGCCACTCTTCCACATAGCCGTTACCACCCAGGCACTCCATCGCCTCGTAGATCAGCCCCGGCGCGATCTTGCACACCCAGTATTTCACCACCGGCGTCATGACCCGCGCGAAGGCGGCCTCGCCCCGGTTCGCCGCCGCCTCGTCGAAGGAACGCGCCAGGCGGAAGGCAAGCGCGGTCGCCGCCGCCACGTCCAGCGCCATGTCGGCCAGCACGCGGCTCATCAGCGGCTGGTCGAAAAGCGCCTTGCCGAAGACCTGCCGGTGGCGCACGTGGTGCACGGCTTCGGCGAGCGATGCGCGCATCAGGCCGGCGGAGCCGAGCGCGCAGTCGAGACGGGTCAGCGTCACCATGTCCATGATGGTGCGGATACCGCCGCCCAGGTCCCCGACCGGATGGCCGAGCGCACCGGTGAACTCAACCTCGGAGGAAGCGTTGGAACGGTTGCCGAGCTTGTCCTTCAGGCGCTGGAAGCGAAAGCCGTTGCCGGTCCCGTCGTCCAGGACGCGCGGCAGGAGAAAGCAGGAAAGGCCATCCGTCGCCTGTGCCAGCACCAGGAAGGCGTCGCTCATGGGTGCCGACATGAACCATTTGTGCCCGGTGATGCGGAACAGCCCGTCGCCGGCCGGCTCCGCCACGGTCAAGTTGGCGCGCACATCCGTACCACCCTGCTTCTCCGTCATGCCCATACCGAGCGTGACACCCTGCTTCTGGGCCGCCGGGCGGTTGGAATGGTCGTATTTGCGCGCGATGACGCGCGGTGCCCAAACACGGAAGAGGTCGGGGCTCGCCATCAGTGCGGCGAGCGAGGCGCTGGTCATGGTAAGCGGACAGAGATGCCCGAGTTCGAGCTGCGCGGTCAGATAGAAGCGCGCAGCGCGGGTCTGGTGGCGCTGTCCCGTCTCATCCTCGCTGTCCTCCCAGATGGAAGAATGCAGGCCGGCGCCGATCGAGCGGCGCATCAGCGCGTGATAGGCCGGATGATATTCCACCAGGTCCGCCCGGCGCCCGTAGCGGTCGTGCGTTTTGAGCGCCGGCGTCTCGACATTGGCCAACCGCGCGAGGTCGAGTGCCTCCTGCCCGCGCACGAATCGCCCCATCCCCTCCA
Source organism: Chelativorans sp. M5D2P16 (assembly GCF_034427935.1). Taxonomy (NCBI): domain Bacteria; kingdom Pseudomonadati; phylum Pseudomonadota; class Alphaproteobacteria; order Hyphomicrobiales; family Phyllobacteriaceae; genus Chelativorans; species Chelativorans sp. M5D2P16. The sequence continues at coordinate 157,341 of NZ_JAXQNM010000008.1, read as the reverse complement.
ACTCCTTGCGCACCGGCGGAGAAAAGGTCTCGCCGAGCTGGATGAGCAGCGGGTCCGACCGCCAGGCATTCGTTCCGCTGATAGGGGGCGGTTGGTTGACGACCTCGTGGTTCACGTGAACTTCCTTTGAACTCTTGACGGCGCGGATATCCCGGCAACTCGAAAAAGCCTAGACCCTTTCCCGGCCTGTTGAAATGGCGGGGAGAAGGGGCACACAATCATTTCTTCGGCTTGCCGTCGGCGCCATGGGGCCCTATAGCACCCCTTTGAGATGACAGACGCGCCAGCCCTTCCTCTGTTCCCCCATCGCCACCTCCTTGGCATCAAGAACCTGTCGCCCCTCGACATAGAAGCCCTGCTCGACAGGGCCAACGCGGCGGTCGCCATCTCGCGCCAGCCGGAGAAGAAGCTGGCGACCTTGCGCGGCCGCACGCAAATCAATCTCTTCTACGAGGCCTCCACCCGCACCCAGTCCTCCTTCGAGCTGGCGGGCAAGCGGCTGGGCGCCGACGTGATGAACATGTCGGTGGCGAGTTCCGCCACCAAGAAGGGCGAGACGCTGCTCGATACCGCGGTGACGCTGAACGCCATGCGGCCCGACATCCTCGTCATCCGCCATTCGGCAGCCGGCGCGGCGGCTCTCCTTGCCCAGAAGGTGGGCTGCTCGGTGATCAATGCCGGCGACGGGGCGCACGAGCACCCGACCCAGGCGTTGCTCGACGCGCTGACCATCCGCCGCGCCAAGGGACGCCTGGCAGGACTGCTGGTGGCCATTTGCGGGGACGTCCTGCATTCGCGGGTCGCCCGCTCCAACATGATCCTGCTCAACGCGATGGGCGCGCGTGTGCGCGTCATCGCCCCTTCCACGCTCTTGCCGTCCGGCATCGAGCGCATGGGCGTGGAGCCGTTCACCCGCATGGAGGACGGGCTCGAAGGGGCCGACGTAGTGATGATGTTGAGACTCCAGCGCGAGCGCATGGCCGGCAGCTTCGTGCCCTCGGTGCGCGAATATTTCCGCTTCTACGGCCTCGACGCGCAGAAGCTCAAGGCGGCGAAGGCGGACGCTCTGGTGATGCACCCCGGCCCCATGAATCGCGGCGTGGAAATCGCCTCGGAAGTGGCCGACGGCCCGCAAAGCGTAATCCAGGAACAGGTGGAAATGGGCGTGGCCGTGCGCATGGCGGTGATGGAGGCGTTGCTCGATCCGCGCCGCAACGGAGACGCGGCATGAGCATCACGGTTTTCGAACGGGCCCGCATCATCGACCCCGCGCGGGGGCTGGACGAGACGGGAACGGTGATCGTCGCCGACGGCGTCATTCGGGAAGCGGGTGCCGGCGCGCTCAACCAGGGGAAACCGGAGGGTGCCAGAACCGTCGATTGCAGCGGCAAGGCAATCATCCCCGGCCTCGTGGACGCGCGGGTGTTCGTCGGCGAGCCGGGCGCGGAGCACCGCGAGACCATCGCCTCTGCAAGCCAGGCCGCGGCGGCCGGCGGCGTGACCTCCTTCGTCATGATGCCGGACACCGCCCCGGTCATCGACGACGTGGCGCTGGTGGAGTTCGTTCTGCGCACGGCGCGCGAGACGGCCTCGGTCAACGTCTTTCCCGCCGCCGCCGTGACGAAAGGGCTGGCAGGCAGCGAGTTGAGCGAGTTCGGACTGCTGCGCGATGCCGGCGCGGTGGCGCTGACGGAAGGCCGCAACACGATCGCCAGCGCCCTCGTCATGCGCCGTGCGCTCACCTATGCGCGCGACATGGAGATCGTCCTGGCCCATTCCACTCAAGACCCCGGGCTCGCCTCCTCGGGGGTCATGAACGAGGGGCTGCTTGCGAGCTGGCTCGGCCTACCCGGCATCCCGCGCGAGGCCGAGGCCATCCCCCTCACCCGCGACCTGATGCTGACGGAATTGACGGGCGGGCGCTACCACGCCGCGGAAGTCTCGACAGCCATGTCCACCGCCGCCATCCGCCATGCCAAGGACCGCGGCACGGCCGTCACCGCCGGAGTCAGCATCAACAATCTCTGTCTCAACGAGAACGACGTCGGCGAATACCGCACCTTCTTCCGTCTTTCCCCGCCGCTGCGTGCGGAGGAGGACCGGCTCGCCATGGTCGAAGCGCTGAAAGACGGTACGATCGACATCATCGTCTCCTCCCATGATCCGCAGGACGTCGATACCAAACGCCTGCCCTTCGCCGAGGCCGCCGTCGGCGCGGTCGGGCTGGAAACGCTGCTCGCCGCCGCGCTCAGGCTGCATCATTCCGCCGAGGTGCCGCTGCTGCGGCTCGTCGAGGCACTGTCGACGGCGCCGGCCCGGCTTTTCGGGCTGCCCGGCGGCACGTTGAGGCCGGGCGCCCCGGCCGACCTTGCCGTCGTCGACCTCGACGCGCCCTGGCTGGTGCGCGAGGCCGATATCCGCTCCCGTTCCAAGAACACCGCCTTCGAGGGTGCGCGTATGCAGGGCCGGGTCTTGCACACGATGGTTGCAGGTCGCACTGTATATTCGACCTGATGTTTTCAGGCGGGAATGGGATTTCGCGTGTGCAGCGGCGGACGTAAACTGAGCCTGGAGAGGCGGTGAACGCGTCCGCGGCTTTCCGCGGATGAAGGACGAGGGGCACGGAGGAGAAGACATGCCGGATCCGACACACTGGCAGGCAGCTCTGCCCGCCCTGCTTGCGGCGGCGATCGCCGGCTACCTGCTCGGCTCCATTCCCTTCGGCGTTCTGATCACCCGGCTGGCCGGGCTGGGGGATGTGCGCAAGATCGGATCCGGCAACATCGGCGCCACGAATGTTCTGCGCACCGGGCGCAAGGGGCTTGCCGCGCTCACTCTCCTGCTCGACGCGCTGAAGGGCACCGCTGCCGTGCTCCTGGCCGGCGCCTTTGGCGGCGAATACGCGCTTCTTGCAGGCTTCGGCGCCTTTCTGGGCCATCTCTTCCCCGTCTGGATCGGTTTCAAGGGCGGCAAGGGGGTGGCGACCTACCTCGGCATCCTCATCGCCGTCGCCTGGCAGGGCGCGCTGGTCTTCGCCGTCGCGTGGCTCGGCACGGCCTTTGCCACGCGCTACTCCTCGCTGGCGGCGCTGGTGGCGGCGGTCTGCGTGCCGGTGGCGCTGTTTTTCATGGAGCTGGTGCAGCCGGCCCAGCTCTTCACCCTGCTCAGCCTCTTGGTCTTTTTGAAGCACCGCAGCAACATCGCCCGGCTGGCGCAGGGGCGCGAATCCCGCATCGGGGCAAAGGGGTGAGCACCGCCGCCGGCAAGGGGCGCCGGCTCGACGATCGGCAGCGCCGGGCCTGGCTGCGCCTCATCCGCACGGAGAACGTCGGCCCGGTCAGCTTCCGCGATCTCATCAACCGGTTCGGCTCGGCCGAAGCCGCCCTGGAAGCGCTTCCCGAACTTGCCCGCAAAGGCGGTGCGCGGCGGATCCGGATCCCGTCGCCGAGCGAGATCGATGCCGAACAGGAAGCGGCCGAGCGCATGGGCGCCTGGTTCGTGGCGATCGGCGAGCCGCACTATCCCGCGCTCCTGGCACGGGCGGACCATCCCCCGCCCCTGCTCGCGGTCAAGGGCCGACTCGAACTCCTGAGCGAGCCGGCGGTGGCCATGGTGGGCGCCCGCAACGCGTCGCTCGCCGGCGTCAAGCTGGCCCAGCGCATGGCCATGGAACTGGGCCGCGAAGGCTATGTGGTCGTCTCGGGACTGGCGCGCGGCATCGACGCCGCCGCCCATCAAGGTGGATTGGAGAGCGGTACCGTCGCCGCGCTCGCAGGCGGGCTCGACAAGCCCTACCCGCCGGAAAATGATGCGCTCTTCGCCGAGATTGCCGAGCGCGGCGTGGTGCTGTCGGAGATGCCGTTCGGCTGGACGCCGCGCGCCAAGGATTTCCCGCGCCGGAACCGGCTCGTCGCAGGGATGAGCTACGGGCTGCTGGTGGTGGAGGCGGCAAACCGCTCCGGTTCGCTCATCAGCGCGCAGCTGGCGAACGAGATGGGCCGGCTCGTCTTCGCCATCCCCGGCTCGCCGCTCGATCCGCGTGCGGCCGGCACCAACAAGCTTCTCAAGCAGGGCGCCATCCTGGTGACGGGCACCGGGGACATCATCGAGGCGGTGGCCCCCCTGATCGGCCGGCTGCCGACGGGGCGCGAACTGGACGAGCCGGCGGACTTCTCCTCCGCACCGCCTCCCGACGATGATGCACGCGCACTCGTCCTCACGGCGCTCGGGCCCACCCCCGTCGGGGTCGACGAGATCATCCGTCACACCGGGCTTCACCCGGCCCAGGTGGCGCTCGTCCTTCTGGAATTGGACATCGCCGGTCGTCTGGAACGGCATTCAGGAGGCACTGTGTCCCTCCTCATCGACAGCCCGTGACCGTTCCTCGCGCAGTGACGGCGGCCGGGCGCCGCACACGATATCACCGGCCTCCACATAGGCCATCTCGATAAGATATGTCAGCATCTCGCACCGCTCGGCCCTCGCCATCGCCGCAAGCTGCCCGAGCATTGCCTGAATATATTGCAGCGCCTCGCCATCTGGCCGCTCCTGTGACATTCGGGGCATGTGGCTGCATTCTCCCTCGCCCTTCGCCCCCGCCTCTCGCCTGTGCTTCCGTGCACCTCCTTGCGCGAATGCGCCTGTTCGCATTCCGTTTGTTCATCCCTTGAACCCAGCTTGCCGGGAGATGTATATATACACTAATAAATGTAAATTGAACACATAAACAAGCAGCAGTTGCAAGCGCGATTGTCGGGCGATTTGCGGCCGAGCCCTTGACCGCGCGGAAAAGCGCAGCCATTTCACTTGCCAGCCGGGCTTTGCAGCCCACAATCAAACACGGCATCGCCACAAGAATGCCGAAGAAGGTTTTGCGCACATATGGATGTCGTCATTGTCGAATCGCCGGCCAAGGCGAAAACGATCAACAAATATCTGGGGAAGGATTACACGGTCCTGGCCTCCTTCGGCCATGTGCGCGACCTGCCCGCCAAGGACGGTTCGGTGCGTCCCGACGAGGACTTCGCCATGTCGTGGAGCGTCGACAGCCCGTCCGCAAAGCGCCTGAACGAGATCGCCAAGGCGATGAAGAGCGCCGACGGGCTCATCCTCGCAACCGACCCCGATCGCGAGGGCGAGGCGATCTCCTGGCACGTGCTCGAGGTGCTGAGGCAGAAACGCGCACTGAAGGACAAGCCGGTGCGCCGGGTCGTCTTCAACGCCATCACCAAGAAGGCTGTGCTCGACGCCATGGCCGAACCGCGCGAGGTCGACGCCTCGCTGGTCGACGCCTATCTGGCACGCCGTGCGCTCGACTATCTCGTCGGTTTCACGCTTTCGCCGGTGCTCTGGCGCAAGCTGCCGGGCGCCCGCTCCGCCGGGCGCGTGCAGTCCGTGGCGCTCAGGCTCGTGTGCGACCGAGAGGCCGAGATCGAGCGCTTCGTACGAGAAGACTACTGGCAGATCGCAGCCCTGCTCGACACGCAGCGCAAGGAAACCTTCGAGGCGCGGCTGACCGCGCTCGACGGCAAGAAGCTGCAGAAGCTCGACATCAAAACCCAGGCCGAGGCCGATTCCATCAAGGCCATGCTGGACGGCGCGTCCTATCGGGTACTGTCGGTGGAAGCCAAGCCGACGCGGCGCAATCCCGCTCCGCCGTTTACCACCTCCACGCTGCAACAGGCGGCCTCCTCGCGGTTCGGCTTTTCGGCCTCGCGCACGATGCAGGTCGCCCAGCGCCTCTACGAAGGCGTGGACATCGGCGGCGAAACCGCCGGCCTCATCACCTACATGCGAACCGACGGCGTGCAGATGGCGCCGGAGGCGCTGGAACAGGCGCGCGCGGCAGTGAACAACACCTTTGGCGCGCGCTACCTGCCGGAGAAACCGCGCCACTATTCGACGAAAGCCAAGAACGCCCAGGAAGCGCACGAAGCCATCCGCCCGACGGATTTCTCGCGCGCGCCGGACCAGGTGCGCAAATATCTCGATGGCGACCAGGCCCGTCTCTACGAGATGATCTGGAAGCGCGCCATCGCCAGCCAGATGCAGGCGGCCGAGATCGAGCGTACGACGGTCGAGATCGAGGCAAAGGGCGCCGACCGCGTTGCGGGCCTGCGCGCGGTCGGCTCCGTCATCCGCTTCGACGGCTTTCTCGCCGCCTATACGGAAGTCAAGGAGGACGACAAGGAGGACGAGGAAAACCGCCGCCTGCCGGAGATCAACACCGGCGAAGCGCTCGAGCGCAAGGACATAAACGTCACCAAACACACGACCGAGCCGCCACCGCGCTATTCGGAAGCCTCGCTCATCAGGAAGCTGGAGGAGCTGGGCATCGGCCGGCCCTCCACCTACGCCGCGATCCTGAAGACGCTGGAGGACCGGGACTACGTGACGAACGAGCGACGCAAGCTCGTGCCCCAGGCCAAGGGGCGAATCGTCACCGGGTTCCTGGAGAACTTCTTCCGCCGTTATGTGGAGTACGACTTCACCGCGGATCTCGAGGAAAAGCTCGACGATATCTCGGACGGCAAACTCTCCTGGAAGGATGTGCTGCGGGATTTCTGGAAGGATTTCTCCGGCGCCGTCGACGACATCAAGGGCCTGCGTGTGGCGGACGTGCTCGACACGCTCAACGAGGAGCTGGCGCCGCTCGTCTTCCCGCCGCGCGAGGATGGCGGCGATCCGCGCATCTGCCCCAAATGCGGCACGGGCAAGCTGTCCTTGAAGCTCGGCCGCTACGGCGCCTTTGTCGGCTGCTCGAACTATCCCGAATGCGGATACACCCGCCAGCTCGGCGAGAACGGCGAGAATGGCGACGCGGAGGCCGGCCTCGACGGCAACAAGGTGCTGGGAACGGATCCCTATACGGAAGAGGAGATCACATTGCGCTCGGGCCGCTTCGGCCCCTATGTCCAGCGTGGCGAGGGCAAGGAAGCCAAGCGCGCGAGCCTGCCCAAGAGCTGGACACCGGATACCATCGATCACGAGCGCGCGCTGGCGCTCCTGTCGCTGCCGCGCGACGTCGGCCAGCATCCCGAGACCGGCAAGATGATCTCCGCTGGGATCGGCCGCTACGGTCCCTTCGTCCTGCACGACGGCACCTATGCCAATCTGGAATCGGTGGAGGACGTCTTCTCCGTCGGCCTCAACCGCGCCGTGTCGCTACTTGCCGAGAAGAAGGAAAAAAGCAATGGTCGCCGCGGCAAGCCGGCCGCGCTGAAGGAACTCGGGGAACATCCCGACGGCGGCGGAGTCATCACCGTGCGCGACGGCCGCTACGGGCCGTATGTCAATGTCGGCAAGATCAACGCTACGCTGCCGAAGGGCAAGGATCCGATGTCGGTGACGAAGGAAGAGGCGCTCGAACTGATCGCCGCCAAGGCCACCAAACCGGGCAAGAAGTCCGGACGCGGCAAGGCCAGGAGCTGACGAATTGGCGCGCAGGACTTCAAGAAGCACCGCTGCGGCGGCCAAGGCCGAGAGCGGCGACGCGCATCTGCCCTCGCGCGACGACATCCTGCGCTTCATCTCCGAGAACCCGGATCGATCGGGCAAGCGCGAGATCGCCAAGGCATTCGGCATCAAGGGTGGCGACCGTGTCTGGCTGAAGGACAAGCTGCGCGAGCTGCAGGACGAGGGGCTGGTCAAGACGCGGCGCAAGAAGAATCTGCGCCCCGGCACACTCCCCCGCGTCGTCGTGCTCGACATCTTCTCGCGCGATGCCGAGGGCGGGCTCATCGCCCGTCCGGCCGAGCAGGACGAGGAGGATGACGGGCCGGTGCCACTCGTCACCATCCGTGCCCAGAAAGGGGCCAGGACGACTGCCGCCGGCGTCGGCGACCGCGTGCTGGCGCGCGTCTCCCCGACGGAGGAGGAGACGGGCCCGGCCTATACCGGCCGGGTGATGAAGGTGTTCGAGAAGCGCCGTCGTGCGGTGCTCGGCGTCTTTCGCGAGCTCGACGACGGGTCTTTGCGCATAGAGCCGGTGGAGCGGCGCCAGCCGGAACTCATCGTCGATGCGGAAGCGCGCAACGCGGCCAAGCACGGCGATCTCGTCGAAGCTCTGCCGATCTCGCAGGGCCGCTACGGGCTGCCGAAGGCGAAGGTGATCGAGGTCGTGGGTTCGATCACGACGGAAAAGGCGGTCTCGCTGATCGCCATCCACGCCCACGAGATCCCGCACATCTTCCCCGATGCCGCGCTGGAGGAGGCCGCGGCCGCCAAGCCGGCCACCCTGAAGGGACGCGAGGACTGGCGCAAGCTGCCGCTGATCACCATCGATCCGCCCGACGCCAAGGATCATGACGACGCGGTTTACGCCGAGCCGGACGACGACGAGAAGAACCGGGGCGGCGTCATCGTCACCGTCGCAATCGCCGACGTGGCCCAATATGTGCGTGCCGGCTCCTCCCTCGACCGCGAGGCCTTGAGGCGGGGCAACTCGGTCTATTTTCCCGACCGCGTGGTGCCGATGCTGCCCGAGCGCATTTCCAACGACCTGTGCTCGCTGCGCGAGGGCGAGGCCCGTCCCGCACTTGCCGTGCGCATGCGCTTTTCGTCGGACGGCCGCAAGATCGGGCACAGCTTCCACCGCGTCATGATGCGCTCGGCCGGCAGTCTCTCCTACGATCAGGCGCAGGCGGCCATCGACGGCAAACCGGACGACAAGTCCGGGCCCCTGCTCGACACGGTGCTGCGCCCCCTGTGGGATGCCTACGGGGTCCTCAAACGCGGCCGTAACGCGCGCGAGCCGCTGGAATTGGACCTGCCGGAACGCAAGATCCTGCTCAAGCCGGACGGCACGGTGGACCGCGTCATCGTGCCGCCTCGCCTCGATGCGCACAAGCTCATCGAGGAATTCATGATCCAGGCCAACGTCGCCGCCGCCGAGACGCTAGAGACGGCGCGCCAGCCCCTCGTCTACCGCGTGCATGACGAGCCGTCGCTCGCAAAGCAGGAATCGCTGCGCGAATTCCTCGCCTCCATCGGCATGTCGCTGGCGCGCGGGCCGGCCCTCAGGCCTGCGCAGTTCAACAACATCCTCGCCCGGGTGGATGGTTCGGACCAGGAACAGCTGGTCAACGAGGTGGTGCTGCGCTCCCAGAGCCAGGCGATCTATTCAACCGAAAACATTGGCCATTTCGGCCTCAACCTGCGCCGCTACGCGCACTTCACCTCACCCATCCGGCGCTATGCGGACCTCATCGTGCACCGAGCGCTCATCGCCGCCAGGAATCTCGGCGGGGACGGGCTGAGCGCCGAGGAGGAAGCGCGCCTGGAAGAGGTCTCGGCTCTCATCTCGGCGACCGAGCGGCGCGCCATGGCAGCCGAACGCGATACGGTTGACCGGCTCGTGGCCGAGCACCTGGCCTCCCGCACCGGCGAGGAATTTTCCGCCCGCATTTCCGGGATCACCAAGGCAGGGATTTTCGTGCTTCTGCCCGAATACGGGGCCGACGGCTTCATTCCGGTATCAACCTTGGGCAACGACTACTATATCTACGACGAACCCCGCCATGCGCTGATTGGCCAGCGCAGCGGGAAAGGCTTCCAACTCGGCGACGGCGTCGATGTCCGCCTGGTCGAGGTGGCTCCGCTCGCCGGCGCCATGCGCTTCGAGATGATGAGCGACCCGGTCCACCCGTCCGGCTCGTCGAAATCGCTGCACAAGACCAAGCGCGACAAGGCACGCAGGCAGCGCTCCGGCAAGGACAGGAGAAAATGATGGAAGAGCACGTCTTCGGCGCGGGACAGGAAAAGCGGACAGAACGGCCGATCTACGAATCGATGCGGCGGGGTTTCTTCGGCAAGTGTCCCCAATGCGGCCAGGGCCGGCTCTTCAGGGCGTTTCTGAAAACCGTGGACCGGTGTCCTTCCTGCGGCGAGGAGATGGACCACCACCGTGCCGACGATCTGCCCGCCTATCTGGTCATCGTCATCGTCGGCCATGTGGTGGTCGGCGCGTTCATGGGCGTCCAGGCGGCGACGGACTGGCCGACATGGCTGCATCTGGCCATCTGGGCGCCGCTGACGCTCATCATGTCGCTTGCCCTTATCGGCCCCGTCAAGGGATCGGTCGTCGGCCTGCAGTGGGCGTTGCGCATGCACGGCTTCGGCGGCGAGAAGGACCAGTTCGAGACTTGATCTCGAAGGGTGAAGGCGCCGGGCATGATGCGCTTCGAAGACATGACACGGGCCGAGATCGACGCCTTCGAAGCACCGGATGTCGCCGCCGCTAGGGTCTTACGTCCGCGCGACGCGGCCACGCTGATCCTTCTCGACAGGTGCGCGGGCGGGCTTCGTGTCCTGATGGGCCGCCGGCACATGCGCCATGCGTTCATGCCGGGCCGCTTCGTCTTTCCCGGTGGGCGGACCGATCCTGCCGACAGCCGCATTCGGGTGGCGCATCCGCTTCATCCGGCGGAAGAGGCCAAGCTCATCGGCCCCGGCAACCGCGTCACGGCTGCCCGCGCCCGGGCGCTCGCCCTATCGGCCGTGCGCGAGACCTATGAGGAAACAGGCATCCTCATCGGACACAAGGCCCCGTTTGCCACAAGAAGCCCGCACTGGCAGGGCTTTGCCGAACACGGAATCAAACCCTCGCTCGACGGCCTGCGTTATATCGCCCGCGCCATAACCCCTCCCGGCCGCGTGCGCCGCTTCGACACGCGCTTCTTCGCCATCTGGCGCGAAGACGTCGCGCTCGAACTTGCCGAGGGCGGGCCGACGGACGAACTGGAGGAAATCGCCTGGCTGACCCTGGATCAGGCGCGAAGTGCCGACATCCCAATCATCACCCGCACAGTGCTGGACGACCTTCAACGTCGCATCGAAACCGACCCAGAACTGACGCCGGGCGCTCCCGTGCCCTTCTACTTCGTGCGCGCGAGCCACGCCAAGCGGGTGCTCTTGTAGCTTGCCCTCCACGGGCATGGGCTTGACATTCCGGGCATTGTCTTTATGTCTCCGCCGAAGTTTTCCGCGCCCTGCCGCGATCGCCGACGGGCCGCCCACATCACCACGAACAATGGACGAACACCATGGCCAAGGCCACGACCATCAAGATCAAGCTTCAGTCAACGGCCGACACGGGCTACTTCTACGTCACAAAGAAGAACAGCCGCACGATGACGGAGAAGATGACCAAGCGCAAATACGACCCGATCGCGCGCAAGCACGTCGAGTTCCGCGAGGCGAAGATCAAGTAGCGCCAAACACTTTCATGGATGCATTCACGGCGCCCTCGCGGGCGCCGTTTTCGTTGTAGGCTGCTCCAGCAGCGTTGCCGGCACGCCCGCGTGCAGCGTTCGGACAGGTGCAGGCCGCCGCCTTCGTGTTCGTTCCATGGGTGAGACCCGCACGGGACGGAGACGGGGCCGAGCGGCAGACGTCCCCTTCGGTCGCAGCGCCCGAGGCGCTCATCCAGAATACCCGTATATGTTGCAGGAAAGTGGGGGCCGGTCGGCGATCTGGCTGCGGTACGAGGAGGCCACTTACACCAGCGCCGGCCGGCCAACCCCACGGGACCCAGGAGATGCGGCGGACCTGAGCATCATGGGGCATTCGTGGGATACCGCTGAAGAACTCCCCGTCAGCGGTGTCCACCAATGGTTGCGACACTCGCGCAAATGAGCATGAAAATCAATACTTACTTAACTATTCGGCAGTGTCCAATTAAATTAGGGTAAATTTGTAACCATGCCCCTCTGCGAACCGGAGGGCTCAAGCTGCGGCGGCGACCTTGTTGCGGCCGCCGCTCTTGGCTTCGTACAGCGCCACATCCGCGCGTTTCAAAAGCGCTTCCACGGTGTCGCCGGGCTGCCGCATGGCGGCAACGCCGAGGCTTGCGGTAACCTCGAGCCCCTCCTCCCCCTTACCCGTGGGAAAAGGTTCGTGCGCGACCTCGGCACGGATGCGCTCGGCCACCTTCTCGGCGATGAAGAGTTCCGTGTCCGGCATGACGATGACGAATTCTTCCCCGCCGTAGCGGCAGACCAGATCGATCGCCCGCAGATTGGTGCGCAGGCGGGCGGCGAGTTCCTTCAAGACAGCATCCCCGCTGTCATGCCCCCATGTATCGTTGATGACCTTGAAGCGGTCGATGTCGATGAGGATAAGGGAGAGCGGGCGCTCGCGAGCGTCGGCCCTGTCGAACAGGGTCCGCAGGTGGCTGTCCAGATAACGCCTGTTGTGCAGGCCCGTCAGCGGATCGGTGACGGCCATCTCCACCGTCCGGGCGACGCTCGAGCGCAGGCTGTCATTATAGCGCTTGCGGCGGATCTGCGTGCGCAGGCGGGCGATCAGCTCCTGGCGCTCCACCGGGCGCAGAAGGTAATCGTTGACGCCCAGTTCGAGCCCGCGAATGACGCACTCCTCGTCGGCATCGCCCGCCAAAAGCACGATCGGCACCAGCCGCGTGCGCTCCAGTGCCCGCAATTGCGAGCAAAGCCGCAGCGGGTCGTATTCGGAAAACCCGGTGGCCACGACAATGCATTCATAAGCGGCCTCCGCCGCCTGAAGGAAGGCGGCCTGCGGCTTGGCCACGGTCTCTAGCGTGAATTGGCCGCGCAGCATCCGCTTCAAATGCCGGGCGGAAGCCTCGTTCTCCTCCACCAGGAGAACCCGGGCAATTTCCTCCTCGTCCTCGTTCCTTCTCTGCAAGAGCTGCTCGATGCCGATGTCGCGCGTCGTCGCGGCGCGCAGGCGCAACTCATCGGTCAGGGTCTTCAGGCGCACCAGGCTGCGCACCCGCGTCAGGAGCTGCAGATCGTTGACGGGCTTTGTGAGAAAATCGTCCGCGCCGGCCTCGAGCCCGCGCACCCGGTCGGCCGGCTGGCCGAGCGCGGTCACCATGATGACCGGAATATGGGTGGTGTCCGCGTCGGCCTTCAGCCGGCGGCAAACCTCGAAGCCATCCATGCCAGGCATCATGATGTCGAGCAGCACGACATCGACTTTGCTGGATTCGCAGATCTCGATGGCGTCCGGTCCGGAACGCGCAGTGACGACTTCGTAGTACTCCGCCAGCAGCCGCGCTTCCAAGAGCTTCAGATTGGCGGCGACATCGTCGACGACAAGGATGCGCGCGGTCATGGCCTGCCCCCGTTGTCCGTCATGCCCTCGGCCCCGCCATCAACTGTCTCCGAGATAGCTTTTGATGGTTTCGATGAAGTTCGGTACGGAGATCGGCTTGGAGATATAGGCCTCGCAGCCACCCTGACGAATACGCTCCTCGTCCCCCTTCATGGCGAAGGCGGTTACTGCGATCACCGGGATCGAATGCAATTCGTCGTCCTCTTTCAGCCACTTGGTGACTTCGAGGCCCGACACCTCGGGAAGCTGGATATCCATGAGGATCAGGTCGGGACGGTGATCGCGCGCCAGATCCAGCGCCTTCAGCCCGTTGCGGGTGCGCACCGTCTCATAACCGCTGGCCTCGATGAGGTCGCGGAAGAGCTTCATGTTGAGCTCGTTGTCCTCGACGATCATGACCTTCTTTGCCATCGGCTCCCCGTACCGCTGAAACGCTGCCCTCCCCAAGGCGGGTATAGGCGCACTCCCCCGTACTCCCAATCACCTTATGGCACAATTTGCTTTACGAAACGGAAAATTACAGCGTCGAATTGAGCATGTCCGCGCATCTTGGACTTGGGCCGCTTGCGCCAAGGCGGCGTTGCGCCTATCCGGTCCGGAGCCACGACATACCGGAGAATGCCGACCATGCAGCAGGAACAGGCCGAGGCAATCGCCATTCAGGCGCTCTCCTTCATCGCCGCCGATCCGGAGCTTCTGCCGCGCTTTCTGGCACTCACGGGGATCGAGGCAGGACAGATCCGGCAGGCGGCGCGCGAGCCCGGCTTTCTGGGCGGCGTCCTGCAATTCGTGCTTGCGCATGAACCGACCCTCCTGAGCTTCAGCGAACAGAGCGGCATCGCACCCGAGCACGTGGCGGCGGCGCGCCAGCACCTGCCCTTCGGCAAGGAAGATTGGGACATCCAGCCCTGAGCCGGCCAGCGTCCGGTCAGCGCGTTTTGCATTCACAGCACCAGCCGCATCAGGGGGCGCCCGACCTTCCTTTCCGCGACCACGACGAAGCCCGCCTTTTCAAAGACCCGGCGGGAGCCGACGAAAAGGCCGATGGAGCGCGAATCCTTCGATTGTGTCATCGGGCAGGCTTCCAGCACCCGCGCTCCCGCCGCGCGTGCAAACGCAATGCCCCCGCCGACCAGCGCGTGGGTGTGCCCGCATCCGCGCGCACCTGCGCGGACAAAGAAACAGGAGATCGCCCACACACCCTCGTCCCCGGCCGGTGCATCCTCCAGAGGCGCGGAGGCGCGGCCGCGATTGTTCCACTCCGGCACGTCGCCTCGCGGCCCGATCTGCATCCAGCCGTCAGCCCGTCCTGCTTCGAACAGGAGAAGCCCGGGCGGCGGGCCGGCGTCCACCCGCGCGCGCATATGGTCCTTGTTGCGCTGCCGGTTGTTGTCGCGCCGCACGGCCGGCGGCAGCCGGAAATGGGTGCACCAGCAGCCGTAGCAGGCGCCCTGCTTGCCGAACAAATCCTCGAATGCCGGCCAAAGCTCCGGCGTCAGCGGAACGACCGAAACCGCCATGTCCCCTCTCCCGGCTTGTGACGGTGGATGCCATGCAGTATCATAATGTTCCTATTATGTTCTCATGAGCCACCATGCCAGTCAAGGCCCCAGCGCAAGGCACCTGCCGCGACTGCCTTTCCCACACCGGAGAGAAGGAGCGCCGCTGCCGGTCCTGCGGCAGCCCGCGCGTGCTCCTGCATGACGAGCTCGACGCGCTGTCGCTCGCTCATATCGATTGCGACGCCTTCTATGCCGCGGTGGAAAAGCGCGACGATCCGAGTCTGCGCGACCGGCCGGTGATCATCGGCGGCGGCAAGCGCGGCGTGGTCTCCACCGCGTGCTATATCGCGCGCATTCACGGGGTGCGCTCGGCCATGCCCATGTTCAAGGCCCTGGAGGCCTGCCCCGAAGCCGTCGTCATCAAGCCCGACATGGAGAAATATGCCGGCGTGGGGCGGCAGGTCCGCGAGATGATGCAGGCCCTCACCCCGCTCGTCGAGCCGCTGTCGATCGACGAGGCGTTCCTCGACCTCTCCGGCACGGAACGGCTGCACGGGGCCTCACCCGCCCTCGTGCTCGCCCGGTTTGCACGACAGGTGGAGAAGGAGATCGGCATCTCCGTCTCGGTGGGCCTGTCCTACTGCAAGTTCCTGGCCAAGGTCGCCTCCGATCTCAACAAGCCGCGCGGCTTTTCGGTCGTCGGCCGGGCGGAAGCTCTTCCGTTCCTGGCGGAGCGGCCGGTCACCACGATCTGGGGCGTCGGCCGGTCCTTCGAAGCCACGCTCGCCCGCGACGGCATCCGCACCATCGGCCAGTTGCAGCGCATGGAGCGGGCCGACCTCATGCGCCGCTACGGCACGATGGGCGAGCGGCTCTACAGCCTTTCGCGCGGCCAGGACACGCGCACGGTGCAGCCGCGCGGCGAGGCCAAGAGCGTCTCGTCGGAGACCACCTTCGATCGCGACATCGCCGCCTTGGAGGATCTGGTGCCGGTGCTCAGGGGCTTGAGCGAGCGTGTCTCCTCACGGCTGAAAAAGGCGGGAATCGCCGGGCGGACCGTGGTCCTGAAGCTGAAGACGGCCGATTTCCGCATTCGCACGCGCAACCGTCAGTTGAGCGATCCCACGCGGCTTGCCGACCGCATCTTCCATACCGGTCTCGACATGCTGAAACGCGAGGCCGACGGCACGCGCTTCCGCCTGATCGGCATCGGCGTCAGTGACCTGACCGATGCCGCAAGGGCCGATCCCCCGGACCTGGTCGACCGCCTGTCCCACAAACGGGCCCTCGCCGAGGGCGCCATCGACAGCCTGCGCGAGAAATACGGGCGCGGCTCGGTGGAGACCGGCTACACCTTCGGCCGCGCCGGAAGGGCGCGGCCGCGGCAGGAGGACGGCTGAGGCCCTGCGTTACCCCGCAAAGGACGAGGGCTTAGATGCAGCGGGCGACCGGAATGCCCGCTGCCGCTCCTGAGAAACGAGGTGCGCCGGGACCGAACGCGGCGGGCAGCGCACCTCGTGAAAATTATCGGAGTTGCGGTTGCCGGGCTCAGTCGGCGACGCCTTCGACGACCGAGATGTAGCAACCGGTGTTGATGACCCGGTTCAGCCGCAAGCCGGCTCCGGCCAGAAGCCGGCCAAGTTCCTCCTCCGTGCGCTCGCGGCCGCCGTCATAGATGCCCATGGTAAGGATATCCATGTGCTTGCCCGGATGGGGCGTGTTGCCGGCCGGAAGGACCGGGTCCATTATGAGCACACGGCCGCCGGGATTCATCGCCGCCCGGCAGTTGCTCAGGATACGGATCGCGTCCTCGTCGCTCCAGTCGTGCATGATGTATTTGAGTATATAGACATCTCCGGGTGGACACGCTTTGAAGAAGTCCCCCGCCACCAGTTCCCAACGGTCATCGGCTCCCAGTTCGCCAAGGCGATTCCGCTCCAGGACGTGCGGCCGGTCGAACAACTTGCCGCGCACCGTCGGATTCTCGCGCAGCACGCGCAGCAACAGACCGCCCATTCCGCCGGCGATATCCACCACCGTCGCGCCCTCGGGAAAATCATAGCTGCGCACGAGAAACTGGTTCTCCACCTCCGACATGGACATCATACCGGCATGGAAATCCTTGGCCGACGCACCCTGGCTGGCCCAGTAGTCGAAGAAGGGCATGCCGAAGATTTCACGGAAGACCGGGTTCTTGTCGGCAGCCTTGGCGATCCCGGCAAGATTTCCGATCGGACGCCAGAATGTCTCGTCGGTGAGCATCAGCACCGCCTGACGCAACGACAGCTCCACGTCCGACCGAAGGAACTCCGCCGGCGGCGTCAATGCAAAGCGCCTATCCTCCTCCTCCCGGAAGATGCCGCGGGTGGCAAGCACGCGCAGCAATCGATACAGCCTGAGACTGTCCACTCCGGTAGCTTTGGCGAGTTCGTCGGCCGGCTTCGGTCCGTCGGCGAGATGATCGGCAACGCCGAGCATCGCAGCGGCACGAAGCGCGGCCGGGTAGGTGTATTCCATTACCTGCTCCAGCAGGAACAACGAAGCCGCTTCGCTTTCCGAAACGGGAACATCCTGTCTGCCAAAATGCTTATTCATATCTAATCTCCCAAAACAATCCTGCTCAATATACCACTTCAAACGGCTATCTTTTCGTCCACACCTCCATCTTTATTTGAACAGAGAATTCTTCTCTTTAGCTCATTGATGGCCAATCTTACTTGCGGGATAGCAAGGAATACTGCGCTTGATGTCATTATTTTCAGGTGCGTGGCGGACCCTGAAATCCATATATTTTCTTTTTCGTTCGTTCTTGGATTGCGAATCGACAGATCGTCGGCAAAATCGATTACAGATCCTTGCGGTTGAACCTCCTTATCCGGTATCAGCGCACCGGCCTCGTCAAAGGAATAGCGGTGGTTTTCAAAACCGGCGGCGCATACGACGGCATCAAACCGACGTTCGTCGTCCTCCCACGTCACCTTCCAGGGTTTTACGCGGGCATGCGATATCTCAACCGCAGTCACCTCTCCCCTCTTAATGCAAAGGTTATCATTATAGAGTAGTCTTAGAACTTTTCTTGCATTCGGAACTGCTATCGACGCAATATATCTCATCAATTTGCGTTTGAATTCTGGCTCTACATTGAATATTGATTCTTTAAAGTCTCTTATATGAATGTCGTTTATTGCGTCCACAAACCCTACAACAGAATTCTCCCATTTACAATAATTTCTTTCAGATATATTTATTTCCTCTTCTAATCGTCTTATCGCAGAAGATGAATTTGATAATTGGCGACTCACAGGAATATCGCCAAGCCTCTTAATTTCCTTGGCTAAGTAACGAAGATACTTTAACCTCAGCCTCGTAATATCCAACTGGGGGTCGTTGGGATCCCACAGAGACATCAATTGCATCAAAGCGCCTCGGTCTATGGGAAACCTGTCACCAGGAATAAGTCGCGTACGGACGGCGGGCAGTTCGCCCGATGGCGAGGTCATCGTCACTCGATGTCCCTCTCTGCATAGAAGAAGAGTGGCATCTATCGCAGATTGCTTGCTGCCGACGACCAACACTTCCGAATTTTTCGGTACTTTCGCCAGCATATCCGTTTCCGGGTACGGGCTCCTGGCGAAGGTGGCATGTTGAGAATACGGCTTGAAGATTCAGGGGACCTTGGGCGCCCCGTGTCCAGTGCAAATTATGACACTTTCTGCATTCAATTCTTCCTGGCGGAAACGGTCCGAAAGAACAAGCTGGTATTTGTAATTATTAATTAAAACTTTCCTGCAAACAAAATTCAGATATTTAACATCGATTCCTATAAGTTTAGCTTTTTCACTGTATTCATCAAATCTATCCTTTATATACTCTCCTACAATCCTCCTAGTGGTGTATGAAGTTTTCGACACGTTTAATTGCCGGCTTTTAAGGTATTCTAAAAAATCATCTTCATTATCCGGGTCCAGAGTTGTTATATCGACAGATGTGTTGCAGATAATTTCATCGTCGGTAGTCCCAAATACGACGCCGCCGATAGGTCGAGGGTCGATGACGTATATCGAGCCTGCAACCTCATGTTGAATAGCGGCCATGAGGGCACCAACGCCGGTGGCACCGCCACCGATGATTGCCAGCGTGCTAATCATTTTTCTAACCGATTATTTTGTCCCAATATGCGCCGGCGGCCCGCTCTCTAGCCTCGCTTTGCCAGCACAACCTAAGATAAACATAGCTTGTTGGATGTTTCAATCTTAAATGGATAAAAATTATAGATACACCCAGTGGGTGCAGCGCCTCACCAGCACCCGTGACGGAAAAACGCCAACGGCCGAAGCCGCTGGCTGGAACGTTCGAAGAGAAACGCCCTGTTCTGTTGTGCGCCTCGAAGCCTCGGAACCGGCTTTTTCTTCAGGGCTCCGAGCATTTCAAAGGCGGTCAGGGACAGGGGTTGCCGTGCTTCTGGTGCAGGGCGTCGACCGCGACCTGCATCTCCTCGGTCCATTCCACATCCGCCGCGTCCAGCGCCTCGTTGAGCTGCGCAAGCGTCGTGGCGCCGATGATGTTGGCGGTGAGAAAAGGCCGCGCGCAGACGAAGGCGTTGGCGAAGACGGCGGGGGACAGCCCGAAGGAGCGGGCGAGTTCGTTATAAGCGAGGATCGCCTCCGCCGCCCCGGGTTTCTCGTAGCGCTGCAGACGATCGAAGAGCTGCTTGCGCGAGCCCGCCGGCAGCGCGCCATGGTCGTATTTCCCGGTCAGATAGCCTTGTGCGAGCGGCGAGTAGGCCAGGAGCCCCACCTGTTCGCGAAACGCCACCTCGGCCAGGTTCACCTCGAAGGTGCGGTTGACGAGGTTGTAGGCGTTCTGCACGGAAACGGGCCGCGGTCCCACGCCCTTCTCGGATTCGCGGATAAAGCGCATGGCGCCCCAGGCGCTTTCGTTGGAAAGCCCGAGATGGCGGATCTTCCCCGCCTTCACCAGCTCCTGGAAGACGGCCAGGGTTTCGGCGATGGGCGTCTCGTCTTCGAACGGCTCGAGGGGCTTCGTCACCCTTGTCGGGTTCGAACCCCAGGCGATGGCCCGGTCCGGCCAGTGGATCTGGTAGAGATCGATATAGTCCGTCTGGAGTTTTGCGAGCGACTTGTCCACCGCATCCATGATGTCGGCGCGCACCAGCCGCGAAGGCCGGCCGCCGCGGAACCAGTCGTTTTCGGTGCGCCCCACCACCTTGGTGGCGAGGATCACGCGGTCACGGTTGCCGCGCGCCTTCATCCAGGTCCCGACGATCTCTTCCGTCCGTCCCTGCGTTTCGGCCCGCGGCGGGATGGGATAGAGCTCGGCCGTGTCGATGAAGTTCACCCCACGCTCGAAGGCGAGGTCCATCTGGGCATGGCCCTCTTCCTCGGTGTTCTGCTGCCCCCATGTCATGGTGCCGAGGCAGACCTTGGAGACATAGAGATCCGTGCGACCAAGGCGGCGCTTTTCCATGGCAGTCGTACTCCGAAATCAGCTGGTGCGCGGCGCACAGGGCCGCTCGGGAACGCGGCAGTATAGGCATCCTTCGCGGTGGCGCAACGCCGGGACCGCCGCCCTGCCAGCCGGCATCCATCAACGAAGCTGAACACGGCGGCAAAACAAATTGACTTGTCTGCCCGCCTCCATTCGCTATGACCGGCCTCGGGTGGCATTGCTCCTTAGCGCCGCCCACCGCCCGCGGTACCGATCCGCGGCGTAAGCCGTTCACGAAAGTCCGTGTCATGACAGCGCTGGTTTCAGGCGCGGGAGCGCCGCCGGTTCATTCCTGGCTTTCCGAGGCGCGCGCCACGCTGGCGCTCGCGTGGCCGATGATTCTGACCAATCTCGCCCAGACGGCCATGAACGTGACCGACGTGATGATGATGGGTCGGCTGTCGCCGCAGGCGCTGGCGGCCGGCACGCTCGGCCACAATCTCTATTTTCTGCCGCTCATCTTCGGCCTCGGGCTGATGCTGGCCACCTCGCCCATGATGGCGAGCGCGCTCGGCGGCAAGGTGCGCTCGCTGCGCGAGGTGCGGCGCACGACGCGCCAGGGGCTCTGGCTGTCGGTCGCCGTGGCGGTGCCCATGTGGCTTATCCTGTGGCACAGCGAAGCCATACTGCTCCTGATGGGGCAGGACCCCGCGCTCAGCGCCATGGCGGCCGACTACATGCGCCCGTTGCAATGGGCGGTGCTGCCCTTCTTCGGCTATATCGTGCTGCGATCCTTCATTTCCGCCCTGGAGCGGCCCGGCTGGGCGCTGGTGGTCGCCTTCTTCTGCGTCGGCTTCAACGTTCTGGCCAACTGGTGCCTGATGTTCGGCAATCTCGGCTTCCCCGCACTCGGGATCGTCGGTTCCGGCCTCGCCACCTCGCTGTCGAGTCTGTTTTTGTTTCTCGGCCTCGTCGCGGTGGTCTCCCTGGACCGGCAGTTCCGGCGCTATCGCCTGTTCGGGCGCTTCTGGCGGCCGGACTGGCCGCGCTTTGTCGCGCTCCTGAGGCTCGGCCTGCCGATCGCGGCGATCCTGACGTTCGAGGTATCGATCTTCAACGCCGCGGCTTTCCTGATGGGCCTCATCAATACGGTCTCGCTTGCCGCGCACGCCATCGCCATCCAGATCGCCTCGATCAGCTTCATGGTGCCGATGGGGCTCGGGCAGGCCGTGACGGTGCGGGTGGGCCGCGCCTTCGGTGCCCGCAATGCCGATGCCGTCACCCGGGCCGGCTGGACCGCCTTCGCGCTGGGCGTCGGCTTCATGGCGGTCATGGCCCTGGTGATGGTCACCGCGCCGCGCCTGCTCATTGCCGGCTTCCTGGACCTCGACGCCCCGGAGAACCAGCCGGTGATCACGATGGCCGTCACGTTTCTGGCGCTCGCCGCGCTTTTCCAGATCGTCGACGGCGCGCAGGCGGTCGCCAGCGGCATGCTGCGCGGCCTGCACGACACCACCGTGCCGATGATTTACGGGGCGATCGGATACTGGGGGGTCGGCCTGCCGCTCGGCGTCGTCCTCGCCTTCCCCCTCGGCTATGAAGGGGTCGGCGTGTGGCTCGGCCTCTTCACGGGACTCGCGGTCGTCTCCGTGCTTCTCTTGTCGCGCTGGCTCGGGCGCGCGCGGCTCATGCCTTGCGACGCCTGAGGCGGCGACGCTTGGCCTCGTCGATCAGCGTGTTGGCAACCTGCATGCGGATGATCGCGCGCGCCCGCAGATGCTCCGGCACGCGGTCGGGGTGATTGCGGAAGGCGAAGTCGCGGCGCAGCCGGTCGAGTTCGCGCGGCTTCGTCCTGTCGCCGAGGCCGAGTTCCCGGGCGATTTCCTCGGGATCGACCGAGGGTACCGGAATGTGCGCGGCATCCCGCCCTGCCGCGAAATGGCGATAGGCGGCCTCGACGCCGTCCTCGGTGATGCTGATGCGACCGGAGTGAAGTTCCTCCACCACGCTCAGATAATCGAGATGGACATCATGTGGGGCATCGCTCTCCCGGCCATGTTCGGCCAGAAGCTCGTCGAGAACGCTTGCGAAATCGCGCGGAGCGCGCCGTCCCATGTGGCCCCGTCCGTCCCTGGTAAGATCGGATCGCAGGCTAAAACCGGCGGCGTTAAGAAAGGTCTTCCGGCGCGGCGAAAAATTTAAGCGAATCGAGGCTCTTCTTCCGGCACGGGCCGCACCGCCTTCAAATGCCCACCTTGCGTGCTATCCTCGCGCGCATCTGGCGCACGATCCGCGGAGCATTCCGATGAAGCGACACATTCTTCTTGCGGCGATGGCCTCGTTCTGGCCGGCGCAGCCTCTTTTCGCGGCCGAGCCGGCCTATCTCGACGACCGCTCGACGCCTCAGTCGCTGGTCCGCTCGCTCTACAATGCGATCGACCGGCAGGAATACGCCCGCGCCTACGCCTATTTCGACCCGCCTCCGGCCGAGACGCTGGACGCTTTCGCCGAGGGCTATGCCAATACCGCCGGTGTGGATCTCGTCACCGGCACCGCCTCGGAAGAGGGCGCGGCGGGCAGCATCTACTACGCGCTGCCCGTCGCCATCCGCGCCCGTCATGATGACGGCGGGGAAGAAATCTTCGCCGGCTGCTATCAACTTCGCCAGATCCAGCCCAGCGTGCAGACGACGCCGTACCAGCCGCTTTTCATTGAAGAGGGCGCGCTGGAACCCGCTGAGGCACCGCTGGAGGAAGCGCTGCCGGAAAGTTGCGGCGATGGCACTCCCGTCGAAGCGCGGGATGCCAGGCTCGAGGAGGCGGAGGCGCTGTTTACCAGCCTCTACGCCGACACCTGCAACCTTGAGGCGGCGGGAGAGGAAGCGCCGGAAAGCCATGTCATCCGCTTCAACCGCATGGACGACCCTGCGGATGCCCCGCAGAGGGAGGCGCGGCTCTTCCGCTTCCTGTGCGAGCGCGGCGCCTACAACGAGATCCACGTCTATTTTCTTGCCCATGAGGGCGGCGAACTGCTGCCCTTGCGATTCGCCACCCCGGAGCTGGACATCCGCTACGAGAACGACGATCCGGCGGGACGCGTGGAAGACCTGCGCGTGATCGGCTACACCGCCGACGACCTTCTGGTGAACTCGCGCTTCGATCCGGATACGTTCGAACTCGTCTCCAACGCCAAATGGCGCGGAGCCGGCGACGCCTCCTCCTCCGCGATCTGGCTGTTCCGCTCCGGCGTCTTCACCCTCGTCAAATATGCCGTGGACGCCTCCTACGACGGGGACATCAACCCGGAAGTCGTGCTCGACTTCCACACCGGGCCATAGCGGATCACCCGCCCGCCTTGGAGACGAAATCGGCGGCTACCCGCATCTCGCGCAGCGGGCGCACGCGGGCGATGCATTCGGCGTAGATCGGGTGGGCCTTGTAGGCGGCGAGCGCCTCCTCGTCACGGAACTCGCCATAGACGACCACGTCCACCTCTCCGCCGATCTGATCGACCTTGCGGTTGATGCCGACCTCGAAAAAGTCGCTGTGGGGAATCCGGCCCAGCATGCCGAGTTCCTCCGCGATGCGCTCCACGTCCTCGCGCTTCCTGGCGCTGAAGAAGACGATATGACGAATCATGTTCTGTCTCCCGGAATATCGTCGGGCAACCTCGCGCTGCGAGATGAAAAGTCAACATACACACTGCCGCGCCTCCCCCAACTCGGGGACCGGTCCTGCATGCTTCCTGCAAACGAAGCGACGGACCGCGCGTCAGGCCATTTCCGGCTTGATGCCGATCGCCGTGCGGTCGATCACCTCGCGCAGTGCAAAGGAAGAGTTGATCTTGATGACGTGCGGCATACCCGTGAGCCATTCCTTATGGATACGCTCGTAGTCTTCCAGATCGCGCGCGGCGATCCGCAGGATGTAGTCGTACTCGCCCGACATCAGATGACAGGAAAGCACGTTCGGGCAGCGCTTCACCGCCGCCTCGAACTCGGACAGCGTCTTTTCGAACTGCCCGGACAGCGAGATATGGACGATCACCGTCATCTTGTGGCCGAGCGCGGCATTCGACAGCCGCGCGTGATAGCCCTTGATGATACCGGCCTTCTCCAGATTGTCGAGCCGGCGCGAGCAGGCCGACTGCGACAGGCCGACCCTTTCGGCCAATGCCGCGTTGGAGATGCGCCCGTCCTTCTGAAGAAGGCTGAGTATCGCAACATCGATCCTGTCCAGCGGCATTTTTTCAGATACCCCTGCAGCAGGAAAACTCCGTTTGTCGGATCATTTTCGCTCTTTCCATCACAACTTGTCGAATTAGCGCAAGGACTATCGAAATTTCACGCGGAACGCAAATGCATTCGCAAGGACATGCGAGCCGGTCTGTGGTCTCCTAACAGAATACCAATTTTCCTCGCAGGGAGATCGAGGCGATGCGTGTTGGTTGCCCGAAGGAGATCAAGAACCACGAATACCGCGTCGGTCTGA
Organism: Chelativorans sp. M5D2P16; assembly: GCF_034427935.1. Classification (NCBI taxonomy): domain Bacteria; kingdom Pseudomonadati; phylum Pseudomonadota; class Alphaproteobacteria; order Hyphomicrobiales; family Phyllobacteriaceae; genus Chelativorans; species Chelativorans sp. M5D2P16. Next base: position 132,806 of record NZ_JAXQNM010000008.1, on the reverse strand, counting down.
CGCCGGGGGCCGTGCGCGAATATGTCGCCCACGGACACGACGTGCTGGTGGAAAGCGGGGCCGGTGCCGGCATCGGCGCCGACGACAATGCCTATCGCGCCGCCGGCGCGGCGATCGCCAAGTCGGCCGAAGAGGTCTTCGCGCGCTCGGACATGATCGTCAAGGTCAAGGAACCGCAAGCCTCCGAGTGGGTGCAACTGCGCGAGGACCAGATTCTCTACACCTACCTGCACCTCGCCCCCGATCCGGACCAGACGAAGGGGCTGGTGGCATCGGGCGTGACGGCGGTGGCTTACGAGACGGTGACGGACGAGCGCGGCGGGCTGCCGCTTCTCGCCCCCATGTCGGAGGTCGCCGGACGGCTTGCGATCCAGGCCGGCGCGACCGCCTTGCAGAAGGCCAATGGCGGGCGCGGCGTTCTGCTCGGCGGCGTGCCGGGCGTCCTTCCGGGCAAGGTGGCGATCATCGGCGGCGGCGTGGTCGGCCTCAACGCCGCCAAGATGGCGATCGGCCTCGGCGCGGACGTCACCATCATCGACCGCTCGATCCCGCGCCTGCGCCAGCTCGACGACATCTTCAACGGCCGCGTGCACACACGCTATTCCACGGTCGAGGCGGTGGAGGAGGAATGCTTCTCTGCGGACGTGATCGTCGGTGCGGTGCTCATTCCGGGTGCTGCGGCGCCGAAGCTCGTCACTCGGGAGATGCTATCGGGTATGAAGGCCGGGGCCGTGCTCGTCGACGTGGCGATCGACCAGGGCGGCTGCTTCGAGACCTCGCACCCCACCACTCATTCCGAGCCGACCTTCGCGGTGGACGGCATCATCCATTATTGCGTGGCCAACATGCCGGGCGCGGTGCCGGTCACCTCCACCCATGCGCTGAACAACGCCACGCTCCACCACGGCCTGCAGCTTGCCGACAAGGGCCTGAAGGCGCTCGCCGACGACCCGAACCTGCGCAACGGCCTCAACGTCCACCGCGGCCGCATCACCAACCGCGCCGTGGCCGAGGCTCTGGGCTATGAGATGTCCGAGCCGAGGGCCGTCCTGGCCGCCTGAGGCGGATGACCCGGAGAGCCTCCTGAAGCCCGCCTGCCTCTCGGAGGCGGGCTTTCTTTCAGGCGCGCTCGAGGCGGCACTGGTAACAGTTGTAGCGCGCCGAGCGCAGATGCAGATAGGCGACGTCCGGCCACTGAAGGAGTTCGTGCGCACGCGTGCAAACATGCTGCGTTGGCACCACGCCACCGGTGCCGTAGACGATCCGGTCGTCTTTGCCATAGCCGCGCATGAGGAATTCCGTCGAAGCGCGGAAGATCTCCGGCATCACGTCCCCCTCTTCCGCCCGCAGGCATTCCTCGGCACAAAGGAAAATCGGCCCGGTTTCCGCATAAGGCTGCAAGCGCGGAAACGGCCGGTAGGCGAGAACCAGATAAGGCTTTCCCGCCGACACGTTGCGCAGACAATGCCGGCAGGGCACGCCGTCGCCGTTCGAGATCCGGCGCTCCGGCGGATCGCCATAGGCGTCGGGTTCGCCGGCCTGGAAGGCCCGTGCCTCTTCCGTGGACACCGCAACGAATCGGATGAGGGCCATGCTTCTTCTCCCTGTTGCCTCGGAGAAGGCTAGAAGCATGTACGGGGCAAAACCAACCGATTCCGGATCGCCCGCAACACCGCTAACACCGCTGTACCTATTTTGCTAGGTGGTTCCACGTGCTGCAAGATGCCTCAGCGCAGCAGCACCTCGGCGCGCTTCTCGGGCGTCATCTCCGGCACGGTCTCCTCGCGCCGCCAAATCGGCGCGAAGCCCATCTTCTGGTACAGCCCCAGCGCCGCCGGGTGGTCCAGCGTGCAGGTCTCGACGGTCACGAACCGGGGATCGTGCGCCCATGCCGCGCGGATGGCCGTTCCCAGGAACCAGCGCCCCAGCCCCTTGCCGATCGCGTGCTCGATCAGGCCGAAATGCACCAACCGGCATTCCTCCGCCGACAGGAGCCGCAACTCGAAAAATCCGGCGGGGCAGCCGTCCATATAGAGCGTGCGGATGTCGGTCCGCGCGCTGGAAAGCCGCTCCGAAAGGTCCGCATCGGACAGTGTGAGCGCGGCCGTCCAGTTCCATCTGCGGCCCACGCGGTCATAGAGATAGCGGTAGAAGTTCAGTGGCATGGCGTGACAGCGCAGCAGTGCAAGCTGCGGCCGCGCGGGCGCAGGCGGATAAGACCGCGGCGGCTGCGTCATCTGCAGGCGTGTCACGGTTGCATGCAGTTGTCCCTGAGTGGTGGCTTGGGCGTTCATTCGCTCCCCGTAGCAACAGGTGTGTCGTTCCGCGCGCCCCACTCGCTCCACGAGCCGTCATAGAGCCGGTTGTCGTGATGGCCAAGCGACTCCAGCGCAAAGGTGATGGCCGCGGCCGTCACGCCGGAACCGCAGGAGGTCACGACCGGTCGGTCGAGATCGAGGCCTGCGCTTTCCAACTGCGCCCGCAAGCGGTCGAGCGGCAGCAAGCTGCCCCCTTCGGAAAGGGTCGTCGTCGGCACGTTGCGTGCGCCCGGCATATGGCCGGAGCGCACGCCGGGCCGCGGTTCCGGCTCCGCTCCGGTGAACCGTCCCGCCGGCCGCGCGTCGGCGATCTGCGTCTCGCCCGTCTCGACGATCCGCCGCATATCGGCCAGCGAGGCCACCCGGCTTTCATCGAAATTCGAGATAAAGGTGGTGGGGGCTATCTTGGTCGGCGCATCGGTTACCGGCCGTCCTTCCGCTCGCCAGCGGTCGAAACCGCCGTCCAGGAGATAGACCTTCTCCGCGCCCATAACCCGGAACATCCACCACACGCGGGGCGCGGAAAAGAAGCCAGGCCCGTCATAGACGACGATCGTGTCGTCGTCGGAAATGCCCATGCTGTTGACGAAACGTTCGAAGGTGAGCGGGGCCGGCAAGGCGTGCGGCAGATCGGAATCGGGGTCGACCACAAGGTCCTGGTCGAAGAAGACGGCACGGGAAATGTGCGCCGCCTCGAACTCCGCTTTCGCGTCGCGCCCCTGCGCCGGCAGATACCAGGAGCCGTCGACGATCGACAATCCAGGCTCGTGAAGGCGTTGCTCCAGCCAGTCGGCCGAGACGACGAAAGGGCTTTTCTCGCTCATGGGTTCATTGCACTCCGGCGGGTGATGAAGGCCGTCCTCGGCAAAACATAGGAAGCCGCTGCAAACGACAAGGGCAGCGAGGGCTCCTCAGCCGGCCGGCAGCGGGCCGAAACGGATGCGGAAGCGGCGGTTTTCACGGCCCTTCTTTTCGATCTTGCCGATATGGATCGCACCGATCTCGCCCGTACGCGCCACATGCGTGCCGCCGCAGGGCTGGCTGTCGATGGAAGCATCTTCGCCGATGCAGACGAGGCGGATGCGACCGGCGCCCGAAGGCGGGCGCACGTTCTTCGATTTCACGAGCCCCGGATTGGTTGCCAGTTCCGCCTCGCTGATCCAGCGCGTGAAGACCGGATGGTCCGCGTCCACGAGTTCCATCAGATTCTCCGTGACGCTTTCCTTGGTGAAGCCGGTCTCTGGAAGATCGAAATCGATCCGCGAATCTTCCTCGCCGACGGACGCGCCCGTGATCGGGAAGGGACAGATGGCGCTCAGAAGATGACAGGCCGTGTGCATGCGCATCAGCCGGTGGCGGCGCTCCCAGTCGATCTCCAGCAGCACCCTTTCGCCAGCCTCGGGCAAGGCCGCGCCGGCGGCGGGCACATGGATGATCTCGTCCTTGGTGCGCCCCGTCACCGTCGCGGCGATCGTGACCGCCGTTCCGTCGGCGCGCGTCAGCACGCCGGTATCGCCCGGCTGACCTCCGGAGGTGGCGTAGAAGACGGTGCGGTCGAGAATGATGCCGCCCCGGTCGTTGGTGCCGAGAACCGCCGCCTCGGCCGACTTCAGATAAGGCTCATCCCGAAAAAGCGCTTCTGTCCGTGACAACTGTTCCACAACAGGCTCCCTGCACTTCGGCGAATGCGGATCGCGCCGAAACCCTACTGCCACCGGACACACTTTGGAAGCGGGGTGTTTTCAATTCCCGTGCAAGCTGTGGCAGAATGTCTGAGGCATGGCGCGCTGTTCTGATTGGTCCCAAGGAGGGGGAGCCATGATGCACCATTTCGAGAAGCTACGGATCGGGGTCTGTCTTGCGGCTGCTCTCGTAATGACCGGCTGTTCGATCGAGCCGCGTGCCCCCGGAGCCTTTTATCAGGCCGAAACCGACCTGGCCGGTTCACCCGGGGAAATCATCCGCGCCGAACCCCTCTATGGCGCACCGAAGGGGGCCCGCGCCTGGCGCGTGCTCTACCGCTCAACCGGCCTGAGCGGCGAGCCGATTGCCGTTTCCGGCGTAATCGTGGCGCCCGGCGAGGCGGCCGAAGAACCGCGGAAGGTCGTCGCCTGGGCACATCCGACGACGGGCGTCGCCGACCGTTGCGCCCCGTCCCTCGGCGCAAGCTTCTTCGGCACCGTCCCGCAACTCGAGAGTTTCCTGCAGCGCGGCTACATTATTGCCGCCACGGACTATCCGGGCCTCGGAACCGCCGGCACACACCCCTACCTCGTCGGTCTGAGCGAAGGGCGCGCCGTGCTCGATTCCGTCCGTGCGGCAATACAGTTGCCCGATGTAAACGCGGCGAACGAATTTGCCGTGTGGGGTCATTCGCAAGGCGGCCACGCGGCCCTGTTCGCCGGGCAGCTGGCGGCGGACTATGCACCGGACCTGAAACTCTCCGGCGTCGCTGCGGCGGCGCCTGCAACCGACCTCGTGGCACTCTTCAAGGACGACATCTCCATGAAGGCGGGCAAGGTGCTGACGGCCTACGCCATATGGTCCTGGAACCGCATCTACGACGCTCCGCTCTCCGGATTGATGGACGAGGCCGCGATCTCAGCCATGGATCGGCTTGCGAAGGACTGCCTCGAAGGCAAGCTCCAGGGGTTCGTGGTAGCGGAACGGGAACGCGGTATCGACCGCGACTTCCTGCAGACCGATTTGACGGAAGTCGCGCCTTGGAAGTCCCTTCTTACCCGCAATTCCCCGACACCGGGCCTGACCGGCGCACCGGTTCTCCTCGCGCAGGGAACGGCGGACCCGGTTGTTCAGCCGGCTGTAACGCTCGGTTACGCCCGTGCCGCCTGTCGCGCCGGCACTCCCCTCAGTTTCATTCTGCAAAACGGTGCGGACCATCTCGGCGTCGTCAAACAGGCCGGCGCGAGCGCCGCTGGCTGGATCGCCGATCGCCTCGAGGGCGCCACACCGCCATCGGATTGCAACGATCTGCCGACGCTGCCGGCATCCGGCTAGCTTGCCGGCACTTCCTCGAAGGGGACGGCAATATCGGGCTGCTTTTCCATCCAGTCCGGCACCGGCAGATCTTTTTCGCGCAGGAAGGCCGGGTTAAAGAGCTTCGACTGATAGCGCGTGCCGTAATCGGCGAGCACGGTGACAATGGTATGCCCGGGTCCCATATCCCTGGCGAGGCGGATGGCGCCGGCGATGTTGATACCGGTCGAGCCGCCGAGGCAGAGGCCTTCCTCCTGCACCAGGGCGAAGACGATCGGCAGTGCCTCGGCGTCCGTGATCTGGTAGGAGAAATCCGGCCGGAAGCCGTCGAGGTTCGCCGTCACGCGCCCCTGGCCGATACCTTCCGTGATCGAGCTTCCCTCCGATTTCAGTTCGCCGGTGGTGTAGTAGCTGTAGAGTGCGGCGCCCATCGGATCGGCGAGCGCGATCTTGATGTCCGGGTTCTTCGCCTTCAGCCCCTCGCCCACGCCGGCGAGCGTGCCGCCGGTGCCGACGGCGGAGACGAAGCCGTCCACCTTGCCGTCGGTCTGGCGCCAGATCTCCTCGGCCGTCGTGGCGATGTGGCCGTCGCGGTTGGCGACGTTGTCGAACTGGTTGGCCCATATGGCGCCGTTCGGCTCGGTGCGGGCAAGCTGTTCGGCCAGTCGTCCGGAAAGCTTCACGTAATTGTTGGGGTTCCGGTAAGGCACCGCCGGGACCTCGATCAGCTCCGCACCGAGAACGCGCAGGGCATCCTTCTTCTCCTGGCTCTGGGTTTCGGGGATGACGATGATCGTGCGGTAGCCGAGCGCCTTTGCGACCAGGGTCAGGCCTATGCCGGTATTGCCGGCCGTGCCCTCGACGATCACGCCGCCGGGTCGCAGGAGCCCCTTCCTCTCCGCGTCGCGGATGATGAAAAGGCCCGCCCGATCCTTGACCGACTGGCCGGGGTTCATGAATTCCGCCTTGCCGTAGATCGCGCAGCCGGTTTCCTCAGAAGCGCGTCGAAGGCGGATGAGCGGCGTGTTGCCGATGGTTTCGATGACCGATGGCTGCATGGAAGTTCCTCAACTGTATGTGAGGAAACTAGAAACCGCCGCCTAGCCTGGCAAGGCGCATTTTTGCGCCGTGGCGGCGGGGGCTGGCATATGGTTCGCCCGCTGTGAAGCCGCGAAAGACAGTTTTTCCGCCGGTCTACCGCTCCGCCAGACGGACCGAGGCGCGTTCGGGACGTGCGTCACGCGAGAGGAGATAAACGAGCGCAGCACTCGTCATGGCGATCGCATAGGAAGCGAAAAGAACTTGATAGGCAGCGGCCGGCTCGCTAGGCACCGTCGCCGCCGTGACGACAGCGCCCGCCAGCAATTGCATGACCCCGGTGCCGCCGATGGAAAAGAAATTGAGAAGCGTTACGCCCCGTCCGGTCAGATGCGCAGGAAAAAAGGCGCGGCCATGGGCGATCAGCAGGCCATAGCTGCCGCCGGCCAGCCCGACGACGACCATCGCCACGGTTGTTGGCGTGATCCCGGCCTGCGGATATGTGGCCAGCCAGACAAGACCGACGACGCTCATGACAGCGCCACCGAAGGCAATCCACTTGCGCGTCCCGAAGATCGTGTCGAGCGGCCCATAGACAAAGGCGCCCGCCACCATGGCGAGCGCCATGAACAGGGTGACGTTGCCGATGAGCAGCGCCTCGGCGCCATAGACGTCGGCCAGGAAAGGCCCGGCCCACAGCCCGCGTATTCCGGCAGCAGCGGCGGTACAGAGCGCGACCAGCGGAAAGATCGGCCACAGGGCGCGCAGCCGCAAAAGCTCCAGATAGCCCTTGAGCCCCGCAGAACCTACGCTCACCTGCTCGATCGCCGGATCACGCACGAAAGCCCGGATCGCCGCAGCGACCAGAAGGGTCGCCGCACCGATTCCGAGCATCACGTTGCGCCACCCGAACGCCTCGGCGGCAGCCGCGAGCGGCGAGGTGCCGAGGACATTGCCCAGCATGCCGACGGCCATCAGCCAGGAGGTGAGCACCGCCAGACGAGCCGGCGAGAAGGTCTTGGCGAAAATGAAGACCGAGGCCATGAGGATGGGCGCGCAGCCCATGCCGATCAGGGCCATGGCGGCGATCACCATCCACGGCGCGACGGCCAGGGCCAGAAGCACGGAGCCGCCGCCGGCGCACAATGCCAGCATCAGGCTGGCGGTGCGCTTCGGTCCGTAGCGGTCGAGCCAAACGCCAACGGCGAACTGCATCAGCGCGAAGACGACGAACCAGACGCCCGAAGCGGCCGACAACTGCGCCTTGGTGGCGCCGAGTTCCGCCGTCAGCGCCGGTGTGAGAACGGCGAGAGACGTGCGATAGAACTGCGAGAGAACGTATGCCGCCGCCAGGGCGGCAATGCCTGCCATCGATCAGCCTCCTGCCCGTTGCCGCCCGCGGCTTTGCGCCGCAAACGCCAGTCCCGCGCTCGATTAGGATCGCACCCTCCGCAGGACGGCAGGTGGTCTAGCGCGGGGGCGGGAACAGGCAATTGTGCCAGGCACTCCGGGACAGGTGCCAAGAGGGCGGCCGCAGAACGGCCGCCTCGGGATAGCTTTACGCTGCCTTCGCGCCGAAGCGGACGGCACGGCTTCTCGGCCTGCGGCGATTGCGTTTCGCCTGCACGGGCTTTGCCGCCCGCCTGTCGTCCGACTTGGCGGCACCTGCGCCCTCGCCCGTGCCGGCGCGCGACTTGCCTTCCGCCCACTCCTGGCGTGCAGGCGCAGCACTGCGGTCGCGGAGCGCGGAATCCGGCTCGCCCGTGACGTCGCGCGCCACGGAAAGGCGCATGCGGATGATGCGCTCGACCTGCCTGAGCTTGGCTGCCTCGCCGGGATCGCACAGCGTGATCGCCTCGCCGTCGGCGCCGTTGCGGCCGGTACGACCGATGCGGTGGACGTAGCTTTCGGCTTCGTCCGGCAGATCGAAATTCACGACGTGGCTGATGCCGGGCACGTCGATCCCGCGCGCGGCGATGTCGGTGGCCACCAGGATGCGGGCCTTGCCGTTGCGGAACTCGTCCAGCGCGCGCTGGCGTGCATTCTGCGATTTGTTGCCGTGGATCACCGCGGCCGGGAAGCCGTCGCGCGTCAGATCGCGCGTTACGCGGTCGGCGCCGTGCTTGGTGCGGGCGAAGACGATCACCTGGCGCATCATCTCGTCGGCCAGCATGTCGGCGAGCACCTTGCGCTTCTGTTTGGTGCGCGCCATGACCACGCTCTGGCGGATCTCGGCGGCCGTCGTGCCCTGGCGTGCGATCTCGATGCACAAAGGCTGGCGCAGCAGGCTCCCGGCCAGCGCCTCGATCTCCTTCGGCATGGTGGCCGAGAAAAGCGCGGTCTGGCGCGCCGGATGCGTCGCCTTGGCGATGCGCCGGACATCGTTGATGAAACCCATGTCGAGCATGCGGTCGGCCTCGTCGAGCACGAGCCATGTGGTGTCGGAAAGCACCACCTCGCCCTCGCGCACAAGGTCGGTCAGCCGGCCGGGTGTGGCGATCAGCACGTCGACGCCGGGGGCCATGCGCTTGACCTGGCTGCGGCGCGATACGCCGCCAAGGACCAACGCCGTCGAGACATGCGCGCCCTTGGCCAGCGCGCGCACAACCGTATCGATCTGGACCGCGAGTTCGCGCGTCGGCACGAGGATGAGCGCGCGTGCCGTACGCGGGCGCCGCTTGGCGCCGAGCCCGATGATCTTCGACAGGATCGGCAGCGAAAAGGCGGCCGTCTTGCCGGAGCCCGTCTGGGCCACGCCCAGGATGTCGCGGCCTTCGAGAAAGGCGGGAATCGCCTTTTCCTGGATGGGCGTGGGTGTGGACATGCCGGCGGCGGCCGCCGTATTCAAGAGCGTGCCCGAAATCCCGAGTTGTGCGAAATCGTTGCGATCCGCTTTGTTATCCGTGGTCAATATTGTCTTCTTTCTTCTGCGGCGCCGAACCGGCGCGCGCGATCAATCGCGGCAGGGCGCAACCTGCCCGATTACTGTTTCAATGAACGACAAGGCGGCGGAGAGACGCTCCACACGGCTGCGCTGTCGCGCCCGGAACAATGGATCCCGGGTCTTGTCCCGCCTGCCGAACCGTGGGAACGAAGGGAGGATCAGACGCAACCTGTCTCGAGAGAAAGCCGGACGAGCCGGCCCATGCGCCTATGATGGCTCATATGGCCTGCCGGACGGCAAATAGCAAACGAATATTTTCTCGCCGTGCGCTAAAGATTGTCCGCCATCCTGGCCAGCGCCAGCACGGTCCGCCAATTGCGCGCCGTTCCCGCCACCTTCAGCGTCGGCTCGATCTTCGGCGCAAACAGCGATCGACCCATTCCGTCGGGCGTGTGCAGATAAAGTGTCCTGCCCTTGACGGCGAACCGCTCGCTTCCCGTCGCCTTGGCCTGGAGCGCCTCGACGTTCCGCGCTTCCGGTTGCCGCTCGAGAGCGAGGAGGTGCAGCTTCGTCGGCTCGTCCACCGCCGCCACAAACGGGTTCTTGGCGATGGCCTCGGCCCAATCGGCGGCGCTGCGCACCAGAACAGCCTTATCGAAGCCCATCTTCTCTTTCACGAGGGCGGCGACCGTCTCGGCCACCGCGCTTTCCGCCAACGGCGATGCAAGCACCGCGTTGCCGCTGTTGATGTAGGTTGCCACCCCGGAAAAGCCCGCCTCCGTGAGCACGGCCCGAAGCTGCTTCACCGGAAGCTGCGTGGCTCCTCCCACGCCACGAAACAGCACGATGTAGGGGGTCATATCAGAAGACTCGCGATGGTCTCGTCGTCGGTGATATCCTGATAGGCCCAGCCCGCCGCATCGAAGCGCCGGCCAAGCACCTTGAAGTTGCGCGGGTCCTTGGTTTCCAGCCCGATCAGCACCGAACCGAAATTGCGCGCGGATTTCTTCAGATATTCGAACCGCGTAATGTCGTCGTCCGGGCCGAGAAGGTCCAGGAAGTCGCGCAGCGCACCGGGGCGCTGCGGAAAGCGGAAGATGAAGTATTTCTTCAGCCCCTCGAAACGCAACGCGCGCTCCTTGACGTCGGGCAGACGCTCGAAATCGAAGTTGCCGCCCGACACGATCACGACGATGGTGCGGCCCTTCAAGTCCTTCTTGGGAAAATCCTTCAACGCATCGAGCGCGAGCGCGCCGGCAGGCTCCAGCACCACGCCTTCCACATTGAGCATCTCGATCATGGTGGCACAGAGTCGGTTTTCAGGAATCAACCGAACCTGTTGCGCGGAAAAGTTCTTCAAACGCTTGAACGGCTCGCGCCCGATTTCCGCCACCGCCGCACCGTCGACGAAGTTGTCTACCTGGTCGAGCTTCACGCGCTTTCCCGCCGACAGGCTGCGCGCGAGGCTGGGCGCGCCGACGGGCTCGGCGAAGACGAACTCGGGCGCACAGCCGCTGTCGGAAAGGAAGGTCGTCACGCCCGCCGCGAGCCCGCCGCCACCGACCGGCAAAAGCACCCGCGCAGCCTCCATCCGCGCACCGATCTGGTCGGCGAGTTCGTGCGCGACCGTGGCCTGCCCTTCGATGATGTCGGGATGGTCGAAGGGCGGCACCATGAGTGCGGCGCTGGCGGCGGCGAAGCCTTCGGCAGCATGATAGCACTCGTCGAAGAAATCGCCGACCAGCCGCACCTCGATGAAATCGCCGCCGAACAGCCGCGTCTTGTCGATCTTCTGCTGCGGCGTGGTCACCGGCATGAAGACCACGCCCTTGCGGCCGAAATGACGGCAGACGAAGGCGAAACCCTGGGCATGGTTCCCGGCCGAGGCGCAAACAAAGCCGTCCGGCCCGACACCGGCGGCGATCGCCTTGCGCATGAAATTGAAGGCACCGCGGATCTTATAGGAGCGGACCGGGGTCAGGTCTTCGCGCTTCAGGAGAACGCGCGCGCCGGTCTTCTTAGACAGGTAGTCGTTTTCCTGCAGGGGCGTTTCGGGAAAGAGCGCCCGCAACGCTTCACACGCCTGTCCGACCCGCTCGGCGAATGCGGTCATCCTTCCCCCTTCCGGCAACGCGGACTGTCCTGCCGTTCCTTTTCGGTGGCTTCGGCGATCATCGTGCTGCTATTGCATATCACGGGCGGCAAGGCCACTCTCCGCCGGACCCGCCAACGTGCCAAAGACTGAGACGAGGTTCGCTCGCCCGTGCAATATTCGGCTGCCCGCACCGCCATCCACATCGCCTCCGTCTTTGCCATCTATCTCTCGGTTGCCATGCTCGTCCCGGCGATGGTCGACCTTTATTACGGAAACGACGACTGGCGCGTCTTCGCATTCTCGGCTTTCTTCACCGGCGGTCTGTCGCTTGCCGTCGCCATGGCGACACAGGGACGCGCGCCGGTCATTTCCTCGCGATTCGGTTTTCTGGTCGTCAATCTGCTCTGGTTTACGGCCTGCGTGGTGGGGGCGATCCCTCTCTTCGCTTCTTCCGTCGATATCGACCTAGTCGATTCCTTCTTCGAATCCGTGTCGGCTGCAACGGCCACAGGGGCGACGGTCCTCGTGGGGTTGGACGGCATGCCGCCCGGCCTGCTTCTTTGGCGGTCCATCCTGCAATGGATCGGCGGCCTCGGGGTGATCGCCCTCGGCCTGTTCGTGCTGCCGTTCCTGAACGTCGGCGGCGTGTCTTATTTCAAGATCGAATCCTCGGATATCGCCGACAAGCCCTTCGACCGCTTCTCCACCTTCGCCACCGGCCTCGTCAGCATCTACGTGCTTTTGACCTTCGTGTGCGGCGTTGCCTACGCGGCGGCGGGCATGCCCACTTTCGATGCCGTGAACCATGCCATGACGACGCTCGCCACCGCCGGCTTCTCCACCCATGACGCCTCAATGGGGGCTTACGCCGACAATCCCGCCATCCTGTGGGTGGGCACGATCTTCATGTTCATCGGCGCCCTGCCCTTCTCGATCCTGATCCTCTTTTCCGTGCGCGGGCGGCTCGATGCGCTGCGCGATCCACAGATCCGTGTCTTCGCGGGTTATACGCTGGTTTTCGTGCTCGCCGTCGCCGTCTATCTGCGTATCACCGGCGACCGCTCCTTTGTCGACGCGCTCACCCACGCCGCCTTCAACTTCGTCTCGATCATCACCACAACAGGCTACGCCACCGAGGACTACGGCGCCTGGGGCGCCTTCGCGCTGACCGCGGCCTTCGTCGCCATGTTCCTCGGCGGCTGCTCGGGCTCGACCACGGGCGGGATCAAGGCCTACCGCTTCCTCATCCTGTTCGAGCTGCTGGCCAACGGCCTGCGCCGGCTTGTCTATCCGAACACCGTTTTGAGCGTGCGCTACGGCGACCGGCCCGTGGAGGACGAGTTGCAGCGCGCTGTCGTCCTTTATATTTCCGCCTTCTTCGTCATCTGGGCTTTTGTCATCCTGCTCCTTGGAGCAACGGGCCTCGATCTCGTCTCTGCCGTCAGCACCGCGCTGTCGGCGCTGACCAACGTCGGCCCCGGCCTCGGGCCGGTCGTCGGTCCGGCGGGCAATTTCGCCTCGCTCACCGATCCGGCGAAGTTGATCATGGCACTGGCGATGCTTCTCGGCCGCCTCGAGATCCTCGCCGTTCTGGTGATCTTCACGCCGATTTTCTGGGGGCGGTAGCCAATAGATCTGCCGGGTGGTGAAACGCTGCTTTAGGTTGTATGGTCCCGCGCAAACTCATCTCCTTGCTGAGCATTCGGAAATGTTCGTGAACTCACCGTCTTTGCGGCTGTCGATCCTGTGCCTTGCATTCCTCGTCGCTGGCTGCGCATCGACCGAGCAGCACCGACTCATTGCACAAACCATCGCGCCCGCCTCGCAAAGTGAAATCTCCGCGCTGCACCGGATCTTTCTCGCGACGTCGCGCGAGCCCGCATCGGAGCCGGGTGTCATCTTTTCCGGTCAGCGCGCACCGGAGATCGCCTTCGGCCTTGTCGATGTCAGCGTGCCGGAGGTCCACGAGTCGGGCAAGCTCGAACGTTCGCCGACTACCCATGTGGCCGACCCGGCCCGTTATTTCGCGGCCAGGCGCCTCGGGCTTTACCGCGATGCGGAAACTTTCCGCACGGTCATCGGCCGAAGCGCCCGGGAGCGGGACGGCAGGGCGCTGGTTTTCGTTCACGGCTTCAACACCAGCTTCGACGAAGCGGTGTACCGGATGACCCAGATCGTGCACGATTCAGGCTACGGGGGCGTGCCGGTCCTGTTTACCTGGCCGTCGTCGGCGCGGGTGCTCAACTATATCTACGACCAGAACAGCGCGACCGCCGCACGCGATGCGCTGGAGAAAACGCTGCACCTGATTGCCGGCTCTGGGGTGAAACGTATCGATATCGTTGCCCATTCCATGGGCGCCTGGTTGACGATGGAGGTGCTGCGCCAGCTTGCAATTTCCGGCGACAGGGACCTTGGCGGCCGGCTGGCCGACGTGGTGCTCGCCTCTCCCGACATCGATTTGGACGTCTTCCAGAGCCAGATGCGCCGCTACGGAGTGCCGGACCGCAACTTCTTCGTCCTGACCTCGCGCGACGACCGGGCGCTCAACGTGTCACGCATCATCGCCGGAAACGCGCCGCGCCTGGGCAGCGGAATCCAGCCGGAAGAGGTCGCAGAACTCGGTGTAACCGTGCTCGACGTCACGAGCCTTTCCTCCCCGGACGGCCTCAACCACACGAAGTTCGCGGAGAACCCAGTGCTTGTGCGCCTGCTGGGCGAAGGCCTAGTCGATTCCGACGATACGCCTGTGACGGAAGACAGGATTGCCCAGCGCCTGGAAGGTCTTACGCGCGGCATCGGCCAGACGATCGGATCGGCCGCCGACCTGATCATCACCACACCGTTCGAGGTCATCAACATCGCCGTCGGGCAGTAGCAGCCAATCGTGATCTGAAGCGCGTATACCTCAGCTCGAGGTCACGCACCTCAGCCCTCAGGACGGCAACAGGAGGTCGACCCGGCGGAAGGCGGTCACATCGATGATCCCCATGTCCGAGATGCGCAGTTCGGGAATGACCACGAGCGCGAGCAGCGAGTGCTGCATGTAGGCGTTGTTGAGCGTGCAGCCCATCTCGCGCATGGCGGCGGCCAGTTTCGCGGCCTTCTCGGCCACCACCTCGGCGCGCTGGTCCGACATCAGTCCGGCGATGGGCATCTCTATCAAGGCCAGTTCCCTGCCCTTCGAGATCATTACGACGCCGCCGCCGACCTGGCCGAGTCGGTTGGCGGCTTTGGCCATATCGTTCTTGTTGGTGCCGACCACGATCATGTGGTGCGAATCGTGCGCCACGGTGGAGGCCATGGCGCAGTCCTGGGTATAGCCGAAACCGGAGACGAAGCCGTTGGTGACCGCCCCCGTGCCGCGATGGCGCTCCACCAGGGCGATCTGGCAGATATCGTTGCGCCGGTCCATGGCCACCAAGCCGTTCACGACGGGGAGTTCCCCGGTGAGCGCCCGCGTGGGGGCCTGGTTTTCCACCACGCCGATGACCCGCGCCCTGACACTGCGCGCGCCTTTCGGCGCGGGAATGTCGAAATCCGCGGCGGTCAGGCGCTTGCCGAGGCGCACCGTCTTCTTGGCATTGGCGGGATAGTTGTAGGCGGGAATGTCGGCTTCCAGCTTGCCGCCCCGGGCAAGCCGAACGCCCCGGGCATAGACCTCGTCGATGGAAAGTGCGGCAAGGTCGGAGACAATGAGGAAGTCCGCCAGCCTCCCCGGCGCGATGGAACCGAGTTCGCGATCCAGCCTGAAATGCTGGGCCGTATTGATCGTCGCCATCTGAATCGCTGTCACGGGCTTGAGCCCCTGGGCGATGGCATGGCGCACGACGCGATCCATGTGGCCCTCCTCAACCAGCGTGCCGGAATGGCTATCATCCGTGCACAGGATGAAGTTGCGCGGGTCCAACCCCTGCTCCGTCACCGCCTTGATCTGGCTGGCCACGTCATACCAGGCGGAGCCGAGCCGCAGCATCGCCTTCATCCCCTGGCGCACGCGGGCAACGGCGTCCTCCATCCGCGTGCCCTCGTGGTCGTCCTCCGGCCCGCCGGCCACATAGCCGTGAAAAGCGCGCCCGAGATCGGGGGAGGCATAGTGGCCACCTACCGTTTTTCCCGTCCTCATCGTGGCGGCGATCTCGCCGCTCATCACCGGGTTGTTGGCCGCTACGCCGGGAAAGTTCATCACCTCGCCGAGCCCGACGATATTGTCCCAGCCCATGGCCTCCGCCACCTCCTCGGCGCCGAGTTCCGCGCCGGCATGTTCCAGCCCGGGCGCGGACGGTACGCAGGAGGGCATCTGCACGTAGACGTTGATCGCCTGCGCGGCCGCCTCGTCGTGCATCAGCCGCACGCCCTGCAGCCCCAGCACGTTGGCGATCTCGTGCGGATCGATGAACATCGACGTCGTGCCGTGCGGAATGACTGCACGGCAGAACTCCGTCACCGTCACCATGCCGCTTTCCACGTGCATGTGCGCGTCGCACAGCCCCGGCACGAGGTAGCGGCCGCGCGCATCCACCACCTTCGTCCTGTCGCCGATCGCGTAGCTGGCGTCCGGCCCGCAATAGGCGAAGCGGCCGGCGGCGATGGCGACGTCGGTGCCGGGGATCACCTCGCCCGAGTGAACGTTCACCCAGCGCCCGTTGCGCACCACGAGATCGGCCGCCTTGCGGCCCATGGCGACATCGACCAGGAGCGGCGCGACCGCGTTCCACGGCCTGGTTTTCTTACTCACGGTGGAACTCGCCATCAATGTGTCTCCCTCGCCGGTAGTGTGGCAAACCCGCTCGATCGATGCCAGTGAAATCCGCGGACAATGCGGGAAGCGAGCCCGGGGCGATCGCGAGTCCCTCTGGCCTTATCGACAAGGGCGGCAACCGTCGGCGGGTGATCAGGGCAAATCAACGAGGACTGGCGTTCATCAGCGCCCACGGGGGCTACGAAGCCAGGCGAAACCGTTCGAAGCCAGCTTCCAGCCCATTCACAGCAATGGCGTCGCCACCCAGCATCCGAGCCTTTTCGGTCAATCGGCCCAGCAGCTCCCTGCTCGGCTCGCCATAGACCTCGATCGTCTGGAGCTTCACGAGATCCTTGAACTTGGCGAACTCCGGAGCCCCCACCTTCATGTGGTGCTCCAGTGATGCCGAGTCCGGATGGATTTGAACGACGGTCATCTGAGTGCCGCCTTCATCGAGGTAAATGCCGTAGCTGACCGCGCGCGGTACATTGGAATCCAGGAACGCGACAAGATCGGCGATGGCCGCTTTGACCTCTTGAAGCTTCCCCTCTCGGATCTCCGACTTGTCGAGATAGAAGATCGAACCTGGCATTTCGCCCTCCCTTTACGGTTGCCTTCCATGCTGGAGGGTAACATGCGGTCCATCGACGATGTAACCACGCTGGCGGTGCTGCCGCGCATCGACCTCGCTCGCCTCGCCAGGTGCTTTCGCCAGAACAGGCGCCCATTCCACGTCACGTGGAGAACCAGACAAAGGTGATCAGATCAGACCCTTTCGGGACGGGCCAAGAACACCGTTTTGCAAAATGCGAAGGAAAATCGCAAATCGATGATTGACGAAACTGGCTAAGCGATTGAATAGAAAGGTGCGCGGACGTGGCGGAACTGGTAGACGCAAGGGACTTAAAATCCCTCGGGCTAGCCCGTGCGGGTTCGATCCCCGCCGTCCGCACCACTCCCCGGCTTACCCGTCGGCGCGGAGCGCCTCGTTATCGGGATCGAAGGGGCTTTCGGCAATGACCGTGGCCGGATGCATCTTGCCGAGGATCTTGATCTCCAGCCTGGTCCCTTCCGCCGCATGTTCCGGCCGCACCATCGCAAGCGCCAGGCTCTTGCCGACGCGCCAGCCATAGCCACCGTGGGTGGCGCGGCCGACGAGCTTATCGTCCTTGTAGATCGCCTCGGAGCCGCGTGCGTCGGCATCCCTCACGTCGTGCACCTCCAGCGTGACGTAGTTCCATCTGATGCCGTCCTCGCGCTGGCGCAGCAGTGCCTCACGGCCGATGAAGTCTCCCTTGTCGGGATGGACGAAGCGGTCGAGACCGCTCTCCCAGGCGGTGTATTCGATCGACAGTTCGCGCGGGATAAGCCGGTAGCTCTTCTCGATGGCCATCGCTGTCATCGCCCGGATGCCGAAGGGCCTGATGCCGAACTGTGCGCCCGCCTCCATCAGCATGTCGAAGAGGGCGTTCTGCATGGCGATGGGGTGATGCAACTCCCAGCCGAGTTCCCCGACAAAATTGACCCGCAGCGCATGCGCGGTGGCATGGCCGAGGGATATCTTCCGGCCGGAAAGCCACGGAAAGTCAGCGTTGGACAGCGGGATATGCGCGAGCTTCTTCAGCACATCGCGGGATTTAGGCCCGGCGAGCACGAACACGCCGTACTGTTCGGTGAGTGGGCGCAGCACCACGGAGCCGTCCGCCGGAAGCAGCTTGGCCAGAACGTCATGGTCATGCGCTTCGAAGCCACCCGCCGAGACGAGATAGAAGCGGCCGGGCGCCCATTCGTAGACGGTGAATTCGGAACGCACCCCGCCGTTCTTCGTCAAAAGGTGGCACAGCGCCACCCTGCCCCGCTTCTTGGGGATGCGGTTGGCGAAGATCGAGTCGAGCCACGCGCGACCGCCCGGGCCCGAGACCTCGATCTTGGCGAAGGCCGACATGTCGAGCAGGCCCACATTCTCGTGGACGTTCTTCACCTCGTTGCCGACATGCTCGAAATAGTTCGAGCGGCGGAACGACCATTTCTCGACGATGCGCCCGTCTTCGAGCGGCGGCGCGTGATTGTGCTTCGTGATCACGTCCGCGCCCACGCCGAGCTCTTCCTCGGGCAAGGCGTAGCCTTCCGGTGCGAACCAGTTGGGCCGCTCCCAGCCGTAGACGGAGCCGAAGACGGCGCCGCGCTCCTTCATGCGCCCGTAACAGGGCGTCATCTTCAAAGGACGCGCCGCCGCACGCTCCTCGTCCGGGTAGTGCATCGTGAAGACGTTGGCATAAGCCTCCTCGTTCTTCTCGCGCAGATAGCCCTCGGTTGCATAGGGGCCGAAACGGCGCGGGTCGACGCCCATCATGTCGATGGAAGGCTCACCCTCGACGATCCACTCGGCGATCTGCCAGCCGGCCCCGCCGGCCGCCGTCACGCCGAAGGAATGGCCTTCGTTCAGCCAGAAGTTCTTCAACCCCGGCGCCGGGCCGATGATGGGCGAGCCGTCCGGCGTGTAGGCGATCGCGCCGTTATAGATCTTCTTGATGCCTGCCTCGCCGAAGGCCGGCACGCGCTCGATCGCCGTCTCCACATGGGGCATCAGGCGGTCGAGGTCCTCCTGGAAGAGCTCGTATTCGCTGTCGTCGGACGGCCCGTCCACGTAGCAGCAGGGCGCACCCGCCTCGTAGGGCCCGAGCAGCAGGCCGCCGTTCTCCTCGCGCATGTACCAGGAGGAGTCGCTTTCGCGCAGCACGCCCATCTCCGGCAGGCCCTGTTTCTTGCGTTCCACGATCGCCGGGTGCGGTTCGGTGACGATGTACTGATGCTCGACGGGAATGACGGGTACGTCGAGCCCCACCATCTCGCCCGTCTTTCGGGCAAAATTGCCGGTGGCCGACACGACGTGCTCGGCGAGGATGTCGCCCTTGTCGGTCTTGACCAGCCATCTGCCGTCGCCCTGCTGCTCCAGGGCCATGACCGCGGTGTTGCGATAGATCGTGGCACCCTTGTCGCGCGCGCCCTTGGCAAGCGCCTGGGTGAGGTCGGCCGGCTGGATATAGCCGTCGTCGGGATGCTGGATGGCGCCCAGCAGGCCCTCCGTTTCGCACAGCGGCCAGACCTCCTTGACCTCTTCCGGCGTCAGCAGCCTGTAAGGCACGCCGATCGTCTCGGCGATGCCGGCGTAGTACATGTATTCGTCCCAGCGGTCCTTCGTGCGGGCGAGCCGGATGTTGGAGCACCGGGTGAAACCGACATTCATGCCGGTCTCCTCCTGAAGCTCCTGATAGAACCTCACCGAGTATTTGTGGATCTGGCCGACGGAGTAGCTCATGTTGAAGAGCGGCAGGAGGCCGGCGGCATGCCAGGTGGAGCCGGAGGTCAGTTCCTTGCGCTCAAGCAGAACGACATCCGACCAGCCCTTCTTCGCCAGATGGTAGAGCGTGGAAACACCGACCACGCCTCCTCCGATGACGACCGCGCGCGCCTCGCTCTTCATGCCTTAATCTCCCTCGCTCCTGCCGGTTTCGGCCGCTTTTCGCGAGGAAGATTATGCGTTGGCCGGGCGCTCCCCCCGGCCTGTTTGCGACATGGCCGAATTGCGTCGCGACTTCCGCTTCAGCGCGCGCCCTTACCGTCGAAGCGCGGCTTCCACGACGCCACCAGAACGAGTGCCATTCCGGCGATGAAGACGAAGTAGAAGCGGTCGTCGGGAAGCGGGAAGCTGGCGAACTTTCCGAGCGTGCCGATGGCCAGCGCGAAGGCCAGCGCGTTGGCCCGCGGCTCTCCCATGCTTCGATAGCGGGCCAGCAGCGCCCAGCCACCCGTCAGCACCGCCAAGATCGCCGGCCAGTCGTTGAATTGCAGCGCCACCACCACTCCACGCACGTATCCCCTGATCATCGCCAGAAGCGAGAAATCGGGATCGAACCCGGCCATGGAATTCTGGATCTCCACACAGGAGAAGTAGAAGTGCGCCCACCAGCCGGGATGCCCGCCGACCTTGGAGATGACAAGGCAAGCCGCCAGGGCAGCCAGGAAGGTGAAGAGTATCGGCAGCTTCCGCCAGTTGAAAAGGACCGCCGCGATCAGCACCGCGAAGATGAGGATGATGTTGTCAGGCCGCACGAATACGGAGGCGAAGAGCAGGCTGTAGCCCAGCCACATGCGCCCCCGCCACAGGGCGTAGACCGCCGACAGGGAGACCAGGGCGAGCAGCATGTCAGGCACGGCGGCCGACGTCATCCGAAAGTAATCCGCGAGGAAAAGAAGCGGCAGGAGGAAGAACGCACCCTGCAGCGCCTCCGCCCGCCACAGCCACCACAGACAGAGCAGACCGACACAAAGCGACGGGACGACGCTGAGCAGAATGGCACCTGTGGCCAGTCCCGTGACTGGTTCCAGCAGCCTGAGCAGCGCCACATAGGCCACCTTTACCCGGTACATGGAAAGCTGCGACTGGAAATCCGCCGGGTTTTCCCACTGGTTCAGATTGTACGGGTTGGAATATTTCAGATGATATTCCTGTGTCTCGTCGGCCCCCGCTTCGATCCGTGCCCAGGTCTCGGCATGCAACGCTTCAGCATCGTCGATGCGGTTTTCAAGTGCGGTGGCGATATAGGCCACCATGTCCCAATTGTAATCCGGCCTGACCAAACCATAGGCAGCCGTGGCCAGCACTCCCAGGAGGAGAAAGAGCGCACCCGCCCGGTCGAGCAAGCCGCGCTGCGTCAAGCGGCGCACGAAGCCGTCGCCCGGCGGGCTGGTAAGCACCCGGCCGATCAAGCTCTGCTGCAAGCTACTCACTGCCCTTCCCCGCCCCGGTCCATCTCAGCCCATCTGGCTCCTGGCGAAATCCTTCACGATCGACACCACGCCGCGCGAAAGCAGCGCGTCGAGCGCGTCGACAAAGGTGTCCACATGCTCGCGCCCGACGATCAGTGGCGGCTCGAGGCGGATGACGTTGCGGTTGTATTCGGTGAAGGCCACCAGCACGTCATGGTCGCGCAGAAGGGCCGCGCCGACGAAGCCCGACAGGGAGCCCTTCAGCTTGTCGTCCAGCATCGCCACCATCGGGCGCAGAACGGCGGGCAGTGTCTGGGAGAAATCCTGGAACTCCAGCCCCACCATGCAGCCGCGCCCGCGCACATCCTTGATGATGCGCGGATATTTTTCCTTCAGCGCATTCAGGCGCTCGATGAGGTAGGCGCCCGTCGCCTCGGCATTCTCGATCAGCGCCTCGTCATAGAGCACGTTGAGCCCCTCGATGGCCGTGACACACGCCTCGCCGATGCCGCCGAAGGTGGCCATGGCATGGATCATTGCCGTCTTTGGCGAGCCATAGGCCTTCATGTAGACGTCGCGCTTGGCGATCATGGCGCCAACGGCCGCCTTGCCCGCGCCCAGCGACTTTGCGAGCGCGGTGATGTCCGGCACCACGCCGTAGTGCTCGAATGCGTAGAAGCGTCCCGTGCGCCCGAAGCCGCACTGCACCTCGTCGGCCACCCACAACACGCCGTACTCATCGCAAAGCCGGCGCAGCTTCTGCCAGAATTCTGGCGCGGCCTCGATGATGCCGCCACCGCCCTGGACGGTTTCGAGCACGATCGCACCGATCTCGGGGTCGCTGCGGAAGGCGTTCTCCACCGCCTCGATATCGCCGAAGGGCACCCGCACCACATTGTCCGTCAGCCGGAACTCGCCGCGGTAGAGCTGGCCGTCGGTGAGAGCCAGCACGCCCTTCGTCTTCCCGTGGAAGGAGTTCTCCGCATAGACGATCTTCGGCCGCTTCGACCCCGCCGCGCGCTCGGCGAGCTTCACGGCCGCCTCCATCGCCTCCGAGCCGGATGAACCGAGGAACACCATGTCGAGGTCGCCGGGCGAGCAGGCGGCCAGATTGTGCGCGAGCGCCGTCGCATATTGCGACATGAAGGCGATGGCGATCTCGTGCCGTTTCTCTGCCTGAAACTTCTGCCGCGCCTCAAGGATGCGCGGGTGGTTGTGGCCAAAGGCGAGCGAGCCGAAACCGCCGAAGAAATCGAGGATCTTCCGGCCGTTCTGGTCAATGTAGTACATGCCCTCGGCGCGCTCGACCTTCACCTTGTGAAAGCCGAGCAGCTTCATGAAATGAAGCTGGCCAGGGTTGAGATGCGCCTTGAAGAGCTCGGCCATCTGCCCGACGTCAAGCGCCTTGGCGTCCTCGACACTCATGAGCGCCGGCCTGGGGTTTCCCTCTCGCGCCAGCTCAGGTGCTTGTACAGCGGTTCCGGCGCCTCGTTCGGCTTTCGTCATCACGGTCATGGAAGAACTCCTATTCGGCCGGAACTTCGCGCGCTTCGGCAGGCTGGCCGGCCTTCCTTGCGCTGTATTCGTCGTATGCGGCGATCAGCATGTCCCCGTCGCGGTACTGCGGCACCCAGCCGAGCTCCCGCTCGCCCTTGGAGACGTCCAGTACGCACATCTCGTCGGCGATCAGATACTGCTCCGGGTCCATCAGCGGCATGTTGAAAAGATCGAGGAGGTCGAGCGTCCGCTTGACCGCCCAGCCGGGCGTCGGCAGCAGGAAGGATTTTGACCCAGCATGCCTGATCAGGTCGCCGAGCAGCTTCCTGACCGGCGGCGGGTTGAGGGAGCCCAGATTGTAGGCCTCGTTCGGCACGCCCGCCTTCCAGGCCAGCCTTGCCGCCTCCGCACAGTCGAAGACGGAAATGAACTGGTAGGGATTCCTGCCGGCGCCGATCATCGGCACAGGCAGGTTGTAGTCGATCAGCTTGAAGAGCTTTTCGAGGATCCCGAGCCTGCCCGGCCCGATGATGAGCCGAGGGCGGAAGAGCGCGATGTTCATGCCGCGCTTGCGCCATTCGGCAGCGAGCACCTCCGTGTCGAGCTTCGACTGCCCGTACTCACCGAGCGGCGCCACCGGATGGTCCTCGGTCATGGGATAAGTGACCGTGTGGCCGTAAATCATGTCGGTGGTGAAGTGGACGAGGTTCTTCGCCCCCCGCTTGTCCATCGCCTCGATGATGTTGACCGTGCCGTGATAGTTCACGGGATAGAAGAAGTCGTGGCGCTTGGACCGCACCTGGATGGGCGAGAGCATCTTGGCCGACAGGTTGTAGACCATGTCGTCGGCCTCCATCCCGACCGCCGGGATGGTGGTCGGGTCGGTCACGTCACAGTGGACGAAGCGCGCCTGGCGGTAGTGCGGAAAATCGCTCTTGACGATATCGGCCACAACGACCTCCTGGCCGTCGGCGATGAGCTTGGGTGCGAGGTGGCGGCCGACGAAGCCGTCTCCGCCGAAGATGATGTGTTTCATTGGATGGTCGACCTTTCCGATTGCAGTGCCCTGGAGGCGACGGCGGCCTCGTCCGTCTTGCGGCCGCTGTGGGCGATGAGCACCGTTCCAACGCAGATCAGCGCGATGCCGGCGATGCGGTAGGCGTTGAGATCCTCGCGCCAGAGCAGATAGGCAAAGACCGCCACGGCCACGTAGGCGAGGCTCAGGAAGGGATAGGCGAAGGAAAGCTCCACCTTGGAGAGCACGAAGAGGTGCGAGGCCATCGAGACGACGAACACGCACAGCCCCGCGAAAATCCAGGGGCTGAAGACGATCTGCAGGATCTTGAGGACGGGATTGACACCGGCAAAGCTCAATGGCCCCAGGCTCATCATGCCGTATTTCAGCATGAGTTGCGCCACCGCGTTGGTCAGCACCGTGAACAGGATGAAGGGAATGTATTTCATGCTTGGCCGCCCCGTTTGTCCCCTGCCCCTGCATAGGAAACAGATGAAAAAATCGCGTGAAACCGTTCGCTCGAATTGCGCGCAAGCCGGTCATCTTTCTGAAAGGGATCCATCATGTTCCCTACTCCGCCGCCTGATCGAGCCTGACGGATGACGCGGCCCGCATCGCCGTGCGCTGCCAGAAGTCCGACATGAAGGCGGGGTCGCGCGTGCGCTCGAGCGCCTGCCAGTCCGGAAAGGAAGCGGCGAAGACCTCCGCAGCCATGCGCGCATCCTTGTAGGGATTGACCGCGCCCCCAGCCGCAACGGTGATTTCGTCCAGCTTTTCAAGAAGCTGCAAAGTCCTCTTTCCGCGGTTCGGAAAATCCAGGGTCAATGTGTAGCCGAGTCGCGGAAATGACAGCAGGCCCGGAGAAGGAACGTCGCCGAAGCGCTTCAGCACCGTCAGGAACGAGGCCTGACCCGCCGCGCGCGCTGCGGAAAGCATGGCCGGTATGGCCTTGCGGGCCGCTTCCTCCGGCACCACGCTCTGGTGCTGGAAGAGCCCGCCCGGCCCGTAAAGCCGGTTCCAGTGGCGAACACCGTCGAGGGGGAAGAAGTAGCCGGCGAAACCGCTGCGCTCGAGGCCCGACTTGCGCTGCTTTACCCAACGGTAGGCCTTGTTGAAAAGACGGATCGACGCGTTGTTCAACACATTGAAGGGTGGCTGTAAGGGTACCGAAAGCCAAGCCTTCGGCGCAGGACGGAAGGTACCTTCCCGCGCGTGGTTCGCCGTCAGGAGCAAGCCCCTGCCTGCCGCCGCGCCGGTGGCGAGCTGGTCGATCCAGGCGACTGCATATTCGTTTCGCGAGTCCGCCTCTTCTGCCAGCGCGAAATATTCCTCGAGCGATGAGAAGGCCGTCGCCTCCTCCTCGACATCGGCCGAGCCGACCTTCATCAGGCGGATGGTGGCGTCCAGGATCAGGCCGGTCAGCCCCATGCCACCGACGGTGGCGCGAAAGAGCTCAGACTCTTGATCGGCGCGGCAATAGTGCAGCGTGCCGTCGGAGCGCAGCAGCGTCAGCGCCTCGACATGGCGGCCGAAGGTTCCGCGGCGGTGATGGTTCTTGCCGTGCACGTCATTGGCGATGGCGCCGCCCAGCGTGATGAAGCGCGTCCCCGGGACCACCGCCGGGAACCAGCCCTGCGGGGCGGCCAGGTCAATGATGTCGGCAAGCATCGCTCCCGCTTCTGCCTTGAGGAAGCCGGTCTGCGCGTCGAAGGACAGGATGCGGCTCTTCGCCCGCATGTCGACGAGCGTGCCCGAGCCGTTCAGGCAGCTGTCGCCATAGGAGCGGCCGTTGCCATAGGCGAGGAGCGACCGCTCCTGCCGCCGCCCGACCTTCAGTTGGGCGATCGCCTCATCGGCGCCGATCGCGCGGTGCGCCGGCGCTGCCGTCCGCCCGAAGCTGTGGTAGAGCGCGCCCATCACAGCCCCGCCGTAAAGAGGAGGACGGCGCCGATGCCGGAGACGAGCTGGCTGCGCCAGTCACGGATGATGAAGACGATCGGGTCGTCGTGCATCTCGTCGCGGCGCGCGAGAATCCAGATGCGCATGGTGAGATAGAGCACGATCGGGCTCAAGGGCCAGACGAGCCAGGGATGCGCGTAGAGGTCCGCGATGGAATCGCTCTGGATATAGAGCGCCAGCACCAGGGCCGAAGAGAAGGCCGAGGCGAGGCCGGCTTGTGCGATGATCTCCTGATCTTCCGTGCGATAGCCGCGCCCGGCAATGCGCTCGCCCGTCGGCAGCGTGGTCGAACGCAGCTCGACATAGCGCTTGACCAGGGCCAGGGAGAGGAAAAAGAAGGTCGAAAAGGCCAACAGCCAGAACGAGACGGCAATGCCCGTGGCCGCGCAGCCGGCAAGGATGCGCACCGTATAAAGGCCCGCGAGCATCAGCACGTCGAGCAGCAGCATGCGCTTGACCGCGATCGAATAGCTCGTCGTCGCGACGAGATAGAGAATGAGGACGGCGCTGAAGACGGCGGGCAGAAACAGCGCCGTCACGGTGGCCACGGCGAGCAGCAGCCCCATGGCACAAAGGCCGAACGGGATCGACAGAGCGCCGCTGGCAAATGGCCTGTCACGCTTGGTCGGATGCCGGCGGTCGTTCGCCAGGTCGAAGAAGTCGTTGAGGATGTAGATCGCCGAGGCCGCCGCGCTGAAGGCGATGAAGGCAAGCAGGCTGTCGACCAGAAGTGCCGCATTGAGATATTGATGCGCCAGCACCACCGGCACGAAGATCAACGCGTTTTTCACCCACTGGTGAACGCGCAGCATCCTGACGAGGATCTTCAAGCTCAGCTTCGGCGCGGCGATGAGTTCGCCGCCATGCCTCCCGTACCAACCGGCAGCATGCCGGTCCGGTGCGACGACGATCGCGCGGCGCGCCGAATCGAAGACAGCGATGTCCGCGCGGCCGTTGCCGGCATAGTCGAAACCGCCGTCGCCGAAGAGTTCCGCGAGCGCCTTCCGCTTGATCCCGGAGGCCATATTGCAGCCGGGATCGGTGCAGATCACCAGATCGAAGAGTCCGAGATGCGCGGCGATCTTCTCCGCCAGCCGGCGCGGCGCGGCGGTCGCGAGCACGATCTGTCTGCCGGCGGCACGCTCCTCCCGCAACCGCTCCACGAGCGCTGCGCGATAGGGCAGCGCGGCCGGATCGAGCTCGACGCGCTCGGCAATCGCGCATTTCAGCCGCGCCCGGCCCTGCCACAGCCACCAGGGGATGAGGAACAGCCAGAGCGGGTTCCTGCGAATGAGCAGAAACAGGCTTTCCCACAGGAGATCGGTCGCGATCAGCGTTCCGTCGAGATCGACGGCCAGCGGTACCGCCACGCGTTCGGACCGCACATCCATTTTGTAGCCCCCGAAAAATCGTTGCGCGCGAGGGTAGGCCCTCGCCACCTCCGCTCCCTATCGCCAAACCGCTTCGGAACTCTGAATCGGAAAGTCCAAGCTCCCTCCGGCAACTGCTTTTTTCGGTGAGCGTTAATCGAGAGTAAGGAGATTCACTCAAATCCCGCGGAATTCGGCGCCTCGTACCAACCCTTGGCCATGCGGGCCGCTCGGGCGCAGCACACGGCGCATCGATTGCCTCGCGCCCGGCACCTGCCCTATAGGTTACCTGTTCGTGGGACTTCGGCGGCATGCATGGCGGAATATTCGGCCCTTGCGCTTCTTTGGAATGCGCTCAACGGCAACCGGGACTGGAAACCGGCCTGGCGCAAGGCCGTGCCGAAACCGGCTTACGACGTCATCATCATCGGCGGCGGCGGGCACGGGCTGGCAACCGCCTACTACCTCGCCAAGGAGCACGGCATCACCAATGTCGCGGTGCTGGAGAAGGGCTGGCTCGGCTCCGGCAATGTCGGCCGCAACACCACCATCGTGCGGTCGAACTACCTGCTGCCCGAATCCATCCGCTTCTATGATTTCTCGCTGCGGCTGTGGGAGAACCTGTCACACGAGCTGAATTACAACGTCATGTTCTCGCAGCGGGGAATCCTCAACCTCGCCCATTCGCCGGCCCAGGCGGACGATTATATCCGCCGCGGCAACGCCATGCGCCATGAAGGCGGCGACGCAGTGTGGCTGACGCGTGAAGAGATCGCGCGCAAGGTGCCCGGCGTCGACCTCTCCGCCTCCGCCCGCTTCCCCGTCGTCGGCGGGCTCCTCCAGCCACGCGCCGGCACCGCGCGTCATGACGCAGTCGCGTGGGGCTATGCGCGCGCGGCAGACCGGCGCGGCGTCGACATCATCGAAAATTGCGGGGTAACGGGTTTCCTGCGCGAGGACGACAAGATCACCGGGGTAACCACCACCCGCGGCGAAATCCGCGCCCGGAAGGTCGGCGTGGCGGTCGCCGGCAGCACCAGCAGGCTGCTGCAGATAGCGGGGATCGAGCGATTTCCTATCGAGAGCCACGTGCTGCAGGCGTTCGTCTCCGAATCGATCAAGCCCTTCGTAGACTGCGTCGTCACCTTCGGCGGCGGCCACCTCTATGTGTCCCAGTCGGACAAGGGCGGACTGGTCTTCGGCGGCGACCTCGACGGTTACAACTCCTACGCCCAGCGCGGCGACCTGCCACTGGTCGAAGAGGTGATGGGCGAGATGGTCGCCCTGTTTCCGGCCGCCGCCCGCCTGCGGCTCTTACGTTCCTGGGGCGGTGTCATGGACATGTCCATGGACGGCTCACCCATCATCACCAAGGGGCCGCTGCCCGGCATGTATCTCAACTGCGGCTGGTGCTACGGCGGCTTCAAGGCCACGCCGGCCTCGGGCTTCTCCTTCGCCTGGACCATCGCCCGGGACGAGCCTCACCACGTCAACGCGCCCTTCACGCTGTCGCGCTTCGCGCGCGGCAGCGTCATCGACGAAAAGGGCGCGGGCCCCACACCGAAGCTGCATTAGGACCCGACATGGATTTGACGGCGCCATGCTGATCCCCTGCCCCCACTGCGGCACGCGCGAGATGTCGGAATTCTCCTATCAGGGGGACGCCACGCGCACGCGCCCCGATCCTGCCTCGGCCGACATGAAGGCCTGGTACGACTATCTCTACAACCGGCCCAATCCCGCCGGCCCGCACCGCGAATACTGGCAGCATACGGGCGGCTGCCGGACGCATCTTCTTCTCACGCGCGATACGATCACCCACGAGATTCTGAGCGTAGCGTTCGCCCGGGCGGGGCTCAACGCAGCCGGAGGCCGGCCATGAGCCCACGCCGTGCCTCCGCCGGCGGGCTGATCGACCGCGGCCGTTCGATCGGCTTCACCTTCGACGGCCGGGACTATACCGGCCATCCCGGCGACACGCTCGCTTCCGCACTTCTCGCCAACGGCGTCAGGCTTGTCGGCCGCTCTTTCAAGTATCACCGCCCGCGCGGCATCTTCGCCGCCGGCGCAGACGAGCCGAACGCGCTCGTCACCGTGCTGAAAGACCGGGTGCGCGAACCCAACATTCCCGCGACGCAGATCGAGCTCCACGAGGGGCTCGCAGCGGAAAGCCAGAACCGCTTCCCCACGCTCGACGTCGACATCGGCGCGCTCGGCCAGCTCGCCGGACCGCTTCTCGCCGCCGGCTTCTACTACAAGACATTCATGGGCCCGGTGATCGGCCCCCTGCGCGGCACGCGGTTCTGGATGCTGTGCGAGCGCTTCATCCGCCATGCCGCCGGCCTCGGCCGCGCCGGCTACGCGCCGGACCCGGCGCGCTACGAGAAGATGAACGCCTTTTGCGACGTGCTCGTCGTCGGCGCCGGCCCGGCCGGACTGACGGCGGCCGAAGCCGCGGCGAAAGCCGGCAGGCGGGTGATCCTCATCGAGCAGGAACCGCGAACGGGGGGCAGCGCCAACTGGTCCGGCGAGACGATCAGCGGGAAACCGGCCCGAGACTGGGCGACCGCGCTCAGCGAGCGGCTGGCGGCGCGCGGGAACCTCCGCCTCCTCACCCGCACCACTGCCTGGGGCTATTACGACGGCAACACCGTCGCAGCGCTCGAGCGCGTGAGCGATCACTTGCCCGGGGCTGCCGAAGGTGTCCCGCGACACCGCCACTGGTCGATCCACGCCGGCAAGGTGGTGCTCGCCAGCGGCGCGCTGGAGTGCCCGATCGTCTTTCCCGGCAACGACCGGCCGGGCGTGATGCTGGCCGGGGCGGTCCGGCGCTATATCGGCGAGTACGGTGTCCTGCCGGGAGAGAAGCTCGCCGTCTTCACCAACAACGACAGCGCCTACCACGCGGCCGCCGCGCTGAAGAAAGCCGGCGGCGCCGTGATCGCCATCATCGACGTGCGTCCGGAAATCCCGTCCGCCGCCCGGGCGCTTGCCGAAGAAGCCGGCGTGGCACCGCTCCTCGGTCATGCGGTGGTCGGCACGGCCGGCAAGCGCCTGTCAAAGATCTCCGTGCAGCGCTTCGACGCCGCCACGGGCCGGCTGTCGGGAGACGTGCGGCCCATCGACGTGGACTGCCTCACCGTCTCCGGGGGCTGGTCGCCGGCCATTCACCTTGCGAGCCAGGCAGGGGGCGATCCGGTCTGGGACGAGGCTCGGCTGGCCTTTCTCCCGCCCGCGCCGCGGCAGGACTGGCTCGGCGCCGGCGCATTCACCGGCGCGGCGACCACCGCCGAGGCGCTCACCAGCGGCCGCGATGCCGGCCTGAAGGCCGTCGGGAAAAGGCCCTCGCGCGCAAAGCCGCCCACCGTCAAGGCGCCCGCAATCGACCCGCATCCCGCCCCCGTCTTCGAGATCAAAGCGAAGGGCAAGGCCTTCGTCGACCTTCAGCATGACGTGACCGCCGAGGACGTGCGCCTTGCCCATCGCGAGGGGTTCGTCTCGGTCGAACATCTGAAGCGCTACACCACGCTCGGCATGGCGACCGACCAGGGCAAGACCTCCAACGTGCCGGGGCTTGCCATCATGGCCGAGGCGCGCGGCCTGCCGATCGGCGAGGTCGGCACGACACGCTTCCGCCCACCCTTCTCGCCCGTTTCCATCGGCGCGCTGGCGGGTGAAAGGCACGGCCATTTCAAGCCCGACCGCCTGACCCCCATGCATGATTGGCATGTGGAGAACGGCGCGCGCATGATGGAAGTGGGGCTCTGGCACCGCCCGATGATCTACGGCGAGCCGGGGGAGACGATCGAGCAGGCCTATGTGCGCGAGGCGGCCGCCGTCCGCCGCTCCGTCGGCATCGTCGATGTCTCCACCCTCGGCAAGATCGCGGTGAAGGGGCCTGACGCGGCCGAATTCCTCGACCGGGTCTACACGAACACGTTCTCCACCCTGCCGGGCGGCAAGGCGCGCTATGGCCTCATGCTGCGGGAAGACGGCATCGCCTTCGACGACGGCACCACCTGGCGCCTGGGCGAGCACGATTTCCTGATGACCACCACCACGGCGAACGCCGGCCGGGTGATGCAGCATCTGGAATATTTTCTCGACATCGTGTGGCCGGACCTCAAGATCCATCTCACCTCCGTCACCGACCAGTGGGCCGGCGCGGCGGTGGCCGGCCCCAATGCGCGAAAGGTGCTTGAGGGCTGCGTCACCGGCACAGCGGTAGACACCGAGGCACTGCCCTTCATGGGGATCGTCCACGGCGATATCGACGGCGTGCCGGTGGTGATCTGCCGTCTCTCCTTTTCCGGCGAGCTCGCCTACGAGGTCTATTGTGGCGCCGGCTACGGCCGGCATGTCTGGGAGACACTCTGGCAAGCGGGCGTGCCCTACGGCATTGTGCCCTACGGCATGGAAGCGCTCGGCACCCTGCGCATTGAGAAGGGCCATGTCGCCGGCGCGGAGATCGACGGTCGCACGACCGCGCGCGATCTTTATCTCGACTGGGTTCTGTCGAAGAAGAAGCCCTTCATCGGCTCGGCGCTGATGGATCGCGAAGGCCTTATCGACAGAAACCGCCTGCGCCTGGTCGGCCTCCTCTCGCTCGACGGCCAGCCGCTCGACAGCGGTGCACACATCGTCGAAAGCGGCGGCCTGGAGACACCTGGAAGGAGCATCGGGCACGTGACCGCCGCCTGCTATTCGCCGGCCCTGTCGAAATATATCGGGCTGGCGCTGGTCAAGGGCGGCAAGACGCGCCACGGCACCCGTGCCTTTGTTTCCGATCCGCTCAGAAAGCGCTTCGGCCCGGTCGAGATCGCCAGCCATCACTTCTTCGATCCGGAAGGGAGGCGCCTTCATGGTTAAGCGCGAATCCCCGCTCGGCCCCGCCTTGCGTCCGGATCTTCACGGTCGTTCGGATGGCGGATCGGGCGTCACCCTGAGCGAGGTCACGCCGACCTTCATGGCCGAGGCGGCCGCCTGGCCGGGGGGCAAGAAGATCTTGGCGGCGGCGATCGGCGATGTGACCGGCCTTGCGCTTCCGGCATCCCCCAATGCCGGCGCACTCGGCGCCGGGGCGGCCGCCTTCTCAATCGGCCCGGAGCGCTTTTTCGTGGCGGGCAGCGAAGGGTTTGCAGCACGGCTCGCCGCAGCCTTGCCGCTCGAGACGGGCACGGTGACCGACCTCTCCCACGGGCGCACGGCGATCCGGATCGCCGGACCGCGCGCGGAATGGGTGCTTTCGAAGCTCTTCGCCATCGACTTCTCGGCCGATGCCTTCGCCGTCGCAGAGGGCCGTGCGACCGCGCATCACGACATCACCGCACAGATCCAGCGCACGGGCGCGACACAGTTCGATATCTTCGTCTTCCGCTCCCTCGCCCGCTCCTTCTGGCGCATCCTGCGCGAGGCGTCGGCGGAGGTCGGCTACGAGGTTCTCAGCGGGGAAGGATGAGAAGAGGCCCGGCACCGCTGCCGGGCCTTCCTGCAGGTGGAAAACCGTGTGCGCCGGACATGATGAGCTGAAGCGGAGTCACCTTGCGCCGGCAATCCGCCCGTGGTTCGACAGGCCTCACCATCGGGGCTTCTGTATACGCCCCCCGCTTCGAAACTTACGCGATGCTGCTCCGCCTTCGTCCCCATCCTGAGCCTGTCGAGGAACGAGGGCGAAGGCGCACTTGGCCGCCCTAGCTGGAAGCAGCTTGCTCTATTCCCCGTCCGACGCTTCCTCCGGTGCCATCGGGTCGACCTCGTCTATGAATCTCGGCTGGCCACGGTGGTGGTACATCATTGAGTCGTGGTGGTCTCGGTCCCAACCGCGCATCGCGGCGCGGGGCCCGTGCTCGCCCATCCGGCGATGGTGCATGAAGCGCTTGCCTATGCCGCTGCGGCGCATCTCCTCCTGGCTGATCTGGCCGTCATTGTCGCGGTCGAGCAAGGCGAAGCGCTTGCCTTGGTAATCCTCGATTTCGGCGATGGTGACGGTGCCGTCGCCGTCGATGTCCAGGTAGCGCGCGGCCCGCTCGGCGCGGCGCTGGAAGTGGCGGTTCATCAGATAGGTCGCGATCTCCTCCTCCGTCAGTGCGCCGTCGCCGTCCGCGTCGGCCGCCCGCATCATCTCCAGCCTGTCGCCGCCGAACTCCTCGGCGTCGATGCGGCCGTCACCGTCACGATCAAGCCGGCTGAACATCCCGTGCCGACCGCGCTCCGGGCGCTCCGTCCGCTCCGCCCCGGCCGAATCCTCGGTTTCTGCGTCCTGTGCCAGGGCGACAGTGCCGGCAGCGAGCGAAAGGGCGACTGCGGAAACTAGTACCTTGCGAAGCATGCGTCATCTCCTCGTATCAAAGCACCGGGTGCCGGCGCTTCCTGAAAACGCAGTGTTTATGCCGGATCCAATGTTACGGGAGGCTGTCGCGCACATTAAACTTTGGTAAGGGTCGGCTGACCCGGCGCTCCCCGTAACCGGACGGTCGGCGGGCGCAAGAGGGCCTGTCTAGCGCAGGAAGCTGACGAACTCTTCCAGCGGCGCGCGTTCGCTGCGCAGGCGGTTTTCCGGTTTCGAAGTATCCTCGTAGCCAAGCGCCATCCCGCACACCACCACCTCCTCCTCCGGGATTCCGAGGACGGGCCGGATGAAACGATGATAGGGCGCGAAGGCCGCCTGCGGGCAGGTGTGCAGCCCTCGCGCCCGCGCGGCGATCATGATCGACTGCAGGAACATGCCGTAGTCCACCCAGGACCCCTTGTTCAGCCTGCGGTCGATGGTGAAGATCATCCCCACCGGTGCGTCGAAGAAGATGAAATTGCGGTCGTGCTGGGCGCGCATCCGCTCCACCTCGCGCCGGCCAATGCCGAGCAGGCCGTAAAGTGCATAGCCGATCGCCCGACGGCGCGACAGATAGGGCTCGAAGAACTTGTCCGGATAATATTTGTATTCGTCCCACTCGACCTTTTCCGCCCGGATGCCGGAGGAAAGAATAGCCTCGGAAAGACGCTCCTTCGCCTTGCCCGTCGTGACGTACACCTTCCAGGGCTGCATGTTCGTGCCCGACGGCGCGCGCGCGGCGACCCGCAGGATGTCGCCAATGGTGGCTTCGTCCACCGGATCGGGCAGAAAGGCGCGCACGGAACGGCGTGACGTGATGGCTTCGTCGACGACAGCAGTCCGATCCTGCTGGTCCGCCACCTTCTTTCTTTCGTTCGATGCCAGCATATCCGCCGCCGCTGTTTCTCCGCGCCCGTGCCTATAGCGGGCGCAACGGGGGTGCGGCAACCCGTCAAAGGCCGATCGCCGCTGATTGCCTGTCCTTCGTCTCTTGCTATCGCGTTCCACCGGTGATCGGTTATAGGCAGGAAAAGACCGTTTCAAGGACACGACCACATGCCCACTCCATCCAGCCGCATCAAGGGAATCACGCCTTCCGGCAAGAACGGATGGGAGGTCCACATCGCCGCCATGACCCGAAGACAGGCGGGCGAGGATATCCTGATGCTTTCCGTCGGCGATCACGATTTCGATACCCCCGCCGAAACGGTGGCCGCCTGCGTCGAGGCGGTGCGGTCCGGACACCATCACTATATCCAGCTTCCAGGACTGCCGCGCCTGCGCAGCGCCCTGGCTGAGCTCTCACAGGCCTGCACCGGCGTGGAGACCACGTCGGATGAGATCATCGTTACCCAGGGCGGCCAGGGCGCCCTCTTCGCCGCATGCCAAGCCCTGCTCGACCCGGGCGACCATGCCGTCGTGCTTGCGCCCTATTACGCCACCTATCCCGGCACGGTGCGTGCCGCCGGCGCCGCCTGCACGGAGGTGGCGACGCGCCCGCAAGACGGTTTCGAGCCGCGCATGGATGCCATCGCCGCCGCCCTTCGCCCGGAAACAAAGCTGCTTTTGGTCAATTCGCCGAACAACCCGACCGGCGCCGTCTATTCGC
This sequence comes from Chelativorans sp. M5D2P16, assembly GCF_034427935.1. Classification (NCBI taxonomy): domain Bacteria; kingdom Pseudomonadati; phylum Pseudomonadota; class Alphaproteobacteria; order Hyphomicrobiales; family Phyllobacteriaceae; genus Chelativorans; species Chelativorans sp. M5D2P16. Next base: position 98,185 of record NZ_JAXQNM010000008.1, on the reverse strand, counting down.
GCGCCACGATGGAGGCGATCGCCGAATTGTGTCGCGAACGCGACCTGTGGCTCCTTTCGGACGAGGTCTACTGGACAATCCGTGCCGGCCGGCCGCACGTCTCGCCACGCTCTCTGCCCGGCATGAAGGAGCGCACGCTGGTGGTCAATTCCCTGTCGAAGAGCCACGGCATGACAGGCTGGCGCGTCGGCTGGCTGACGGCGACCCCCGAACTCGTCAGCCACCTCACCGGTCTCAACCTGGTCTCCAGCTACGGAATGGTGGACTTCATCTCTCGCGCCGCGATCGAAGCGGTGGAGAACGCCCGCGGCGTTGACGGGATCGCCGCCCTCTACGCTGCACGGCGCACGGCCTTTCTCGAAGCGATCCGCGGGCTCGACGGCGTGGCCGTACGCGGCTCCGAGGGCGGCATGTACGTCATGCTCGACATCTCCGAAACCGATCCAGACAGCGAAGCCTTCGCCTGGGCCCTTCTGGAACGGGAACAGGTGGCCGTCATGCCCGGCACCAGCTTCGGCGCCGCGGCGGAAGGGCATGTGCGCATTTCCATGTGCCAGGATGAATCCGTGCTGCGCGAGGCTGCGGGCCGGATGCGCCGTTTCATTGCCGGCGGCGGGCGCGGCACGAGGCGACGCGCGGCCGAATAGGCGGGCCCGCCGCTGCTAGCGCCGCTGCCACCACCTGTCGTCGTGCCAGTCGGTGTCGGGCACGCAGGTGTAGCCGATCAGACACATTGAGGCATCGTTCGTCCCGACATGGGCGCGGCGCGTCACGTATCCCGGAAAGCAGAATTGCTGGCCGGCGACGTAGCGATCATAGGTATGGCGTCCCGTCGTCAGGACGACCGCGCCGTTCTCCTGCACCAGGCTTTGTGCCTGCTGGCAGCTCATGCTGCGGATATCGGGGCGTCCCTGCGCCTCAGCCGGTGCTGCAGCCGCCAGCACGGCGACAAGAAGACAGGCCGCGACACCATGTCTGAATTCTTTCATGTGCAATTTCCCTTGCCCGACTTATTCCACCCTTGCGGGAACCGTGAAAGCGGCTTATGTCGCCGCTCGAACCCGGCCGTTCGCCAGAACACCGATACGTTGGTCCACGGCCTCCTTCACAACCGCCGGGCGGTAGCATAGCATAATCGCAGCCGCTCCCAAGGCTTCAGTGATTCCGCACCTTTCGCGTCAATATGGCTGACAGACCAGAACCCTTGCAGTCGTTCGACCATTCGGGCCTCACTCCCGGAAGCACAGCGATTTTCCTGGATTTCGACGGGACGCTGGCCGACATTGTCGAGCATCCCGACGCCGTTTCGGTTCCCCTGCCCACGCGCGAGGTGCTTGCGCGCCTGGAAAGAAGCACGCAGGGCGCGCTGGCCATCGTCACCGGCCGCCCGATCCAGGAAATCGACCGCTTTCTGGCACCGCTCAGCCTGCCGGTCGCTGGCGTGCACGGGCTGGAGCGCCGGGGGGCGGGCGGACAGATGAGCGCCAAAAGCGTCGATGCCGCCACTTTCACCACGCTTGGCGACAAGCTCGGGGCCTTCACCGCGGCCCATCCGGGCACCATGGTCGAAACCAAGTCGGGCTCGCTGGCGCTGCACTACCGGCAGCGGCCGGATCTCGGCCTGGCATGCGCAGCGGCCGTGCACGAGGCGGTCGACGGCCTCCAGGGACTGCACATCCTGCATGGCAAGATGGTGATCGAGGTCAAGAGCGGACAGGCCACCAAGGCCGATGCCGTGGCGGCATTCATGGACGAGGCTCCCTTCAAGGGGCGCGTGCCGCTGTTTGCCGGCGACGACGTCACAGACGAGGATGCTTTCCGCGAGGTGGCGCGCGCCAGCGGCATCTCCATCAAGATCGGCGCCGGCGACACCGCCGCCGTGTATCGCAGCGAGGACACGGATGCCTTCCGTATGTGGCTCAGCCGCCTCGCCGACAGTTTTGAGACCCATTCATTGTCAGCATAGGTATATTCCCGTGAGCACACTCAACCTCGGCGCGATCGGCAATTGCAGCTTCTCGGCGCTCATCGATCCCAAGGGCCGCATGATCTGGTGCTGCCTGCCACGCTTTGACGGCGACCCTGTTTTCAACGCATTGCTGGCCGGCGATGAGGATCCCGACGAGGGGCATTTCTCCATCGTTCTGGAGGATCTGGCCGAGACCGAACAGCACTACGAGCCGAATACGGCGGTCCTGGTCACGCGCCTGCACGGTGCTTCCGGCTCGCTAGAGATCGTCGACACCGCGCCGCGTTTCTTCTGGCGCGACCGCATTTTCCGGCCGCAGACGCTGGTTCGCCGCGTGCGGCCGATCGCCGGAACGCCGCGCATCTCCATCCGCATGCGCCCGACCTTCGCCTATGGGACCGTGCGTCCGCAGAAGACGCGCGGCTCCAATCATGTACGCTATGTCGGGCCGGACCTGACATTGCGGCTGTCGACCGATGCGCCGATCGACTACGTGCTCGACGAGACCTTCTTCAATCTGTCCTCCCCCGTCGATATCATCGTCGGTCCCGACGAGACGCTGGACGGGAGCGTGGCCAACATCGCGCGCGATTTCGAGGAGCGTACCGCCAGCTACTGGCACAACTGGGTAAGCAGCCTGGCGCTCCCCTTCGAATGGCAGGAAGCGGTGATCCGTGCCGCCATCACGCTGAAACTGTGTACCTACGAGCCGACCGGCGCCATCATCGCCGCGATGACCACGAGTATCCCCGAGGCGCCCGACAGCGGCCGCAACTGGGATTACCGATTCTGCTGGGTGCGCGATGCCTTCTTCGTCGTTCGCGCGCTCAACAGCCTCGGCACGGTCCAGACGATGGAGAACTATTTCCGTTACCTCATGGACCTGGTGGCCGATACCGACGGCGGGCATTTGCAGCCCGTGTTCGGGATCGGTCGGGAACGACAGCTCACCGAGACCATACTCGACAATTTCGCCGGCTACCGCGGCATGGGCCCCGTGCGCTACGGCAATCAGGCCTTCGAACACTACCAGCACGACGTCTACGGCAACGTCATCCTGGGCGCGGCGCAGATCTTCTTCGACCGCCGTATCCAGATGAAGCCGACCGTCACCGACTTCCGGCTGTTGGAAACCGCCGGCGAGCAAGCCTACGCGGTCTACAACACGCCCGACGCCGGCATGTGGGAACTCCGTTCACGCTCGCGCGTTCATACTTCTTCGAGCCTGATGTGCTGGGCGGCCTGTGACAGGCTCGCGCATATCGCCTCGCGACTTGGCGAGGCAGCGCGTGCGACCCAGTGGAGAGAGCGGGCCGACGAGATCAAGGCGTGCATTCTCGCCGAGGCCTGGTCGGAGAAGCGGAAAGCCTTCGTGGAGAGCTTCGGCGGCGATACATTGGATGCGAGCGTGCTCCTGATGACTGAGGTCGGCTTCATCGATCCGCGCGATCCACGCTTCGTCAGCACGGTCGACCAGCTCGAGAAGGCGCTCGCGACGGGCCCCTACATGCTGCGCTACGAGGCGGCGGACGACTTCGGAAAGCCGGAGGTCTCCTTCAACATCTGCGCCTTCTGGCGTCTCGACGCGCTCGCCCGCATCGGCCGTCATGACGAGGCGCGCGAGATATTCGAAGCGCTCTTGAAGACCCGCAATCCGCTTGGCATGCTGTCGGAGGACACGCATCCTGTGACCGGAGAGATGTGGGGCAATTACCCGCAGACCTACTCGATGGTCGGTATTATCAACGGCGCCAGGCGCCTGTCCAAACCATGGGAGACCGTCGTGTGAAGCGTCTCGTTGTCGTCTCAAACCGGGTAGCCGACCTCAGGTCCGCCCAGGCGGGCGGTCTGGCGGTGGGGCTCGCGGACTCGCTGCGCCAACGCGGCGGAGTGTGGATGGGGTGGGACGGCCAGACGCTGAAATACGAGGAAGAACCCGAACCCCGCCTGCGCAAGGTAGGTACCGTCACCCAGGCGACGATCCCGCTCACCGAGCAGGACTACTCCGAATATTATCTGGGCTTTTCAAACAGCGTTCTATGGCCGCTGTTTCATTACCGGCTTGACCTGGTGGAATACAAAACCACCTTTCTCGACGGCTACCGACGGGTCAACGCGAAGTTCGCCAATGCTCTAATGTCGGTGCTCAAACCCGACGACGTCATCTGGATCCACGATTACCACCTGCTGCCGCTCGCCTCGGAACTTCGCCAGCGCGGCTGCAAGCAGCGCATCGGCTTCTTCCTGCACATCCCCTTCCCGCCCCCGGAAATCCTCGCCGCCGTCCCGCGCCATCGCTGGCTGGTGGAAAGCCTGCTCGAGTTCGATGTTATCGGCTTCCAGACCAACACGGATCTCGGCAATCTTCAGCACTATGTGGAAGATCACCTGGGATGCAGGCTCGAGCCCGACGGCAAGATCGCCATCGGCGAGCGCGAGGTGATCGCCGGCTGTTTCCCCATCGGCATCGACGTCGATTCCTTCGTGGAGATGGCCGAGAAGCCCAGTGACGAGGTGCAGATCGAAACCCAGCGGCGCGAGATCCTCGGCCGCCAGCAGATCATCGGCGTCGACCGGCTGGACTACACCAAGGGCCTGCCGGACCGTCTGCGCGCCTTCGCGCGCCTGCTCGAGCTCTATCCCGAGATGCGCAAATCCGTCGCGCTGATGCAGATCGCCACGCCCACCCGCGAGGAGGTGGAGGCTTATGTGGAGATCCGCAAGGAGCTGGAAGCGCTTTCCGGCGCGATCAACGGCCGCTTTGCCGATTTCAACTGGACACCGGTGCGCTACATCCACGGCACCGTGCCGCGCGATGCGCTGGCCGCCCTCTTCCGTGCCAGCCAGGTGGGGTTCGTCACGCCGCTGCGCGACGGCATGAACCTCGTCGCCAAGGAATACGTCGCCGCCCAGTCAATGGAAAATCCCGGTGTCCTGGTGCTTTCCAAGTTTGCTGGTGCCGCCGAGGAGATGCACGAGGCGCTGATCGTCAATCCCTATGACGTCGACGACATGGCGCGCAATCTCTGCCGGGCGCTTACGATGCCGCTCGAGGAAAGACAGGAGCGCCAGCGCGCCCTCATGCAGCGTATCCGCGAGCATGACGCGGCCTATTGGCTCAACTCCTTCATGGCTGCTTTGGAGAACGGCGAGACCAATCGAGCCGCCTGAGGGACGACGTTTCCGGACCTTCAAGGGAATGGCCAGCGGGCTCAGTCGTCCTTCTTGCGCGGCAGGTCCTTGCGCTTGGTCTCGGCCAGATCTTCCAGTTCGTCCTTGCTCATCGACTTTTCCATATCGCGCGAGGCGCCCTTGAGCTTGGATTTCGGCATTTCACCGCGCTTGGCCGCAAGTGCCGCGCCGGCCGCCTTTTGCTGCTGCTTGGATTTCGCGGGCATTTCCGCCTCCTTGTATTCTACCTGCTGCATAAATCCGACCGATGCATCGAAAGTTCCCATTGCCGCCGGAACACCATGTGCCCGCACCGTGTTTGTTGCACGACAACAGCATACGAGGCACCACCATGACCGCAGACAAGCTCCCGGAACAGCATCAGGAACATCAGCCCGGCAAGGAGCACGCCATGCATCCGAGCCCGGACTACGCCCCGCGCTATCGCGGCTCCGACCGACTGAAGAACAAGGTGGCGGTGATCACGGGCGGCGATTCCGGTATCGGCCGCGCTACGGCGGTCCTGTTTGCCCGGGAAGGCGCCAAGGTCGCCTTTCTGTACAAGGACGAGCAGCAGGATGCCGCGGAAACCGAGAAGCTCGTCGAGGCGGAAGGTGGCGAGGTCTTCTCCGGGGCCGGCGATATCGGCGACCGAAAGACAGCCGAAGCCTTCATCGAGACCGTCATCGAACGCTTCGGCAGGATCGACGTGCTCGTCAACAATGCTGCCGAGCAGCACTATCAGGAAGAGCTGACGGACATCTCCGACGAGCAGCTTCACCGCACCTACCAGACCAACATCTTCGGCATGTTCAACATCACCCGCGCCGCCCTTCCGCACATGAAAGGCGGCGCCTCGATCATCTGCACCACTTCAGTCACTGCTTATAAGGGTCAGGAAGTGCTGATGGACTATGCCTCGACCAAGGGCGCCATTCTCGCCTTCGTGCGCGCGCTTTCGGGCAACCTCGCGCCCAAGGGCATCCGCGTCAACGGAGTCGCGCCGGGCCCCATCTGGACGCCTCTGATCCCGGCCTCCTTCCCGGCCGAATCCGTAGCCAATTTCGGCCAGAACGTGCCCCTTGGCCGCCCCGGCCAGCCGAACGAGGTGGCCCCGTCCATGCTCTTTCTGGCCTGCGAGGACTCTTCCTACATGACCGGGCAGATCCTGCATCCGAACGGCGGAACGCTGGTCGGCGGTTAGCCGGACGCCTATGGCGGGATGCGACCAGCATTCCGCCGCCTAGCTGATCAAGGGGTTTCGGTTCCCGCTGCTCGACAAACGCGCTAAAGACGCCTCGCCCATACCTTCGTGTCATGGAAGGCCGCTCCGCCGTGCGGCGCGATCGCATCGGCGCCGGTCAGCACATTGATCCCCTCGCCGCGCTCGTGAGCGTCGTTCGGCCAGATTCCCTCCGCGATCACGACCCCGCGGCGCACGCCGTCAAAGAGTTTGGCGTGCAGGACCACCTCTCCACGGTCGTTGCCGATCTCCACGCGGTCGCCTTCGGCAATGCCGAGCTCTTCCGCATCGTCCGGATGCAGCATCAGCTCCGGCCGGCGCTCGCGTTTGCGGGAGCCCGGTGTCTCGGTGAAGCTTGAATTCAGGAAGCTGCGCGCCGGGGACGTTGCCAGGCGGAAAGGATGCTCCGAATCCGTCGCCTCGATAAAATCGACGTGATCGGGGAATTCCGGCAGGCGCTCGTGCGGCCCCTGGATGCCGATCGACGCCGGCGGCCGCGTGGATCCGGGGGTGTCGATCCAGTCGGGCCGGAAGCGGAACTTGCCGCCGGGATGGGCGAAGCCCTTCAGAAAGTGCGCCGTCTCGAAATCGGGCTGCACATCGGCCCAGCGGTCCTGGCGGAAACTCTCGAAAGTCCCGAGGCCGCGCCGGCCGATCATCCAGTCGAGGTGCTCGCGCGCCGACCACCCGAAACCCGGCAGGTGCGCCACGCCGAGGCGCTTCGCCAGTTCCTCGATGACAAAGATGTTCTCCCGCGCCTCGCCCGGTGCATCGACGAGCTTCGGCCCGAGCAAGATGTGCTGATGGCCGCCGCCGCGATAGATATCGTCATGCTCCAGGAACATGGTGGCCGGCAGGACGACATCGGCGAGCTTTGCCGTCTCGGTCATGAACTGCTCGTGTACGCAAACGAAGAGATCGTCGCGCTGGAAGCCTTTCTTCACCAGCCGCTGCTCCGGCGCCACATTGGCCGGATTGGTGTTCTGGATCAACATGGCAGTCACGGGCGGGCCGCCGTGAAGCGCGGCAGCATCACCGGTCAGGACGCGGCCGATTTGCGACTGATCGAGCGAACGGACGGATGGGTCAGCGAAGGCCTTGCCCTCGACCAGCGTCTTGTCGAGGCCGAAAATGGCGGAATTGGAATGGAAGGCGCCACCGCCCTCGTACTTCCACGCGCCGGTGACGGCAGCGATGGAAAGGGCCGCATGCATGTTGACCGCGCCGTTGCGGTTGCGCGTGAAGCCGTAGCCGAGGCGGAAATAAGTGCGCTTCGTCGCACCCACCAGGCGGGCGAAGCGCTCGATCTCGGCCGCCGGTACGCCGGTGACGGTTTCGGCCCATTCGGGCGTGCGGCCCTGGAGATGGGCCGCAAGTCCCTTCGGGTCGTCGGTGTATTTCTCCAGGTAGTCCCAGTCCGCATAACCTTCGCGGAAAAGCACATGCATCACCGCACAGGCGAGCGCACCGTCCGTGCCGGGGCGGACAACAAGGCCGAGATCGGCCTGTTTCATCGTCGCGTTGTCGTAGACGTCGACGACGACGATCTTCGCTCCGCGCTCCTTGCGTGCGCGGACAGCATGGGTCATCACATTGACCTGGGTGGCGACCGCGTTGGTTCCCCAGATGATGACGCAATCGGCCTTGGCCATCTCGCGCGGGTCCGGCCCGCGCAACGCGCCCGTGCCCATCACATAACCCGCCCAGGCCGGATTGGTGCAGATCGTGTCGAACTGGTAGGAATAGCGCTTGGCGTGGCGCAGCCGATGGATCGAATCGCGCTGTACGAGCCCCATGGTGCCGGCGTACAGATACGGCCAAACGGTCTCGCTGCCGTGCTTTTCCTCCGCCTTGACGAATGCCTCGGCCACACGGTCGAGGGCTGCTTCCCAGCTCGCCTCGCGCCATGCGCCCTCTCCCTTGGCGCCGGCGCGGACCAGCGGCTTGAGCAGCCGGTCGGGATGGTGGATACGCTCGGCATAGCGCGCCACCTTGGCGCAGATGACGCCGGCGGTGTAGCTGTTATCCTTGGCGCCGTGGACGCGGCCGATCCGGCCATCGGAGATCTCGACGTCGAGAGCGCAGGTGGAGGGGCAGTCGTGCGGGCAGGCCGAGTGCCCGATCTGAATATTTGCGTGCGTGTTCATGGCGGGAGGCTAGTCTCTCAAAATCAGGTTTTTAAAGCCTTCAGGTAAAATATCGATGCACTATCCATTAATAAAGCTACGCATGTCGAGCATGTCATCCGAAGCTTCGGGACGCAACCCATGAACTACCGTCACGCCTTCCACGCCGGGAATTTTGCCGACGTCGTCAAGCACACGGTGCTTGTGCGCATCATCGACTATCTCAAGCGCAAGGAGAAGGCTTTCCGCATAATCGACACGCATGCGGGCACCGGGCTTTACGACCTGTCCTCCGAAGAGGCACAGCGCACCGGCGAGTGGCGCGACGGCATCGCGCGCCTGGTGACAACGAAGATCGAGGGTGAAGCGGCGAGTCTTTTCAGACCGTTGCTCGATTCTGTTCTTGCGGTGAATCAGGGTTATGAAGTGACGCGCTACCCCGGCTCGCCCCTGCTGGTGCGTCACCTGTTGCGCCGGCAGGACCGGCTGACGGCAATCGAACTGCATCCGCAGGATGTGGCCGCCCTGAAGATGCTTTTCGCCGGCGACCATCAGGTGCGGGTGATCGAACTCGACGGCTGGCTGGCGCTCGGCGCACATGTGCCGCCGAAAGAAAAGCGCGGCGTGGTGCTGGTCGACCCGCCGTTCGAGAAGGCGGGCGAGTTCGAGCGTCTGGTCGACGGGCTCAAAAGAGCCTATCGGCGCTGGCCGGGCGGGATCTATGCGCTCTGGTATCCCATCAAGGACAGGGCGGCGGTGGTGGCGTTCCGGCAAGCGCTGAAGGAAAGTTGCGTGCCGGACATTCTCGACATCAGCCTCGAAATCAGGCCGCCATCGCCGGAGCCGCGCCTCGACGGATCCGGCATGATCGTCGTCAATCCACCCTACGTTCTGGGCCGCGAACTCGAAATTCTGCTGCCGGTCCTTGCGCGAACGCTGGGGGACCGCGGCGCCAGCCGCTTCTCGCTCACACAGTTGACAGGGGAAGCGCCGGTGTCGCCTTGACCAAAGGACGTAGGTGGCGGAAACTGCCCGCCAATTTCAAGCATTCCGGAGATTCGCAATGGCGCGTATATCGGGCTTCGCAGTGGCACTTGCAACCTCGCTCGCCACCGTGGCGCCGCAACTTCCCGCGCAGGCGGCCGACACGGTCGCCGTCTATGCCCAGGAAGATTCCATCTGCGGACACGGAAGCGTGCAGTCAGCCGTCAGGAACGGTTTCCACTATCAGGTCAGGCATGTGCCGCACCTGCCTGATGTCGGAATTGTCGACCTCTACAACGCCCGGCTGACGCGCTACGAACCGGCGACGTTCAACAACCCGATCGAGCGGCGCTACTGCGCGGCAACGGTGCGGCTGACCGACGGCCAGGACCGGCCGGTCTGGTACCTGATCGAGTACGGTCAGGGACTTGCCGGCCTGGGGGACAATGTGGAGTTCTGCGTGCTCGGCTTCGACCGCTGGAACGTCTACAACGCCGAATGCAGCGTCCTGCGCTAGCCCGAAGGCTCCTGCGCGGGGCAGCCGCGGCTCTCCTCTCGGCGGGGTTGCTGCAAACGACACTCCCTGCCTTCTCCGGCGAAAGGGGGCCCGAGGCAGGTCGTTTTGAATTCTATGTCCTGTCCCTTTCCTGGTCACCCAGCTACTGCGCGGTGGAAGGGATCGATGCGAACCGGCGTCAGTGCGAGGGCCCTCGACCCTACGCCTTCATCGTTCACGGGCTGTGGCCGCAATATGAGCACGGCTATCCCGAATTCTGCCCCGGTCCGGGACCGGACCGAGTGCCCGACCGGCTGGTCGATGCCTATCTCGATATCATGCCGTCACCTGGGCTGATCGGCCATCAGTGGCGCAAGCACGGTTCCTGTTCCGGCCTTTCCCAGGCCGATTATCTCGCGCTTGCCCGCGCGGCGCGGGAGCGGATCGTCGTGCCCGAGGAATTTTCGCGGCTGGATGAGCCGCAAATGATCTCGCCGCGGATTCTGGAAGAGCGCTTCATCGCTGCCAACGAGGGGCTTTCCCTGGATGGCATCGCGGTTACCTGCGGCCGCCGTTATCTGCGCGAGGTGCGGATCTGCCTGACGAGGGATTTGCAGTTCCGCGCCTGCCCGCAGGTCGACCGCAACGCCTGCCGGCTGGACAGGACGCTGATGCCGCCCATTCGGGGCGAATAGCGTTTACGCAAAAGAAAAGCCGGGCACGAGGCCCGGCTTTAAGAAGGTTGGGGCAAGCAGGCCTAGAACTGCATACCGAAACCAAGCATGACCCTGTTGCTGGTCGTATCGACGTCACCGCCGTTGAAGTCCGCGTTGAGATCGGTATAGCGGTACTCGACGCGCGCGAAGGACTGCTGGGTCAGCTTCATGTCCACGCCAGCGCCGGCCGTCCAGCCGAGTGCGGTTTCCGACTCCGAGACCCCGGGGGCCGAAAGCTCAAGCCGGCTCGCCGCGCCACCGCCGGTTGCGTAGAGCAGCATGTTGTCGGTAGCGGCATAGCCGAGACGGGCGCGCAGCGACCCTTCGAGACCATGCTCCACATCGATCCCTAGCTCATCGCCTTCCATGCCGTTGTAGCCGATGTCGCCCTCGACACCGTACACGAACTGGTCGGACTGACCTTGCCAGCCGGCGAAGACGTCGCCGACGAAGCCGTCAGTCTCGATGTCGACCGGCAGGCCGTCCGCGGACACCTCGCCCGAGAAGCCGTAACCGAGCGAAACACCGGCATAGGGACCGGCCCAGCTGGCGACCGGAGCTACCTCCATCGGGGCGGCCGGCGGTGCCGGCGGCTGCATGACCGCATCGGCGGCCTTGGCGGGGATCGCTGCAGCTGCGAAGATAGCTGCAGCCGCGCCGAGCATCAAAGTCTTGTTGGCATTCATGTGTGAACTCCTTGTCACATCAGCAATTCTAGAGAGGCGCTCTGCCGAAACCGGCAAAAAAACACCCGTGGCGCCCCAACCGCTGGCCTTCAACTATTGTAGAGGCTGCGCGGTTCCGCCATGCCCACGGAGAGAATGGGCAAAAATGGCCGCATCATGGCTACAGGTTGAAATCGGACGGAGTTCGCTTCCACGAGAAGCATAACTGTTGCCGAAACGACACAAATTTAATCGCCTTCTCCGGCAATCGAGGGCCCTTGGACACGCCCTTCGCACGTCAGGAGGCCCCTCCGGGCACTCTATGAATATGGTGGCGAAGCCATATATTAAAGCAACGAGAAGTGGGTGAAGAATGCGGCAAGCGGGCAAGAACGCCCTGATCACGGGTGGGGCGAAAAGGATCGGCGCGGCCATTGCGCGCGATCTCGCGGCACACGGCTTCGCGGTGGCGATCCATTGCGGCGCCTCGCGCGGGGAGGCGGGCGAGTTGGCGAAGACGATCGAGGCCGGCGGCGGTCGGGCGCATGTGCTGCAGGCCGACCTCACCGATACGGGCGCGACTGAGAAACTCCTGGACGAGGCGGCCGGCGCGCTCGGTCCGATCGGGCTTCTGGTCAACAACGCCTCCGTCTTCGAGGAGGATTCGGTGACGGACTTCAGCGAAGCGGTCTGGGACCGGCATTTCGCCATTCATCTGAAGGCGCCGGCGACCCTCGCCCGCGCCTTCGCCAAGGCGCTGCCGGAGGCGGAGACCGGCCTGATCGTCAATATGATCGACCAGCGGGTCTGGCGACCGACGCCGCGCTTCTTCAGCTACACCCTTTCGAAGTCGGCCCTGTGGACGGCGACCCGCACCATGGCGCAGGCGCTCGCCCCGCGCATCCGCGTCAACGCCATCGGGCCCGGCCCGACACTCCCCAACGCCCGCCAGGGCGAGGCGGATTTCAAGCGGCAGACCAAAGCGCTGATCCTGCAGCACGGCCCGGAATTGCCGGAATTCGGCGCCACGATACGCTACCTCTGGGACATGCCTTCCATTACGGGGCAGATGATCGCGCTCGATGGCGGGCAGCATCTCGCCTGGCAGACGCCGGACATCGCCGGAGTGGCCGAATGAGCGCATCGAAGCTTTCCCCGGAAGCGGACCTTCTGCCCGGAGCGGCGGTCGAATGGGACAGCGCCGGCAAGGAAAGCGCGGCCGTCGGCGCGGAAGTAATCCAGGCGGTCGTCAAGCGCCTGCCCAATGCGCCGGGCGTCTACCGCATGATGAATACGGCAGGCGACGTTCTCTATGTCGGCAAGGCGCGCAGCCTGAAGAAACGCGTCGCCAACTACGCCCAGGGGCGCGGCCATTCCAACCGCATAGCGCGCATGATCCGCGGTACGGCGTCGATGGAGTTCGTCGTCACGCGTACGGAGACCGAGGCGCTGCTGCTCGAAGCCAATCTCATCAAGCGCCTGCGCCCGCGCTTCAACGTGCTCCTGCGCGACGACAAGTCGTTTCCCTATATCTTCATGACCGGCGACCACCCGGCCCCCGGCATCTTCAAGCACCGTGGCGCGCGCTCCAGAAAAGGCGACTATTTCGGCCCCTTCGCCTCGGCCGGCGCGGTGGGGCGGACGATCAACTCGCTGCAGCGGGCCTTTCTCATCCGCACCTGCACGGATTCGGTCTTCGAAAGCCGTACGCGGCCTTGCCTGCTCTATCAGATCAAGCGTTGCTCGGGGCCGTGCACCGGCGAGATCAGCGCCGAGGACTATGCCGAGCTGGTTACCGAGGCCAAGGACTTCCTCTCCGGCCGCTCCAGCAAGGTGAAGGCGGAGATCGCCCAGGCCATGCAGCAAGCCTCCGAGGCGCTCGATTTCGAGCGCGCGGCGGTCTATCGCGACCGGCTGTCGGCGCTGAGTCACGTGCAGGCCCACCAGGGCATCAACCCGCAGGGGATCGAGGAAGCCGACGTCTTCGCCATCCATCAGGAAGGCGGGCAGAGCTGCATCCAGGTCTTCTTCTTCCGCACCGGGCAGAACTGGGGCAACCGCGCCTATTTCCCCAAGGCCGACCCGGCGCTCGGCCCCGGCGAAGTGCTGGGCTCCTTCCTCGCCCAGTTCTATGACGACAAGCCCTGCCCGCGCGCGGTGCTTCTGTCGCACGAGGTGGAAGATCAGGCACTCCTGGCGGAGGCTCTCACCGCACGGGCAGGCCGCAAGGTCACCGTTTCCGCCCCACAGCGCGGGGAGAAGAAGGATCTGGCCGATCATGCGCTGCAGAACGCGCGCGAGGCGCTGGGGCGCAGGCTTGCCGAGACCTCCTCCCAGGCCAGGCTGCTCGAAGCCTTTGCCGAGACCTTCGGGCTCGAGGCCGCCCCCCGGCGCATCGAGGTCTACGACAATTCGCACATCATGGGCACCAACGCGGTGGGCGCCATGATCGTGGCAGGCCTGGAAGGATTCGCCAAGAACCACTACCGCAAGTTCAACATCCGCTCGACGGAGATTTCCCCTGGCGACGATTTCGGCATGATGCGCGAGGTGATGGAGCGAAGGTTCTCCCGGCTCATCAAGGAGAAAGGCCTGCCCGACGGCGGCCTCGAGGGCCGAGAAGGAGAGGAAAGCGACGCCTTCCCTGCATGGCCCGACGTCATCCTGATCGACGGCGGCCAGGGACAGCTTGCAGCCGTGCGGCAGATCCTCGACGACCTCGGCATCGCCGAGGCGGTCACGGCCATCGGCATCGCCAAGGGACCGGATCGGGATGCCGGGCGCGAGCGCTTCTTCATGGCGGGCCGGCAGTCCTTCTCGCTTCCCGTGCGCGATCCGGTGCTTTATTTCGTGCAGCGGCTGCGCGACGAGGCGCACCGCTTTGCCATCGGCTCGCACCGGGCGCGGCGCAAGAAGGAGATGGTCAGGAACCCGCTCGACGAGGTTCCCGGCATCGGGCCGGGCCGCAAACGCGCGCTTCTGCACTATTTCGGCACCGCAAAGGCGGTGAGCCGGGCGGGCGTCGAGGACCTGATGGAGGTCTCCGGCATCTCCGAATCCACCGCCCGGCAGATCTATGACCACTTCCACGAGGGCGGATAGACCTTTACCGGCCCGCAAAGCGCCCATATGTCAGCGGGTAACCGCGCGCACAGGCGACTGATTGAAAGGCTACCATGAGCCAGCGATCCATGCAGCAGCAACACGCTTTCAACCTGCCCAATCTGCTCACCTATGCGCGCATAATGGCGGTGCCGCTGATCGTGCTGTGCTTCTTTCTGGAAGGCAGGCTGCAGTCGAGCGACTTCGCGCGCTGGTCGGCGCTGGGCATTTTCCTGGCCGCCAGCATCACCGACTATTTCGACGGCTATCTCGCCCGCACCTGGCAGCAGACGTCGAACATCGGCAAGATGCTGGATCCGATCGCCGACAAACTCCTGGTGGCGACCTGTCTCCTGCTTCTGGCCGCCGATACGGACCGTACCATTGCCGGCTGGACCCTGTGGGCGGCGATCATCATCCTGTGCCGCGAGATCCTCGTCTCGGGCCTGCGCGAATATCTGGCGGCGCTGAAGGTGAGTGTGCCCGTCACTCAGCTCGCCAAGTGGAAGACGACGATCCAGATGCTGGCGATCGGCTTCCTGCTCGCCGGTCCGGCGGGCGACAAGATCGTCCCCTATGTCACCGAAGCGGGAATCGCGCTTTTGTGGTTCTCGGCCCTGGTGACGCTTTACACCGGCTACGACTATTTTCGTGCCGGGCTGAAACACATCGTGGAGGAGTAAGGCCCGTGAAACTCGTCTATTTCGCATGGGTGCGCGAGCGGATCGGCCGGGAGGAAGAGGAAATCCGCCTTCCCGGCAACGTCGTCACCGTGGCCGATCTGCTCACGTGGCTCAAGGCGCGTGGCGACGGCTATGCAGCCGCGCTGGCGCATCCGGAAGTCATCCGCGTCGCCATCGACCAGGAGCATGTCGACCATGGAGCGAAACTGCCCGCCGACGGCGAGGTGGCACTGTTTCCGCCGATGACGGGAGGCTGAAATGGCCTGCCAGCCGATCGTGCGCGTCCAGCCCGGGGATTTCGACGTCGCCGCCGAGATCGAACGGCTGACGGCGGGGCGGCACGACGTCGGCGCCGTTGTTACCTTTTCCGGGCGCTGTCGCGACGAAGGGGGACGGTTGGCCGCCCTGGAGCTCGAACACTATCCCGGCATGGCGGAGGCGGAGATCGCCCGCATCGCGCGGCGGGCGGCAGAGGATTGGCCGCTCACCGGCCTTTCCGTCATCCATCGCTTCGGCAGGATCATGCCGGGCGACAACATCGTTCTCGTCGTGGCTGCCTCGTCGCACCGCAAGGCCGCGCTCGAGGCCGCGGACTTTCTCATGGACTATCTGAAGTCGCGCGCTCCCTTCTGGAAGAAGGAGCATCCCGCCGACGGCGACGAAGGCCGATGGGTGGAGGCAAAGGCGGCGGATGAAGAGGCGCTGGGGCGCTGGGGGAAGTGACGCGGCCGCCTTCCCGTCATCCCGCCTGAACGGGATGACGTCGCTGTAGCGTCAGCTTGTAGAAAAAACACCCCGCAGGCTCATTGCCCACGGGGTGTTCTCAATTCGATCAAGCGGTTACAGCCGAATGTTGAAAGGTCGATTCAGCCGACGACCTCGACATCCGAGAACCAGTAGCCGATCTCGTCGGCCGCCGTCTCCGGCGCATCCGAGCCGTGGACGGAGTTCTCGCCGATCGACTTGGCGTAGAGCTTGCGGATGGTGCCCTCGGCGGCATCGGCCGGATTGGTGGCGCCCATGATCTCGCGGTTCTTGGCGATCGCGTTTTCCCCTTCGAGAACCTGGACGACGGTTGGGCCGGAGGACATGAACGCGCACAGCTCGTCGAAGAAGGGACGCTCCTTGTGGACGGCGTAGAAGCCCTCGGCCTGACGACGGCTCATCCACACGCGCTTGGAGGCAACCACCCGCAAGCCCGCATCCTCGAACATCTTGGTGATGGCGCCGGTGAGATTGCGTGCCGTCGCGTCCGGCTTGATCATGGAGAAGGTGCGTTCGATCGCCATTTCGGATCCTTGCATTTGGTGGAAGGGTTTCGAGATGGCGGGTCTATAGCGGTCGGAAGGCCGCGTGTGAAGAGGACTCAGGCGGCGGCCGGCACGCGACGGGCAAGCCCGTCATGAAGATCGAGACAGCGGCCGAACCAATCCGCCACCGGATCATCGGGCGCAAGGAAGGGAAACGGCGAGGCCACCCGGGCCCATTGCAGGGCGCCGGCGACGATGTAGTCGGCGAAAAGCGGGCCCTCACCGCCGATGAAGGGCTGATGCCGAAAGAGGGTGCGCAGCGGCGCGAGCGTGGCGCGGAAATCCTCCAGCCTCGTTTCACGGTCCGCCGGCACGTCCTCCAGCGGCTTGCCGAAGCGGGCTTCGCGGCTTTCACGGAAATAGACTTGGTCTTCCGGCCCCAACAGGCCATGGATGTCCACCAGTGCCGCCTCGCCAATGAAGGTGTGCAGGGTCAGTTGTGACCAGCGCTCGACGAAGCGCGCCATGGCCTTGCCGCCCTCCCCGCCGAAAAGCGTCGGCCGGTCGGGATAAGCCTCTTCCAGATAGAGCGCGATGGCGAAGGAACCGCGGATCAGCCGGTCGCCGTCCCGAATGAGCGGCACGGTTTTTGTAACGCCGTTCTCGATGTCGGCGATCTCGGTAAAGCGGGTCGGCCTGCCCTCGAAGGAAAGCCCCTTATGGGCCAGCGCCAGGGCAATTTTCCAGCAATGGGGACTGAACGGGCGGCGCTCATCGCTGCCAACCAGTTCATAAAGAAGTATGCCCATGCGCGATCTCCCTGCACCGTCACTGCCTACCGCCTCGATGTGAAGAATTCCAATTGTTTCTTTGCGATGCAAATATGCAAAATCTTGATCGGTGATACAGATGGCAACGCGCACGTGACGACAGCGGGGGATATCATGAAGCGGCATTTCGAAATGATGGCCGCCTACAACCGGTGGGCCAACGGCATTCTGTATGATGCGGCTGCCGGGCTCGAACCGGAGGAATACACACGCGACGTGGGCGCTTTCTTCCGCTCGATGATGGGCACGCTCAACCATATTCTGGTCGCCGACCGCATCTGGATGCAACGCTTCACCGGCGAGGGGAATGCGCCGGCCAGCCTCGACGCGATCGTCCATTCCGCGCTGCCTGCGCTGCGGCTTGCCCGCGAGGCCGAGGACGCGCGCATCATCGAATGGATCGCCGGGCTCGATGAAAAAGGCCTGCAGGGACGCTTCACCTACGTGACAGTGGTAAACCCCCGCACGGTCTCGCAACGGCTTGCGCCGGCGCTGACGCATCTCTTCAACCACCAGACGCATCACCGAGGACAGGCGCATATGATCCTCTCCGTGCTCGGCGCCGAGCCGCCTGCTCTCGACCTCATTTACTTCCACCGCACGCCGGCGGGCCGTGAATTCGCATAGACGGCAAGTATGTACGCCGTGGATATCAACGACCTTATTGCCATCCGGTTTATTCACACTGGAATATTTTCCCGTTGTTCTCACACACGACAGCCGTGAGACCCATTTATAAGTTAACTTTTTAAGAAAATTAAAATTCTTCACATTTATCTTTTGAAACCATTTCAGCAATTTCCTGAATTACGTTCACAACCTTCCGTTTAATTTCAAATATCATTGCACCTGCCTGAACAACAGGAGTGATGTCATGTCCAATCTAAAACGTGCATTTCTTGCGACCGCGGCAAGTGCGACCCTCGCGCTGGGATTCGCAACCTCTGCATTAGCCTTCGACGTCAGCGTGGGCGGCGTGAGCGCATCCATAGGCGGGCGCTCGGGCGGCGGTCTCGGCGTGGATGCAAACGCCTCGCTGGGCGGCATCAACGCCAACAGCAGCACCACCGTTGGCGGCGGGAGCCTCGCTACGTCGAACACCAACGCCTCGGTCGGCGGCAGCAACGGCATCAATGCCAGCAACAGCACCACGGTCGGCGGCAGCGGGAGTCTTGCTACGTCGAACACGAACGCCTCGGTCGGTGGCAGCAACGGCATCAGTGCCAGCAACAGCACCACGGTCGGCGGCGGCGGCAGCCTGGCAACGTCGAACACCACCGCTTCGGTCGGTGGCAGCGGCGGCCTGAATGCCGGCGTGAACGCCAGCGTCGGCGGAGGTAGCCTTGCAAGCGTGGATGCCAATGTCGGCATCGGCGGCGGCACTGGCGGCGGCGGCACCGGCGGTGGCGGTGGTGGCGGCACCGGCGGCGGTGGCGGCGGCAGTGCCGGCGGCGGTGGTGGCACCGGCGGCGGCGGTGGCGGCACCGGCGGTGGTGGCGGCCATGCCGGCGGCGGCGGCGGTTCCCTGGGCGGCAGCGACTACGGCAGTATCATCGCCAGCATGTCCGACGCCGAACTCATCAGGAACAAGAAGCTCTGCGGCGGAATCCTCGCGAATCCGAACGGCTGGGACTACGATCTCGTCCAGCTCTGCAAGGTGCTGCGGATGGCGAGCCGCTGATCCTGCGGGCTATTCGGCAGAACGGCCCGGCCGGTCCGGGCCGTTTCTTTTTGCGCGGATGAGAAAAGCGGGCTTGCATCCCGGTCTGGCCTCGGCCTAAACCGCGCGTCATGCTCACAATCAATGATCTCTCACTGCGCGTCGCCGGTCGACTTCTCATCGAGCAGGCCTCGCTCACCCTGCCGGCGGGCACGAAAGCCGGACTGGTAGGCCGCAACGGCACCGGCAAGACGACGCTTTTTCGCGCGATTACCGGAGAGCTTTCACCGGAAACGGGCGCGATCAGCTATCCCAAGGGGACGCGCATCGGGCAGGTGGCGCAGGAGGCGCCCGGTACCGAGGACCCCCTGCTCGAGATCGTTCTCAGGGCGGATACCGAGCGTGAACGGCTGCTGCGCGAGACGGAAACGACGAATGACGGCCACCGCATCGCCGAAATCCACGCCCGGCTCGCCGACATCGACGCGCACTCGGCAGAGGCGCGCGCGGCCGCCATCCTGTCCGGACTCGGTTTCGACACGGAGGCGCAGAAGCGGCCGGCCTCCTCCTTTTCCGGCGGCTGGCGCATGCGCGTTGCGCTCGCGGCCGTGCTTTTCGCCGAGCCCGACCTGCTATTGCTCGACGAGCCGACGAACTATCTCGACCTCGAAGGCACGATGTGGCTGGAAAGCTATCTGGCGCGCTATCCGCACACGGTGCTGCTCATCAGCCACGATCGCGATCTCTTGAACAACGCGGTTTCCTCCATCGTGCATCTGGAAAGGCGAAAGCTCACCTTCTGGCGCGGCGGCTACGACCAGTTCGCCCGCCAATATGCGGAGAAGGCCGAGTTGCAGGAGAAGATGCGCACCAAGCAGGAGGCGCAGAAGAAGCATATGGAAGCCTTCGTCGAGCGCTTCCGCTACAAGGCGTCGAAGGCGAGGCAGGCGCAGTCCCGCCTGAAGGCGTTGGCACGGCTGCAGCCCATCGCCGCGGCGGTGAACGAAAACGTGATGCCGTTCCGCTTCCCCAATCCGACCAAGGAAGTGGCCTCCCCAATCGTGGCGATCGAGCGTGGTGCGGTCGGCTACTCGCCGGGAAAGCCGGTCCTGAGGAATCTCGACCTGCGCATCGACAATGACGACCGCATCGCCCTTCTCGGCGCGAACGGCAACGGCAAGTCCACCTTCGCCAAGCTGATCGCCGGCAGGCTCGGGCTCGACACCGGCACCATGACCCTGGCGCCGGGGCTGAAGGTCTCGATTTTCGCCCAGCACCAGCTCGAAGATCTGAGGCCGGACGAGAACGCCCATCAGCACGTGCGCCGGCTGATGCCGGACGCGCCGGAGGCCAAGGTGCGGGCGCGCGTCGCGCAGTTCGGCCTGTCGACGGAGAAGATGGACACGCCCGCGCGCGATCTTTCGGGTGGCGAAAAGGCGCGCCTCCTTATGGGACTCGCCGCCTTCGAGGCGCCGCATCTGTTCATCCTCGACGAGCCCACCAACCATCTCGACATCGACAGCCGCGAGGCGCTGGTGGAGGCGCTCAATTCCTATGACGGCGCCGTGATCCTCATCAGCCACGACCGCCACCTGATCGAGGCCTGCGCCGACCGTCTGTGGCTGGTCGACCGGGGCACCGTGCGCCCCTACGAGGGCGATATGGAGGACTACCGGGCACTGACGACCGGCGGCACGAGCCGGAACCGGGAAAAGCGCGAGGCCGAGAAGGCCTCGAAGGCCGAGCGCCGCCGCGAAGGGGCGAAGAAGCGCGCCGCACTGGAGCCGCTCGCCAAGGAGATCAAGGCGACGGAAGGGCTGATCGAGCGCACGCGCAGGCGCATCGAGGCGGTCGAGGCGCAGATGGCCGACCCCGGCCTCTACGAACGCGACCCCGGCAAGGTCTCCAAGCTCGCCAAGGAACGCGCCGAACTTGCCCAGTTGCTCGACCGGCAGGAGGAAAGGTGGCTCACGTTGTCGGGTCAGTACGAGGAGGAGATGGCGGGATGACCCGGCTTGCGGTTCTCACGCCTTCCTCTCCCACCGCCGGTCCGGGCCCTGCTGCCAGTAGGTGACGGCGTGGCCGGCCGCCTTCATGGCCTTCCAGTGGGCGCGGGCGGCCTCGAGTTGCATCGCGTCATGGCCGTCGAAGAGGAAAACGCAACGTTCATAGCCCTCTAGCGCGCCGGGCTCGGCCCCGTCGACGAAGAAGCGGATGGTCGCGCCGTTGGGATTACCGGGACCAGAGGTGAGCAGTACCGGCTGCTCGGCCGCGGTCGCCTCCCCGTCGGTGCCGTGCGGCAGGAAGCTTTCGTCGCGATAGGTCCAAAGGCGCGTGTCAAGGGCGTCACGGCGTTCCTCGCCGGATGACTGCACGGCAACCCGCCAGCCCCGCTCCAGGCTTTTTTCCAAGAGCGGGGGCAGCGCCTCCTCCAGCGTGGATTCGGTGAGATGGTAGAAAAGCGCTTCCATCACCCCTCGTAGTGGTCGGCCACCAGCCTGTCGAGGAGGCGCACGCCGTAGCCGGAGGCCCAGGACTGGTTGATCTCACTGGCCGGCGAGGCCATCGCCGTGCCGGCAATGTCGAGATGCGCCCAGGGCGTCTCCGCGACAAAGCGCTTCAGGAACTGGGCGGCGGTGATGGCGCCGGCATGGCGGCCTCCGCCGGTATTCTTCATGTCGGCGTTCTTGGTGTCGATGAGCTTGTCGTATTCCGGGCCCAGCGGCATGCGCCAGAGCCTCTCGCCAGTGGCGTTTCCGGCGGCGGACAGCCGTTCGGCCAGCGCGTCGTCGTTGCAGAACATGCCGGCCTGGAAATTGCCCAGCGCGACGAGGACCGCGCCCGTCAGCGTGGCGAGATTGACCATGAACTGCGGCTTGTGCTGCTCCTTGCAGTACCAGAGCAGGTCGCCCAGTACGAGACGCCCCTCCGCGTCGGTGTTGATGACCTCGATCGTCTGCCCGGACAGGGAGGTGACGATGTCGCCGGGGCGCTGCGCATTGCCGTCGGGCATGTTCTCCACCAGCCCGATGA
Organism: Chelativorans sp. M5D2P16; assembly: GCF_034427935.1. Classification (NCBI taxonomy): domain Bacteria; kingdom Pseudomonadati; phylum Pseudomonadota; class Alphaproteobacteria; order Hyphomicrobiales; family Phyllobacteriaceae; genus Chelativorans; species Chelativorans sp. M5D2P16. The sequence goes on along the minus strand of NZ_JAXQNM010000008.1, from coordinate 76,257 downwards.
TGCCGACGGCGTTGGTCTTCGCCTTGCGGGCGGCGAGCGCGTGCATGAGGCCGACGACGGCCGCCGCACCGGCCATATCGCCCTTCATATCCTCCATTCCGCCGGACGGCTTGATGGAAATGCCGCCGGTGTCGAAGACGACACCCTTGCCGATGAAGGCGACCGGGCTTTGCTTGGCTTTGCCGCCCTTCCACTGCATTACCGCCACGCGTGGCGGGCGGACCGAGCCCTGGGCGACCGCGAGCAGCGCGCCCATGCCGATCTCGCGCAGATCCTTCTCCTTCAGGATGGTGACCTCGACACCGAGCGACTCCAGCTCCTTCGCCTTTGCGGCGAACTCCACCGGCCCCAGCACGTTGGCCGGCTCGTTGACGAGATCGCGCGCCAGAAGCGCGCCCTCGCCAACCGCGGAAAGACCGGCAAAGGCCTTTTTCGCGGCGGCAGGATCGGCGCATTGAATGGTGAATTTGGCCGGCTTCGTGTCGCCCTTCTTCCCGCCATCGTCGTCCTTGCGGGTCTTGTACTTGTCGAAGGTGTAGGAACGCAGCAGAAGGCCGAGCCCGATCAGCGCAGCGTCGCGCCCGGTGGCCTCGGCGCCGGCCACCTCCGCGACTACAGTCACGTCCTTGGCCTTCTTCGCGGATGCAGCGGCCATGCCGCCGATTTTCAGCCAGGCCTGTTCATCGAGTTCTGCCGTCTTGCCCGCGCCGACCACTGCGATGCGATCATAGTCGGTTCCCTGGGGTGCGAGCGCCTCGACGGTGTCGGCCAGCTTGCCTTTGAAATCGGCTGCCGCGAATGCCTTCGGGAGAATTCCAGCGGGGTCGCACGCCCGAGCCGCCTCGCCCAATGCACCTCCCTCTGGCGCTAGCACGATGACGCTCCCCTTTTTCGGCGGGGAAAGCTTCGCGAAGGCGACGGTCGGTCTCTCGGTCATGGGGTTTCCTGTCTCGATGGGAATCTTCTTGCGCGGATGGCGCGATCTTGGCGTTTTTCGGAAAGATGACAAGAGGGCGGCCGCAATGCAATGGTCGCAGCATGCAACCAATCATTAACCGCGTTCCTTACCGCGCGGTTAAGCGTGTGCGCGACACACTGGCACGGGGACATTTTCCGCCGGTCCTTCCAAAGCGGAGAGACAGTGTTGTACAGCGTGGCACGCGGGTGCCCCAAGGGCCTGTGGCGATCAACGGGAAGGACGGTTTCCGCCCATGAGAGTGATGGAGTACTATATCCTGCGGCGCACCCTGGCGATTTTCGCCGCGGCGCTCGCATGGGTGCTCGTCATCGTGTGGACCACGCAGGTGCTCAACCGGCTGGATATCGTGACGAGCAACGGGCAATCCGCGGCCACCTTCTTCGCCGTGGCGGCGCTGGCGCTGCCGGCGGTGATTCCGATCATCATGCCGTTCGCCATCGGCATTGCCGTCGCCCATACCCTGGCGACCATGAATGCGGACTCCGAGCTGGTCGTCATCAACGCCGCGGGAAGTCCACGCAGCACCATCATCCGCCCGATCCTCACGATCGCCATCATCTCGAGCATCGCCGCCTTCGCCATCAACAACACGCTGGAGCCCTTCGCGCGCCAGGCGCTGCGCCAGACGCTGGCCAGCGCCAATGCGGACCTGATCGCCACCCTGGTGCAGGAGGGAACCTTCCAGAAGGTGGATGACGGGATCTTCGTGCAGATTTCGGAACGGCGGGCCGACGGACAGCTCGGCGGCATTTTCGTCGTGGACACGCGCGCGCCGGACATGAAGCTTGTCTACCACGCCCGCCGCGGCGCCACGGTCGAGCGGGAGACGGGCAGCGTTCTCGTGCTCCAGGACGGGGAGATCCAGCGCCAGTCGGGTAGCGGCGACGTGTCGATCATCCGCTTCGAGTCGCTGCCGATGGACCTGTCGCAATTCACCAACGGCTCCGACCGGCCGACGCTCTACCCGAAGGACCAATACCTGCCTTATCTCCTCAACCCGGACCCGGAGGACAAGTTCTTCGCCGAATATCCCCAGGCCTTCCGGGCGGAACTGCACATGCGGCTGTCGGAGTGGCTTTATCCCATCGTCTTCGCCCTGATCGGCATCGCCGTCGCCGGCGACGCGCGATCCTTCCGCGAGGCGCGGCTGCACCCTTTGGTGACGACGCTCGCCATCGGGCTCGCCGTGCGCTGGGCGGGCTTTTACGCCGGCAACGAGGCGGAATCGGTGCCGTTCTTCTCCTTCATGCTCTATGCCGTGCCGATCGGCACGATCATCATTTGCATCGGCTTCATCGCCAGCAACCGCGTGATGGAATTGCCGACGCACTGGGTGGAGCGGCTGAGCGCGCGCTTCCAGCGCGACCGCGAAGCACTTGCCGGATTCGGCGCGCGCACCGCACGCCGCTTCGGCCCGAGGGGACGCGCATGATCGGACTGACCCTCGGCAGATACTTCCTGCGGCGCTATGCCGTCATCACTGCGTGGAATTTCATCGGCGTGGCGGCGCTGGTTTTCATCGTCAGCTTCACCGAGATCGCCGGCCGCGCCGCCGGCCTCGAAGGCTACTCCGCGCAATGGGCCTTGGGCCTTGCGGCGCTGCAACTGCCGATCATCATGCAGCAGGCCGTTCCCTTCATCGGTCTGATCGCGGCGATGGCCACCCTCATCAGCCTCAACCGCAAATATGAGCTGGTGATCGCCCGGGCGGCCGGCATCTCAGCCTGGCAGTTCCTGGCACCCATCGCGCTCGGGGCTTTCCTCTTCGGACTGCTTTCGGCCCTGGCTCTCAACCCCATCGCCGCCGCCGGCTTCTCCAAGGCGCAGGCCGTCGAGGCGGAGGTGCGCGGCGCCGACACGCCGGCCAACACGCAGAACGAACGCTGGATCAAGCAGCGCACCGACGCAGGCGAAACGGTGATCGGTGCAGAGAGCGCCCTCGATGGAGGGACCGAGCTGGTACGTCCGACCTTTCTGATCATGGACGAGGAGGGACGAATCGCTCAAAGGCTCGACGCGCGCCGCGCGTGGCTTCGTGACGGCTATTGGGAGCTGCGGGACGTGACGCGGCGAGAAGGAACCAGTGCGCCGGAGCAGGTCGAGACGGTGAGTGTCGCCACGAATTTACGGCCCGAGCTGGTCGGCCAGCAGCTCACGCAGCCGGAGGCGGTGTCGATCTTCGAATTGCCGAGCCGCATCGAGGTGGCCCGTTCTTTCGGTTTGCGCGCCAACGCCTTCGCCACGCACTTTCACTCACTGGTGACGCTACCCGCCCTGCTCGTGGCCATGACGCTGATTGCCGCAACAGTCTCCATGCGGTTCACCAGGATGGGGCAATCGGCGGCGGTGATTCTGGGTGGAATCGTCGCCGGCTTTCTGCTTTATGTGGTTTCGGTTCTCGTGAAGGCGTTCGGCAGCGCCGGCTTCGTCCCACCTTTCATCGCTGCATGGACACCTGTTTTGGTTGCAATGTTTTTCGGGGTCACTTTCCTGTTGTTCAAGGAGGACGGATAGTTGGGGGGAGCGGTAGACAGGGGCCGCGGAACCAACCGCTTGACGCGCCGTTTGCGCGCAAGAGCGGGCGTGGCGATCATTGCCCTGGTTGCGGCCGCTTCGGTCGCCGCCGCTCAGGTGGACGGCTTCGGCGAGCGCGACCTGCCCGAGGACGCGCAGATGCTGCTCAGCGCCGATACCCTCGTCTATGACAACGACCGCAATACGATCACCGCCGTGGGCGGGGTGCAGATCGAGTATGCCGGCAACCGTCTGGTCGCTCAGCGCGTCACCTACGACCGCTCCACCTCGCGGGTGATCGCCAGCGGCAATGTCGAGATCATCGAGAGCGACGGCAACCGCATCTATGCCGACCAGATCGACGTCACCGACGATTTCAGCGATGGCTTCGTCGAGGCGCTCAGGGTGGAGACGATCGACGAGACCTATTTCGCGGCCGAATCCGCCGAGCGCGCCGGCGGCAGGGTCACCACCTTCAACCGGGGCGTCTACACCGCCTGCGAACCCTGTGAGGAGCGCCCCGATCGGCCACCGCTGTGGCAGGTCAAGGCGCGGAAGATCATCTGGGACGGCGAAGCGAAGACCATCCGGTTCGAACGCGCCCGTTTCGAGTTCTTCGGCGTGCCGCTCGCATTCCTGCCCGCTTTCGAAATCGCCGACCCAACGGTGGAACGCAAGTCCGGCTTTCTCATGCCGAGCATTTTGGGCGGCAGCGAGCGCGGATACGGCGTAAAGGTGCCCTATTATCTGGCGCTTTCGCCGACCTATGACCTGACGGTCGCGGTGACCCCTTATTCCAAGCAGGGCTTCCTGGGCGAAGCGGAATGGCGCCAACAGTTCAACAACGGTCGGTACAATCTCAAGATCGCCGGCATCTCGCAGCAGGAGCCGGAGGCCTGGGAAAACTGGGAAGTCGACCGGCTCCAGGAAGAGCGCGGGATGATCGGCTCACAAGGCCATTTCGACATCAATCCGCGCTGGTCGTTCGGCTGGGACGTCCTGGTGCAGTCGGACAAGAACTTTTCCCGGACCTACGAGATCGAGGGGTTTGACCAGGCGGTGCACCGCTCCGAGCTCTACCTGATCGGCCTCGACGACCGAAACTATTTCGATCTGCACGCCTACCACTTCCACGTCCAGGAAGACTCGATCGGCGGCCGGCATGCGAGCCAGCCCTGGGTTTTGCCGAGCTTCGACTATTCCTACACCCCCGACGAGCCGCTGGCGGGCGGCGAACTGAACCTGGACGTGAACGCCCAAGGGCTCTACCGCGACGAAGGCATGTACAACCCCACCAAGCTCCAGGGGCTCAAAGGCGACTCGGCGCGCCTCACCGCGCAGGCCGAATGGAAGCGTTCCTTCGTGACGGACAACGGGCTGGTGCTCACACCGATCCTGCACGCGCGCGGCGATACCATCCACGCGAACCTCTCTCCCGAGGCGGTGGGGCGTATCGAGAATTTCACCATCGACGGCGCGCAGACGCGAAGCGACATCCGCACCTCCTATTACCGCGCCATGGCCACGGCCGGGCTCGAGGCGCGGTGGCCGGTCCTGTTCTCCACGGCCAGTTCGACCCATGTGCTGGAGCCGACCGGGCAGATATTCGTACGTCCGGACGAGCCCTATCATGACAAACTGGGCATTCCGAACGAAGACGCCCAGTCGATGGTGTTCGACGCGACCACGCTGTTCGAGCGCGACAAGTTTTCCGGCTACGACCGCATCGAAGGTGGGACGCGCGCCAATCTCGGCATCCGTTATTCAGGCCGCTTCGGCGACGGCTGGACGGCGCACGGCCTGTTCGGCCAGTCCTATCATCTGGGCGGCGTGAACTCCTATGCCTCTGCGGACCTGGTGAACGCGGGCGCCTACTCCGGACTCGAGACCGACATTTCGGATTTCGTCGGCCTCGTCGGGATCACGACGCCAAGCGGCCTCTCGCTCTCGGCAGGCGGGCGCTTCGACGAGGAAACCTTCGCGTTGCGCCGCACCGACCTGCGCGCCGGAGCGACCGTCGGACCGGTCACCGCCAATGTGCAGTACGCCTTTATCGAGGCGCAGCCGCTTTACGGTTTCGATGAAGACCGCCGCGAGGTGAGCGGGGGAACGTCCGTGCGTCTACACGAGAACTGGCGCGCATTCGCCTCGGGAACCTATGACCTGGAAAAACAGATCATGGTGAAAAACTCCTTCGGCTTTGCCTATGACGACGAGTGCTTTATCTATACAATGCGTTTCAGCCAGGAACGCGACCGTAACAACGGGGAACAGGAATTCAGCTTCGGCTTTAACATCTCCCTGCGCACTCTGGGCGAGTTCGGCACGGCGCCCGGCGCCTTCGGGCGAACCAACTAGCCGATAACGTCATGGTTCTGCCCAGCATTGCGGCTAAGGGAGAAGAAAATCGGAGCTTGTAGTCGGTTAGATATGAACAACCAGGTCAGAACAATGCGACGGACAAGGATCCGCCTGTCTGCCGCCTTCATCTGCGGGGCAGCCGCTCTCTTCAGCGCTACAGCAGTGCCGACCACGCCCGCCGCGGCGACGGAAGTCCGCTGGGTGGTCAACAACCAGGCAGTGACGAGCTACGACATCGAGCGCCGGGCCGCGCTTTTGCGGCTGATGCGACGCGGCGGCAACGTCAATGAGCTTGCAGCCGAGGAGATGGTCGAGCAGACCCTGCGGCAGCAAGAGATGGCGCGGCTCAACGTTCCCGTGACCGACGAAATGGTCGACAACGCCTACAACAACTTTGCCTCGTCGAACAACATGACGGTGGCGCAACTCGACCAGATCCTCGCCGAATCAGGGGTTACCAAGCAGCACTTCAAGGATTTTATCCGTACCCAGATCGGCTGGGGCCAGGTGGTGCGGGCTCGGCAGCGCTCCTCGGATTCCCTGACGGAGCAGGATGTCGTGCAGCGCATGCTGCAGCAGGGCGGCCAAAAACCGACCGCCATGGAATATACGCTGCAGCGGGTGATCTTCGTCATTCCTTCCGGCCAGCGGTCGGCCCTTCTTGCCAAACGCAAACGCGAAGCGCAGTCCATGCGCGACCGCTTTCAGGGGTGCGAGAACACGGTGGAGTTCGCCAAGGGTCTGGTCGACGTAACGGTGCGGGACATGGGCCGAGTGCTCGGGCCGGAACTGCCGGCGGAGTGGAAGGAACAGGTCGCCAACACCAGTCCTGGCAACGCCACGCCGGTGCGCGAGACGGAACACGGCGTGGAGTTCATCGGCGTGTGCAGTGCCCGTCAGGTCTCCGACGACCATGTCGCCAAGCTCGTTTTCGAGGATCAGGAAACGGGCGACGAGACGATGGAGCAGCTCTCGGAGCAGATCATGACCGAGCTGCGGGAGCGCTCGCGCATCATCAAGCGCTGAGCGCGCCGGTAAAGCCCTGGTGAGCGGACCGCCCCCCCATCCACTGGCAGTCACCATCGGCGAGCCCGCCGGGATCGGTCCGGAGATTCTGATTGCCGCGTGGCAAAGCCGTTCCGAGACACTGCCGGCCTTTTACGTGCTGGGCGACGCCGCACTCATTGCCGCGCGCGCGCGGCGGTTGAAGATCGACGTTCCAATCGCCGAAACGACGCCCGAAGAAGCCACCGCGCATTTCGGGTCGGCCCTGCCGGTGGTGGCGTTGGAAAACCGGCTGGAGGATGCGCCGGGAAATCCCTCCGGCGCCAATGCAGCCGGTGTGATCGAGGCGATCACGCGCGGCGTGGAGGACGTGCTCGGCGGGCGCGCGGCGGGTCTCGTCACCTGCCCCATCGCCAAGAAGCCGCTTTACGACGCCGGCTTCCGCTTCCCCGGGCACACGGAGTTCCTCGGGCATCTCGCGGAGAAGGCGGCCGGCGTGCCGGCGACGCCCATCATGATGCTGGCCGGACCCGAATTGCGGACCGTTCCCGTCACGGTGCACCAGCCATTGAAGGAGGTGGCGGCAAGCCTGACCCGGGAGATGGTGGAAAGGGCTGGCGAAATCGTCGGGCGGGATCTGGCGGAGCGCTTTGCCATCCCCTCTCCCCGGCTCGCGGTCGCCGGTCTCAACCCGCATGCCGGCGAGGGCGGCGCGATGGGCAGCGAGGACGCCGACATCATTGCCCCGGCCATCGCCGCACTGCGCGAAAAGGGCTTCGACGCCTTCGGGCCCCTCCCAGCCGACACGATGTTCCATGCGGCCGCGCGAAGAAAATACGACGTTGCCCTGTGCATGTATCACGACCAGGCGCTCATCCCGGTCAAGACGCTGGCCTTCGACGAAACGGTGAACGTCACGCTCGGCCTGCCCTTCATCCGCACCTCCCCCGACCACGGCACCGCCTTTGACATCGCGGGCAAGGGTCGCGCCCGCCCCGACAGCCTGGTGGCCGCCATCAGGCTTGCGCGGCAGCTGGCGGACAATGCCGCGCGAAACAGCCGATGAGCATGGACGGCCTGCCGCCGCTGCGCGAGGTAATCCAGCGGCATGGTCTCTTCGCCAAAAAGGCGCTGGGCCAGAATTTTCTCCTCGACCTCAATCTGACCCGCAGGATCGCGCGCGTCGCCGCACCTCTCGAGCACGCAACCGTCATCGAGGTGGGGCCGGGTCCGGGCGGGCTGACGCGCGCGCTGCTGAGCGAGGGCGCGGCAAGGGTGGTGGCTGTCGAGCGAGATGAGCGCTGCATCGCGGCTCTCGAGGAAATCGCGGCGCACTACCCGGGGCGGCTGGAGATCGTGGCCGACGACGCGCTGGCGGTGGATTTCGCCCGCCTGGCTGTGGGAGCCGGGCCGGTGAAGCTGGTTGCCAACCTGCCTTACAATATCGGCACGGAGCTGCTTATCCGCTGGCTGACGCCGGAACGCTGGCCGCCCTTCTACCAATCGATGTCTTTGATGTTCCAGCGCGAGGTCGCCGAGCGCATCGTCGCCCCGCCCGGCAGCCGACATTATGGCCGGCTCGGCGTGCTTGCCGGCTGGCGAACGGATGCGCGTATCGCCTTCGACGTCTCACCGGAGGCTTTCACGCCCCCGCCGAAGGTCACCTCCTCCGTCGTCGAGATCGTGCCGAAAAAGACACCCCTGCCGGTCGAGGCGGGGAAGCTGGCACGGGTGACGGAAGCCGCCTTTGGCCAGCGGCGCAAGATGCTGCGCCAGAGCCTGAAACGCCTCGGCGGCGAGGCGCTCCTGGCCGCGACCGGGATCGACGGGACACGGCGGGCGGAAACACTGAGCGTCGGAGAATTCGTGATGCTGGCGAATGCGCTTTAAGGGCAGGTGAAGGTCTGGGCTGGTCAGCGCCCTATTCGCTTTGCCGAGTAGCCGCGCCTCGACACGGTTGAACCGGCTATCCGGCCCCGCACGGGCCGTTTCTCACTCCGGCTTTTCCTCCAGCAGGCCGGCGACGAAATCGAACAGCCCCGGCCGCCGGTCGCGGCGCAGGCGCTCCGCGGTGACGATTGCCTGAACAGCCTTGAAAGCGCGCGTCAGGTCGTCGTTGACGATGACGTAGTCGTAGTCGCGCCATTGCTCGATTTCTTGGCGGGCGTTCTTGAGGCGCGTTTCAATGACGTTGTCGGGATCCTCGGCGCGCCGTTTCAGCCGCGCCAGAAGCTCGCGGATCGTCGGGGGCAGGACGAAAACGGACACGATGTCGCCGCGCATCTTCTCGCGCAGCTGTGCGGCGCCCTGCCAGTCGATATCGAACAGCATGTCGCGGCCGGCAGCGATCGCCTCCTCCACCGGCTTGCGCGGCGTGCCGTAGAGGTTGCCGTGCACTTCGGCCCATTCGAGGAGTTCATCGCTGTCGCGCAGCATCTCGAATTCGCGCTGGGTCTTGAAGTGGTAGTGCACGCCTTCGATCTCGCTAGCCCTGCGCGGCCGCGTGGTCACGCTGACCGACAGGGCAAACTCCTTGTCCTTCTCGAGAAGATTGCGCGCGATCGTCGACTTGCCGGCGCCGGAAGGCGAGGACAGGACGAGCATGATGCCCCTGCGGCGAATGCCGGCGGAGGGAAGATCCGGTTCCACGGTCGCTACTCCAAATTCTGCACCTGCTCCCGGAACTGATCGACGACCACCTTCAGTTCGAGGCCGATCGCCGTCACCGAAGCGGCATTCGACTTGGAGCACAGCGTATTCGATTCGCGGTTAAATTCCTGCGCAATGAAATCGAGCTTGCGCCCCACCGGGCCGTCTGCGGCAAGCAGCGCACGGGTGGATGCGATATGGGTCTTCAACCGGTCGAGCTCCTCACGGATATCCGCCTTGGTGGCGAGAAAGGCAGCCTCCTGATGAAGCCGGTGCTCGTCGAGCGTCGGGGCGGCGTCCATCAACAACCGTACCTGTCCCTCGAGGCGGGCGCGAATGGCGGCCGGCTCGCGCGCGGAATCGTCTTCGGCTTTCCGGACGAGGTCCTCGATCGCGCTCAGGTGGCCTTCCAGAACGGCCGCCAAGGACGCACCCTCCTCGGCACGGGCCATGGCAAGGTCCTCCAGCGCCGCATCCAGTGCCTTGAGCGCCAGGGCGTCGAGCCGGGCGGTCACCGTCTCGTCGGCGCTCGCGTCAGGCAATTCCATGACCCCGCGCAAGGCGAGCAGCCCGTCGGCGGTGGCGGGTGCTGTGCCGTAGTCCCTGCACAGGCGGTCGGCCAGGGCCGCGACCTCGGCCAGAAAGGCCTCGTCGACAACCGGCCGGCACAACGCCTCACCGCGGCTGAGCGAAAGATTGGCGTGAATGCTGCCGCGGGAAAAGCACTTCGCGATGCACGTCCGCGCCGGCTGTTCCAGCCGTTCGAGGCCATGGGGAAGGCGCAGGCGCGCTTCGAGGCCGCGGCCATTGACGGATTTCAGCTCCCAGGTGACCGCCGCGATTTCGTTTTCGAGCACGGCTCGGGCGAACCCCGTCATGCTTTGTCGCTTCATGCTTTTCCTGCCGCCTTTCCAGCGGTACCCCGCACCTAGAGCAGAGAGCGCTCACATTCGTTCGCTTGGCTGCTCTATCTGTTTGTTTTCGCCGCATATGTGCCACGCCAAGTGATTCCACTTGGCTGCAAAATGCTCTAGAACAAGTTCACCGTTTCACGGAAACGGTGAACTGATCCAACCATATGATCCACACAACTCCGGACGGAAGACCGGCTTCCACTTTTTCCTGGAATTGCTCTCTAGTCAGAGGCGTTCTGCCCGTCGCCCGCGTTTCCGGCCGGCTCCTTCTCTTCGGCCTCTGCAGTTCTCTGTCGTTCGATGTCGCGCCAGCGGGCAACGTTCTCGTTATGCTCCTCAAGCGTCTCGGCGAAGACATGCCCGCCCGTGCCATCGGCAACGAAATATAGCTCATCGGTAACCGACGGATTGGCGACCGCTTCCAGTGCCGCGCGCCCGGGATTGGCAATCGGCGTGGGCGGCAACCCGTCGATCAGATAGGTGTTGTAGGGCGTTTCCTTCTCCAGGTCGGAGCGGTAGATGGGTCGCTCGGCCGGTTTTCCCTTGCCGCCGAAAAGACCGTAGACGATCGTCGGGTCTGACTGGAGCCGCATGCCGCGCTCTAGCCGGTTGAGAAAGACGGCAGCCACGCGCGGACGCTCGTCCGCAATGCCGGTCTCTTTCTCGACAATCGAGGCAAGCGTCACGAATTCCTGGATATCGTCAATTGGAAGGCCTTCCGCGCGGCGCTCCCAGATGCTCTCCACCAGTTCTTCCTGATGGGCGTGAAGCTTTTCGATCACTTCCTTGCGCGAGAGGCCACGCGTAAAGCGAAGCGTATCGGCGGCGAGGCTCCCTTCCGGCGGCAACTCCTCGGGCAATTCGCCGGAAAGTTCTTCCGTATTCGCCACCCGCTCGAACACCTGTTCGACCGTAAGCCCTTCGGGGAGCGTCAGCGAGTAAAGGACGGACTTGCCGCTCTCGAGAAGCTTCATTATCTCGTGCATGGATGCGCCGGCCTTGATCTCGTACTCACCCGCTTTGAGGTTGCTGTCCGCATCGTAGGCGCGAACGCCGAGCAGGAAGATGCGCGCGTCGCTGATGAGGCCTCGCCTCTCGAGCATATCGGCGATCTCGCGCACGCCCGTATTGGGGCGAATCATGACCGTCTCGGTGGTGGTCGACGGCCCCCGGCCATCAAACTCGCGCTTGCCGAAATAAAATGCCGCACCGGCGACGACCACCAGGAAAACGACGCAGGACAGGACGAAGTTCATGAACACGACGAACTGGTTGCGCGAGCCACGGGAGCGCCTGGGCGGCGGGGGCGTGCCCTTCTGAGGCCGGAGCACCTCGTGCGATGATCTGGCGGCGATCGGCCGTTTCGGGCCTTCGCCGTTCCTCTCGCCCAAGTTATCCGAATTTCCGCTCATCGCGTTCAAACGGCTCCCTTCCGTTAGACGGAATCACCAATAGAGTGATACACAATGCGTCAAATTTCTGGCCACGAGGCCCGGCGACGCGCGCCGTCAAGCCTCGAAACGCCGGAAGACCAACGAGGCGTTGGTTCCTCCAAAACCGAAGGAGTTCGACAGGGCGACGTCGACGGACCGCTCGCGCGGCTGGTTGGGAACGAGGTCGATCGCCGTTTCCGCTTCGGGATTGTCCAGGTTGATCGTCGGCGGAACCATGTTGTCGCGGATGGCCAGGATCGAGAAGATCGCCTCGGCCGCCCCCGCCGCGCCAAGGAGATGACCGATCGAGGACTTGGTCGACGACATGGAGATCTTCCCGGCCGCATCGCCGACCAGGCGCTCGACGGCACCCAATTCGATCGTGTCGGCCATGGTGGAGGTGCCATGGGCGTTGATGTAGTCGATGTCGCCCGGCGTCAGGCCCGCGCGCTTGATCGCCGCCTTCATGCAGCGATAGGCGCCGTCGCCGTCCTCGGACGGCGCGGTAATGTGATAGGCGTCGCCCGACAGGCCGTAGCCGACGATCTCGGCATAGATCCTCGCGCCACGCGCCCTGGCGTGCTCGAGCTCTTCCAGAACCACGACCCCGGCCCCCTCGCCCATGACGAAACCGTCGCGGTCGCGGTCATAGGGACGGGACGCCTTCTCGGGCGTGTCGTTATAATTGGTTGACAGCGCCTTGCAGGCGGAGAATCCGGCCATCGAAAGGCGGGTAACCGGCGATTCCGTCCCGCCGGCCAGCATGACGTCGGCATCGCCCAGCATGATCAGCCGCGCCGCGTCGCCGATGGCGTGCGCGCCGGTCGAGCAGGCCGTGACCACGGCGTGATTCGGCCCCTTCAGCCCGTGGCGGATCGATACCTGGCCGGAGACCAGATTGATGATGTTGCCGGGGATGAAGAACGGGCTGATGCGCCGCGGACCGCGTTCGCGCAGAAGCAGCGCGTTCTCGGCAATACCCTCGATGCCGCCGATCCCCGATCCGATCAGCACGCCGGTGGCGTTGCGGTCGTCATCGTTCTGCGGCAGCCACCCCGAATCGGCCAAGGCCTGGTCGGCGGCGGCAATGCCGTAGGTGATGAACTCACCGACCTTGCGCTGCTCGCGCGGCTCGAGGAAGGCGTCCGGATCGAACGCCCCCTCGCCCTCACGCGGGATGATGTTGGCGATCTTGCACGGCAGGTCGTCGACCTCGAACTGGTCGATGCGCCTGGCCGCGCTTCTGCCGGACAGCAAGCACTTCCAACCGTGCTCGACTCCCACACCGAACGGCGAGAGGAGTCCCATACCCGTGACGACGACGCGTCTCATCTTATGGATTATCTCGCCATTGACGCTGCTTTACCCCGCATTTTGCGGGCCTCAGGCCGTTGCCTTCTCGATATACTTGATCGCGTCGCCGACGGTAAGGATCGTTTCCGCGGCATCGTCGGGAATCTCGACCCCGAACTCTTCCTCGAAGGCCATCACCAGTTCGACGGTGTCGAGGCTGTCCGCGCCGAGATCATCGATGAAGCTGGCCTGTTCGGTAACCTTGTCGGCATCGACGCCAAGGTGCTCGACGACGATTTTCTTGACGCGTTCTGCAGTATCGCTCATGTGGGAACCCTCGACTTCATGAATTTGCGGTCTTCGTTAGCGGCAGGATAGCCGCTAATCAAGCTGAAAAGATGCCTCTATCAACGGCATTGTCATCTCGACCCGCGCGAATATCACGGATCGGCGTGCCACGGAACACCGGCGGGGCGCCTTGCTCTCCAGGAACTTCAGATCATTACCATGCCGCCGTTCACGTGGATCGTCTGGCCCGTCACATAGGCCGCCTCGTCGGAAGCGAGATAGAGAACGGCCGAGGCGACCTCGTCGCCCGTGCCCATGCGCTTCATGGGGATGACCCCCATGATCGAATCGCGCTGCTTCTCGTTCAGCTTTCCGGTCATGGCTGTTTCGATGAAGCCCGGCGCCACGCAATTGACGGTGACGTTGCGGGTGGCGATCTCCTGGGCGAGCGACTTGGAAAAGCCGATCAGCCCGGCTTTCGAGGCACAGTAGTTGGCCTGGCCGGGATTGCCGGTGACGCCGACGACCGAGGAAATGTTGACGATGCGGCCGAAACGGCGGCGCATCATGGGATGGGTGAGTTCCCGGGTCAGGCGGAAGACGGAACCGAGATTGACATCCAGCACGGAATCCCAGTCCTCGTCGCTCATGCGCACGAACAGGCCGTCTCGCGTGATGCCGGCATTGTTGACGAGGATTTCCACGCCTTCGAGCTCTGATTCGGCCTTCTGGGCCAACGCCTTGATTTCGCTGCGGTCAGACAGGTCTGCGGGAAAGATCCTCGTGCGCTCGCCGAGTTCTCCGGCCAGCGCCTCCAGCTTCTCCACGCGCGTGCCGTGCAGGCCGACGGTGGCGCCCCGGGCGTGCAGCGCGCGGGCGATGGCCTCGCCGATGCCGCCGGATGCGCCGGTTATCAGTGCCTTGCGGCCGGTGAGATCAAACATGGCCTGTTCCTTCCTCGAACATATTCCTCAGCCGAGCACCTTCATCGCCGCTTCGACATCGGCGGGCGTGTTGACGGTGACGGGCTTTATCTCACGGTTGATCCGGCGGGCAAGACCGCTCAGCACCTTGCCTGAACCGATTTCGAAGAGCGTGTCGACACCGTTCTCGCCGAGCCAATCGACGGTTTCGCGCCAGCGCACCCGCGCCGTCACCTGCTCTACCAGGCTGGCGGCGATCTCTTCCGGATCTGACAGCGGCGTGGCACTGACATTCGCCACGACCGGCACGGCGGGCGGGTTCGCCTTCACCTCGGCCAGCGCCTCGCGCATCCGCTCGGCTGCCGGCGCCATGAGCGCGGAGTGGAAGGGGGCGGAGACCGGCAGCATTATGGCGCGTTTGGCGCCCTTCTCACCGGCCAGCCGGGCCGCTTCCTCCACCGCGGGCCTGGCACCGGAGATCACGAGTTGCCCCCCGCCATTGTCATTGGCGACCTGGCACACGGAGCCGCGCCCCGCCTTGGTGCAGATGGCTTCTACATCCGACGGCTCCAGCCCGATGATGGCGGCCATAGCGCCCTCGCCGACGGGGACGGCCGCCTGCATGGCGTTGCCGCGGATGCGCAGCAGGCGCGCGGTGTCGGTGAGGCTGAACGTGCCGGCGGCGCACAGTGCGGAATATTCGCCCAGAGAATGCCCGGCGACATAAGCCACCTTGTCGCGAATCGACAGACCGCCTTTCGCCATCACGCCGAGAGCGGCCATGGAAACGGCCATCAGCGCGGGCTGCGCATTGGCGGTCAGCGTCAGCTCGTCCTCGGGCCCTTCCCACATGATCCTGGACAGCCTTTGATTGAGCGCTTCGTCCACCTCCTCGAAGACATCGCGCGCCTCGCCGAAGGCCTCGGCCAGTTCACGCCCCATGCCGACGGCCTGGCTGCCCTGGCCGGGAAAAGTGAAAGCGATGCCCATCGCAGGCTACTCCCAAAGCTCATCCATTCGGGTCGCAGGTGGTGGCCCAACATGCCCCCGCCGTCAAGCCTCTTGAGTTTTCGTGCGCGATGCGCGCCATCCCCGGTGGAAACCGCCGCGGCCGCCCGCTTGGAGCCTGATACGTATCGGTTTTGCCTGGTCATGCCGTTCATCGCCGCGGAGGTGCCGGCGGGGGCCGCTGCCGAACGCTCCAACTTGCCTCCGTAGCCGAGCTGGATCCTGCAATCGTTTGACTTGAAAGGGGATTTTCTCCTCTCCTGTCAGGAGAAGTCAGGCGTCTTTGCGTGCCCGGTATGGCATCCTGGCGGCAAGTCGCCTATATGAAACCGGCTTCGTCATCCGGCGCTTTCCTTGGCGGTTTGCCTGGCGTCCTTTCGCACACCATTTCAGCCTCTTGTTGGTCTCCATGCAGCACGCGATTTCCATCTCAGAGCTTTCCAAGGTCTATGATTCGGGGTTTACCGCCCTGCACGGGATCGATCTCGAGATTCACAACGGCGAGATCCTGGCGCTTCTCGGCCCGAACGGCGCCGGCAAGACGACGCTCATTTCCATCATCTGCGGCCTCGTGAACCCGACCACCGGCACGGTCACGGTGCGCGGCCACGACATCATCGAGGATTTCCGCGCGGCGCGGCAACTGATCGGCCTCGTGCCGCAGGAACTGCATACGGAGACCTTCGAGACGGTCTGGGATACGGTGAGCTACAGCCGCGGCCTGTTCGGGAAGAAGCCCGATCCGCAGCTAGTGGAGCAGATCCTGAGAGACCTTTCCCTCTGGGACAAGAAGGGCAACAAGATCCTCGAGCTTTCCGGCGGCATGAAGCGGCGTGTCATGATCGCCAAGGCACTGGCGCACGAGCCGCAGATCCTCTTTCTCGACGAGCCAACGGCAGGTGTCGACGTGGAGTTGCGCAAGGACATGTGGCAGCTTGTGCGCCGGCTGCGGGAAGCCGGCGTCACGATCATCCTGACCACCCACTATATCGAAGAGGCCGAGGAGATCGCCGACCGCGTGGGCGTGATCAACAAGGGCCGGCTCGTCGTCGTCGACGAGAAGAGCGAACTGATGCGCAAGCTCGGCAAGAAGCAGCTGACGCTCGAACTGAACGAAGCCATGCCGACGCTGCCGGAGACGCTCGGGCGCTACGACATCGAACTCGACGGCGGCGGCCGGCAGCTCGTCTACCGCTATGACACCCAGGCGGAGCGGACGGGGATCGCCTCCCTGCTCGCCGACCTCAACAGGGCCGGCGTGACGGTCAAGGATCTCAACACCCGGCAAAGTTCGCTGGAGGACATTTTCGTCAGTCTCGTGGAGGAAGCACGGTGAACTTCGAGGCCGTCAAAGCCATTTACGCATTCGAGATGGCGCGTATGCGGCGCACCATGCTGCAAAGCGTGGTTTCGCCCGTGCTTTCCACCTCGCTCTATTTCGTCGTCTTCGGCGCGGCCATCGGCTCGCGCATCGAGGAGGTCAACGGCGTCCCGTACGGCTCGTTCATCGTGCCGGGACTGATGATGCTCACGCTCCTGCAGAACTCGATCTCCAATGCCTCCTTCGGCATCTATTTCCCGAAATTCATCGGCACCATCTACGAGGTTCT
The DNA here is from genome assembly GCF_034427935.1 of Chelativorans sp. M5D2P16. Taxonomy (NCBI): domain Bacteria; kingdom Pseudomonadati; phylum Pseudomonadota; class Alphaproteobacteria; order Hyphomicrobiales; family Phyllobacteriaceae; genus Chelativorans; species Chelativorans sp. M5D2P16. The sequence continues at coordinate 59,280 of NZ_JAXQNM010000008.1, read as the reverse complement.
GTCCGCCCCCGTCTCCTTCGTGGAGATCCTGCTCGGCTATGTGGGTGCGGCGGCGACGAAGTCGATTATCCTCGGCGCCATCATCCTGGCCACGGCGCATCTCTTCGTGCCGATCGAGATCAAGCATCCCTTCTGGATGCTCTTCTTCCTGGTGCTGACCGCCGTCACCTTCAGCCTGTTCGGCTTCATCATCGGGATCTGGGCCGACAACTTCGAGAAGCTGCAGCTCATCCCGCTGCTCATCGTCACGCCGCTTGTCTTTCTCGGCGGCTCCTTCTATTCGGTGGAGATGCTGCCCGAATTCTGGCAGACGGTGACCTATTTCAATCCCGTGCTGTACCTCATCAGCGGCTTTCGCTGGAGCTTTTACGAGACGGCCGATGTGAGCCCGGTGATCAGCATCGCCATGATCACCCTGTTCCTCGCCTTCTGTCTCGGGCTCGTATGGTGGATCTTCAAGACGGGGTACCGGCTGAAGGCCTAGTTCCGCTCAGATCGACGACAGGAGCGTCGATATCGCGGCGATCGGCGTGACCACGACGCCGGGACAGTTGGCATAGGGGAACTCCAGTGTTTCCAGCCATCTCTGGGAATGCGGCAGCGCGACTTTCACCTTGAGGGGTCCGGCGCTCGGGTCGCAGGCGTTGGCCGTGTTGAGTGCGAACCAGGCCGTCCTGTTCTTCGGCGACAGCACGACGGGCAACGGCGGCTCCGGGACCCTCGAAAAATAGGTGCTGCCGGAATATTCGGCATTGTCCGGCTGTGTGTCTCCCCCGCCGTCGAGGACTGCGATCGCCGGATAACCCCGCAGCACACACGCACCCGCGCCGTCATACGTGAAGAAGTACACGTCCAACCTCTTGGACATGCCGGCGTCACCGAACTGGCTGCTCGTGACCCTGATGTCGGAAGGCGTGCAGTTCACCACGGGATTTTCCATCAGGTCGGCAAGGCTCTTCACGTCCTCCAGACGCTGCTGGACAGCTTCCTCAATGCACTCCTGAAGCTTCGTCTCGGGCGGACACATGTACGGGGTGCTCGGAAAAGCCGACTGCTGCGCCTCGAAAGCCGCTCTCCAGCGCGCCGGCAGCTTTGGGCTCAAAGCGCCTGCGATCTGGTCGATCTGCCGCACCGCATCCAGCAGCTTGCGGCTGCTGCAGACCGTCTTGTTGTAATCGTCGGCCTTGCTGTAACCGTCAGTGACGCCGGCGCCGTTTTCCTTTTGTGCGGACGCACCGCAGTCGGGAACGAACGGGTAACCGGGTTGCTGGGCGGGATTGGCTGGGCTGTTGAGCGACAGCGCCGGCAGGACCGTCGATATGGCGTTGTAGGCCTGGATCAGACAGTCGACATTGCCGCCGCAGCGATCGCGGGAGCCGTGTATCCATGAGACTTGCAGCTCCTTGTACTTCCTCGCGAGCGCCGAGCCTTCCTCGACCGAACCGAGGAGCTGGTGATAGGTCTTCGCCAGTTCCTCATCCAGTTTGGCGAGTTCGGGCGTATTGCAGATGGCCCACTCGGTGTTGGTTTCGGCCTTGCCGCAATCGAAGCTTTGAGCGGGCGCCGCGAAGGACCAAAGGGCGGCAAGAATAGCAACCAAACAGGCGAAGAATCTCGAAATGCGCATAATTATTCCCTACTTTCAATGGTTTATGAAATGAATGAAAAGGGAAACCCATCTGCTTCCTTCTCTACCAGAAGTCAAGCGTGCCGGGTAGCACTTAGCCACGCCGGTTCACGGGTTGCATCCGGGGCAAAACCCTGTATAAGCGCGCGGTCTGCCGGTCTCAGCCGGGGGCTGAACGGAGGGCCGGACGCTGGCGTCCGCCGTGAAGACAGAAGTTTTCCGCCTCCCGTGTCTCCGCTCTCGACCGTCTCCAACATGCGCCTTTCTTCTCCGGATTTCCGGCAAGGGAGGTCGCTGAGGCTTAGCCGCTGGGTCCGGACAGGCAGGAAAGCAGAAGAAAGGCAAGACAATGGCTCTTTACGAACATGTGTTTCTTGCCCGGCAGGATCTCTCGCCGCAGCAGATCGATGCGCTTGTCGAGCAATACAAGGGCGTCATCGAGAACGGCGGCGGCAGCATCGGCCGGGTCGAGACTTGGGGACTGAAGTCCCTCGCCTACCGGATCAAGAAGAACCGCAAGGCCTATTTCACGCTCATGGACCTCGACGCGCCGGCCGAGGCGGTCAAAGAGATGGAGCGGCAGATGGGGCTTTCTGAGGACATCCTGCGCTTCATGACGGTGCGCGTGGACGCCCACGAGGAAGGACCGTCGGCGATGATGCAGCGCCGCGACGATCGTGGCCGCCGCGACGACCGCGGCCCGCGAAGGGACCGGGACGACGGCCCGCGGCGGGACCGCGACGATGGTCCGCGGCGGGATCGCGACGATGGTCCGCGCCGTCAGCGCGAAAGCAGTGAGGGAACCCAACAATGATCGACATCAACCAGATCCCGACCCGGCGCCCCTTCCACCGGCGCCGCAAGACCTGCCCGTTCTCCGGCGCCAACGCGCCGAAGATCGACTACAAGGACGTGAAGCTCCTGCAGCGCTATATTTCCGAGCGCGGCAAGATCGTGCCCTCGCGGATCACCGCGGTGAGCCAGAAGAAGCAGCGCGAGCTCGCCCGGGCGATCAAGCGTGCGCGCTTTCTAGGTCTCCTACCCTACATGGTGAAGTAAGGCCGGCGCGGGCACTTTCGGTGCCCGCCCCCTCCCCCGCGGCGGGCGCGGAGCGAGGTATACGAAAATCCCGAGTTGGGGCGGGAAGCCCCTAACTGCCGACGAGGCAGGACAGCGAACCAGCCGCAAGGCACCCCGTTTCCTGACCTGCCTCCTGATTGCAACCGGCGCCGGGCGCCGAAAGGAAACGGAAACGATGGAAATCATTCTTCTCGAACGCATCCCGCGGCTCGGCCAGATGGGCGATGTCGTGAAGGTCAAGGACGGCTTTGCGCGCAACTTCCTCCTGCCCCAGGGCAAGGCCCTGCGCGCAAACGCGGCCAACAAGAAGAAGTTCGAATCGCAGCGCGCCGATCTGGAGGCACGCAATCTCGAGCAGCGCAAGGAAGCCGAAGGCGTCGCCGAGAAGCTCGACGGCAAGACCTTCGTCGCCATTCGCTCGGCCGCCGAAACCGGCCAGCTCTACGGCTCCGTCTCGCCGCGCGACATTGTGCAAACCCTCAACGAGGAAGGCTTCAAGATCGGTCGCAACCAGGTCGAGCTCAACCAGCCGATCAAGACCATCGGTATCACCAATGTGGCAATCGCCCTGCATCCGGAGGTGATCGTCACCATCTCGCTCAATATCGCCCGCTCGGATGACGAGGCCGAACGGCAGGCACGCGGCGAGACACTCGATTCGGCCGAGGCCATCTACGGCGAAGACGTCAACGAAAGCGCGCGCCCCGAGGCGTTCTTCGATCCCGAGGCCGAATACGGCACGGAAGAGGAAGGCGCTCCGGCGAGCGAAGAGACCGGCGGCGACGAGGCGGACGAGAGCGCCTGACATCGCCAACCGGGCGGAATTTTTAAGGGGGCCGGCGGCAACGTCCGGCCCCTTTACTTTTTCTGAGCCAACGGTTCAGCAGATTTGAACCAATTGCATCCCAGCCTTACCAAACCCAGCGAATAAGGGATTTCGCGCACCGGACCATCCCGACAGCTGCGGCCATCCCTGCCGGCGGCGGAAGCAGCCAGCCTTTTCAAGTACTAGCTATCTGATACATAATGATATTGTCCCAGAGCTTTGGGGGTAAGTGATGAATCGGTTGCTTGCAAATTTGGCTGCGCGCCTGGTGCGGACCGGAAATCTGACCATCACCGATGCAGACGGCGCCGTGCACAATTTCGGCGACGGGTCGGGGGAACCGGTGCATGTCGTCATCCATTCCAGACGGGCGGAACGGGCGATCGCCTTCGACCCCATGCTGGCTGTGCCGGAAGCCTATATGGACGGCGCGCTGGACTTCGAAAAAGGCGATCCGCTGGCGCTGGTGAAGCTGACCTACGAGAACATTGAGGCCGGCGGGGGCGAGGTGCTGGCGATGAAGCTCGGCGAAGGCTTGCGCTTCCTCTTCCGTCGCCTGCACCAGTTCAACCCGGCGAGGCGTTCCAGGCGCAACGTGCAGCGCCACTACGACCTTTCGGGCGAGCTCTACCGCCTCTTCCTCGACGAGGACATGCAGTATTCCTGCGCCTATTTTCCCACGCTCGACATTTCCCTTGAAGAGGCCCAGCGCGCCAAGAAGCGCCACATCGCCGCCAAGCTCGCACTCGGGCCGGGCCAGAGGGTGCTCGACATCGGCTCGGGCTGGGGCGGCATGGGGCTTTACCTGGCGCGCCAGTTCGATGTCGACGTGCTGGGTGTGACGCTTTCGCAAGAGCAGCACACGGTTTCCCAGGAGCGCGCACGGAAGGAGGCGCTTGCGGGGAAAGCACGTTTCGAGATCGCCGATTACCGGGCGCTCTCCGGTCCCTTCAACCGAATCGTCTCCGTCGGCATGTTCGAGCATGTGGGTATCAACCACTACCGTACGTTCTTCGACAAGTGCGCGCAGCTCATGAGCGACGACGGCGTGATGCTTCTGCACACGATCGGCCGCACCTCCGGACCGTCGGTCACCAACGCCTTCATCCGCAAGTACATCTTTCCCGGCGGCTACATCCCCTCGCTGTCGGAAATCCTGCCAGCGATCGAGAAATCCGGTCTCATCGTCACCGATGTCGAGGTGTTGCGGCTCCACTATGCCGAAACGCTGAAGAACTGGCGCGAGCGTTTCATGGCCAATCGCGACAAGGCGGTGGAGATCTACGATGAGCGATTCGCGCGCATGTGGGAGTTCTACCTGGCGGGCTCTGAGGCTTCCTTCCGTTGGCAGGACATGGTGAACTTCCAGATCCAGATCGCCAAGAAACGCGACACGCTGCCGCTCACGCGCGACTATATGGGCGAGACGGAGAAGCGGTTGGCCGCACCTGCAAGGGCAAAGACGTTTACCGACGCGGCGGAATAGGAATATTCTCCACCGTGACGAAGTGATTCGCCTGTCAAGCGGGACAGTACTTTCCGCCGCAGCCGGCAAGCCGGCATGTGGATATCGGGTGCTTCGGCGCGCCACGCATCGGAACGGCTTACACCCGGCGACCCGAGGGTCTAGGAGAGTACATCTGATTGGGGGGTGCCGGATCGTGTCGTTGTGCCGGCAACCGACAAAACGGAAGAACCGATGGCCGACGCAGTCCGCAAGCTCAACACAGCGGAGGCGCCTCTTTATCGCGAGGCGCCCAACAATATTGAGGCCGAGCAGGCATTGCTCGGGGCGATCCTGGTCAACAACGACGCGTTCTACCGGGTCTCCGATTTCCTGAAGCCCACGCATTTCTACGAGCCGCTGCACCGCAAGATCTACGAGGTGGCGGGCGAGCTCGTCCGCATGGGCAAGATGGCCAACCCGGTGACGCTCAAGACCTTCCTCCCCGCCAACGAAAAGGTCGGGGAACTCACGGTCCAGCAATATCTGGCGCGGCTCGCAGCCGAGGCCGTGACCGTCATCAACGCCGCCGATTACGGCCGCGCCATCTATGACCTCGCCGTACGCCGGGCATTGATCACCGTCGGCGAGGACATGGTCAACATCGCATATGACGCGCCGGTCGACATGGCGCCGGCCGAGCAGATCGAGGACGCCGAGCGGCGGCTGTTCGAACTGGCGGAAACCGGACGTTACGACGGCGGCTTCGAGAGCTTCGGCGATGCCACCAAGACCGCCATCGACCTGGCGAACGCCGCCTTCATGCGCGACGGGCACCTCTCGGGCATCGCCACCGGCCTGCGCGACCTCGACCGGCGCATGGGCGGGCTGCAGCCCTCCGACCTCGTCATCCTCGCCGGCCGCCCCGGCATGGGCAAGACATCGCTTGCCACCAACATCGCCTACAACATCGCCTCGGTCTACGAGCCGGCACAGCAGGCGGACGGCTCCTTCAAGGCAGCCAATGGCGGCGTCGTCGGCTTCTTTTCCCTGGAGATGTCGTCGGAGCAGCTCGCCACCCGCATCATCTCCGAGCAGACGGAGATCCCCTCCTCCAAGATCCGCCGCGGCGAGATCACCGAGGCGGACTTCGAGAAGCTGGTCGGCTGTGCGCAGATGATGCAGAAGATCCCGCTCTTCATCGACCAGACGGGCGGCATCTCCATCGCCCAGCTCGCCGCGCGGGCGCGCCGGCTGAAACGCCAGCGCGGGCTCGACGTCATCGTCATCGACTATGTGCAGCTGATGCAGGGCACCTCCGCCCGGGCGGCCCAGAACCGCGTGCAGGAAATCACCGAGATCACCACCGGCCTGAAGGCGCTGGCCAAGGAACTCGGCGTGCCCATCATCGCGCTGTCGCAGCTTTCGCGTCAGGTGGAAAGCCGCGACGACAAGCGACCGCAGCTTTCGGACCTGCGCGAATCGGGCTCCATCGAACAGGACGCCGACGTGGTTCTCTTCGTCTATCGCGAGGAGTATTATCTGAACAATCGCGAGCCGAAACCGGGCTCGGAAGAGCATCTGAAGTGGGAGGCGGAGATGAACGAGGCGCGCGGCAAGGCCGAAGTCATCATCGCCAAACAGCGCCACGGACCTACCGGAGCGGTCAATCTCGGCTTTCAGGGTGAGTTCACGCGCTTCTCGGATTTGGCAGAAGAATCGCACCTGCCGGAGCGCTTCGAATAGACGTGGAACAGGCGCCCCATATGAGCGGCAGCGGCCCGGCGCCGCATCTGGCGGGGGGACGGCTGACGATCGACCTCGACGCGCTGGCCGACAATTACCGCCTGCTGGCAAAGCGCTCCGTGCCCGCCGAGGCGAGCGCGGTGGTGAAGGCGGACGCCTACGGCCTCGGGTTGGCGCCGGTCGCCCGCACGCTTTGGGCCGCGGGCTGCCGGCGCTTTTTCGTGGCGCTGCCGCACGAAGGGCTGGCCTTGCGCGCCGTCCTGCCCGAGGCGCAGATCTTTGTCTTCAACGGGCTGTTCGGGACGGAGGCCGCCGCCGTCTATCGCGAGGCGCGACTCGTGCCCGTTCTCAATTCGCAAAGCGACCTGTCGACCTGGGAAGCCCATGGCTGGAACGGGGAAGGCTCCCGTCCCTGCGCGATCCACCTGGAAACGGGCATGAACCGGCTCGGCCTGACGGCCGAACGCGCGCGCACGCTCGCCGAGGAGAACACCCTGACGCGCGCGCTCACGCCCATCCTGGTGATGAGCCATCTGGCCTGTGCGGATGCGCCGGATCATCCGATGAATCGGCGACAATGCGAATCTTTTCAGGTGCTTCGGGCGCTTTTTCCAGAAATCGAATCAAGTCTTGCCAATTCCGCCGGCATCTTTTTGGGCGGCGATTTCCTGTGTGACGTCACCCGGCCGGGCATCGCCCTTTACGGCGGCGCGCCGAACGGGACCAAGCCCAATCCCATGCGCCAGGTGGTCACCGCCGAGGCGCGCATCGCGCAGGTCAGGCGCGCCAAGGCCGGCGAGACGGTGAGCTACGGCGCCACGCCGCTTGCCCGAGACACGATTATCGCCGTCGCCTCGACCGGCTATGCCGACGGCTATCACCGCGCCGCCTCCGGCGGCGGCGTGCCTCTGCGCGCGGTAGACGGCGGCGCGAGCGGGTTCTTCCACGGACAGGCCGTGCCGGTGCTGGGCCGCGTGACAATGGACCTCACGCTCTTCGACGTCACCGACCTCGGCGCCGATGACGTCGCGGTGGGTGACCACATCGAGCTTTTCGGGCCGAACATGCCCATCGACAGCGTCGCCGCGGCGGCCGGCACCATCGCCTACGAACTGCTGACGTCGCTGGGGCAGCGGTATCATCGCGAATATGTTGGGGGCGAGGCGTGACGGGATGCTGATTTGCCGCGAGCAACTCCGTCAGCCGTCGTCCCGGCCAAGGGAGCTTTGCGACCGCGAGCCGGGATCCATTCCGCGACTCTTCGGTGGTCCGGAATGGATTCCGGATAGCCTCCGCTCTGCTCCGGCTTCCGGGATGACGCGCGTACACGCGGCCACAATCGTCGACAGGACCGTCTCCTGATGGCCAAACCCCGCATCCAGTTCGTCTGCCAGAATTGCGGCACCGTGCACGCCCGCTGGGCGGGCAAGTGCGACGGGTGCGGCGAGTGGAACACGCTCGTCGAGGAAGGCACGTCGACCGGTATCGGCGGCGGGCCGCAGGCTCTGCGAAAGGCGCGCGCAGGCCGGCCGGTCGCGCTGACGACGCTTTCGGGCGACATCGAGGACGCGCCGAGGATCGTCACAGGCATCGGCGAACTCGACCGTGCCACGGGCGGCGGTTTCGTGCGCGGTTCGGCCCTTCTCGTGGGCGGCGACCCCGGCATCGGCAAGTCGACGCTGCTCACCCAGGCTGCCGCTGCACTCGCCTCCAAGGGCCTGCGCATCGTCTATGTCTCGGGCGAAGAGGCGGTGGCACAGATCCGTCTCAGGGCGCAGCGGCTGGGCGTGGCGGAAACGCCGGTGGAGCTTGCCGCAGAGACCAATGTGGAAAACATCCTGGCCACCATCGGCGACGGGCCGCGGCCGGATCTCGTCATCCTCGATTCCATCCAGACGCTGTGGACGGATCTCGCCGAATCCGCGCCGGGGACGGTCACGCAGGTTCGCGCGGCAGCGCAGGCCATGATCCGCTATGCGAAATCCACGGGAGCGGCCATCGTGCTCGTCGGCCATGTTACCAAGGAAGGCCAGATCGCCGGCCCGCGCGTGGTCGAGCACATGGTGGACGGCGTGCTCTATTTCGAGGGCGAAGGCGGCCACCACTACCGCATCCTGCGCACCGTGAAGAACCGTTTCGGCCCGACCGACGAGATCGGCGTCTTCGCCATGGGCGACAGGGGCCTTGCCGAGGTGCCGAACCCCTCCGAGCTTTTCCTGGGCGAGCGCACTGCCGCCGCTCCCGGAGCGGCGGTCTTCGCCGGCATGGAGGGCACGCGGCCCGTCCTTGTGGAAATCCAGGCGCTGGTCGCCCCCTCCCCCCTCGGCACGCCGCGGCGGGCGGTGGTGGGCTGGGACACGGCGCGGCTTTCCATGGTGCTCGCCGTGCTGGAGGCCCATTGCGGCGTGCGGTTCGCCACCCATGATGTCTATCTGAACGTGGCCGGTGGCTACCGCATCTCGGAGCCTGCGGCGGACCTTGCCGTAGCCGCGGCGCTCGTCTCCTCGCTTACCGGGCTTGCTCTGCCCGCCGATTGCGTCTATTTCGGCGAAATCAGCCTTTCGGGCGCGGTGCGGTCGGTGGCCCATGCGGCAACCCGGCTCAAGGAAGCCGAGAAGCTGGGCTTCGCCCAGGCCGTGATGCCACCGGGAAACGAGGAGCCGGCGGGCGGCATCTCGGCAAACGTGCAACGGCCGGAGGCGCTTGCGGACCTTGTCGCCCGGATAGCGGCGTCCCGAGCACCGTAACGGAAGAAAAAGAAATGGCGGCTGGCAGGCCGGAAGATGAGCAGGATATCGGTGCGGGGGCATGCCGCCTGATATGGAGTTGGGGTGACAATGCCAATTACGCTGCTTGACGGAATCCTCGTCGGTTTCACGCTGGTCTCGGCGATGCTGGCCATGGTGCGGGGGTTTTCCCGCGAAGTCCTGTCGATCGCCTCGTGGGCGATCGCGGCGGTGGCCGCCTATTTGCTCTACCCCTTGGTGCTGCCCTATGTGACTCCCTATATAGGAAGTGCGATCATCGCGCTGGTGGTGGCGGCCGCAGCGGTTTTCTTCGTGACGCTGATCATCGCGACGGTGATCACGATGAAGGTCGCCGACTTCATCATCGATTCGCGAATCGGCGCGCTCGACCGGACGCTGGGCTTTCTCTACGGCGCGGCGCGCGGCATACTGGTGGTGGCGGTGGCGCTTCTGTTCCTGAACTGGCTTTTGGGCTCGAACCCTCCGACATGGGTGGCCGAAGCCAAGTCGCGCCCGCTTCTGGATGGCATGGGGCAATGGCTGCAGGGTCTGATGCCCGAAGATCCGGAACTGTCCATCCTCGACCGCATGTCGTCCGAAACAGACGCGGCGGCCGGAACGGAGACAAACGAAAACTGACGGCCGAAACGGCCGCCAGAGCGCAAGCAACAACGCATGAGGCGGCCAGCAATGGCGGACAACACTGATTTGCCTTTCCCGGGCGAAGCCGACGACCATTTCCATGATGAATGCGGCGTCTTCGGCATTTTCGGACGCCAGGACGCGGCAGCCATCGTGACGTTGGGGCTCCACGCCCTGCAGCATCGCGGCCAGGAGGCGGCAGGCATCGTCTCTTTCGACGGCAGCCAGTTCCATGTCGAGCGACACATCGGGCTCATCGGCGACACTTTCACCAAACCCGCCGTTCTGGAGCGGCTGAAAGGGTCGCGCGCCATCGGCCACACGCGCTACGCCACGACGGGCGGGTCGGGCCTGCGCAACGTGCAGCCTTTCTTTGCCGAGCTTGCCGACGGCGGGCTGGCGGTCGCGCACAACGGCAACATCACCAATGCCATGACCGTTCAGCGCCGGCTGCAGAAGCAGGGGTCGATCTTCTCCTCCACCTCCGATACCGAAACGATCATGCATCTGGTGGCGACCAGCAGGGAGCGCCACACCAATGCCCGCTTCATCGATGCGGTGAGCCAGCTCGAAGGGGCCTTTTCCCTGGTGGCGCTCACCTCGAAAAAGATGATCGGCTGTCGCGATCCGCTAGGCATTCGCCCGCTTGTCCTCGGCGAGCTCGAGGGCGCTTATATCCTGGCCTCGGAGACCTGCGCGCTCGACATCATGGGGGCGCACTTCGTGCGCGACCTCCAGCCTGGCGAGATGGTGGTGGCCACCGAGCAGGGAATTGAAAGCTTCTTCCCCTTCCAGCCGGCCAAGCAGCGCTTCTGCATCTTCGAATATGTCTATTTCGCACGCCCCGACTCCTCGGTGGAGGGACGCAACGTCTATGACGTGCGCAAGGAGATCGGCGCGGAACTGGCGCGCGAGAATCCGGTCGAGGCCGATATCGTGGTGCCGGTGCCCGATTCGGGCACGCCGGCGGCGATTGGCTTTGCGCAGGAGGCAGGAATTCCCTTCGAGCTCGGCATCATCCGCAATCACTACGTTGGGAGGACTTTCATCCAACCGACCGATTCCATCCGCCACATGGGCGTGAAGCTGAAGCACAACGCCAATCGCAAGTCGATCGAGGGCAAGCGGGTGGTGCTCGTGGACGATTCCATCGTGCGCGGCACGACCAGCCAGAAGATCGTGCAGATGGTGCGCGACGCCGGCGCCAGGGAGGTCCATATGCGGATCGCCTCCCCGCCGACGCGCGCCTCCTGCTTCTACGGCGTCGATACGCCGACGACGGCGAAGCTTCTGGCCTCGCGCATGTCTGTCGAGGAGATGGCCGAGTTCATCCGCGTCGATTCCCTCGGTTTCCTGTCCATCGACGGGCTCTACCGGGCCGTCGGCGAGGCCGCCCGCAACAACGAGGCCCCGCAGTTCTGCGATGCCTGCTTCACCAAGGACTATCCGACGCGGCTGACCGACCAGGACGGCACGGACAACGTGCGCCAGCTCTCGCTGCTGGCGGCGGGCGGGCAGTGATCAGGGCGTGACCAGCTTCAGCCCGACGACGCCCACCACGATCAGCCCGACGCAGATGAGGCGCGGTGCGTCCGCCGATTCGCCGAACAGAAGAATTCCGAAAAGGACGGTGCCGACCGCACCGATCCCCGTCCACACCGCATAGGCAGTTCCGAGCGGCAGGACGCGCAATGCAACCCCGAGCAGCGCGAAGCTGGCAATGATCCCGGCGCTCGTGGCCAGCGTCGGCCACAGCCGGGTGAAGCCCTCGGTGTATTTCAAGCCGACGGCCCAGCCGATCTCCAGCAGGCCGGCGGCAAAAAGGACAAGCCAAGCCATTCTCATCTCCATCATCGAATGGCGATGAGGTCGTCCTCATCCGTTTTAGGGAATGAGTGGGGTCGTCCCCGCTCGGCGCGCATGTAGACCCCGTTGCCGTCCGCTGCAATATGGCCGTGCCGGGTTTCTCTGAAACACGATTCGTAATATCACCGGGCGGACCGTTGAAGCTGCAGGAATCCATGCATGCCCCACTCGATCGATCTCTCCGGCCGCACCGCCCTCGTCACCGGGGCCTCGCGCGGCATCGGCTACTTTCTGGCCAAGGACCTCGCCGCGGCGGGGGCGCATGTGATTGCCGTGGCGCGGACCATCGGCGGACTGGAAGAACTGGACGACGAGATCAAAGCGGCGGGCGGCGAGGCCACCCTGGTGCCCCTGGACTTGACGGACATGAGCGGCATCGACCGCATGGGGGGCGCAATCCACGAACGCTGGGGCAAGCTCGACATCCTGGTGGCGAACGCCGGCATCCTGGGCGTCATCTCGCCGATCGGACATGTGGAGGCGAAAACCTTCGAGAAGGTGATGGAGATCAACGTCACCGCGACCTGGCGCTTGATTCGTGCCGTCGACCCCCTCCTAAGGGCGTCCGATGCCGGGCGGGCCATCGTCATGTCTTCCGGCGCGGCACACTCGGCACGAGCCTTCTGGGCGCCCTACGCGGCGTCCAAGGCGGCGATCGAAGCGTTGGTACGCTCCTGGGCGCACGAAACGGAAAACATGCCGCTGAGGGTCAACGCGGTCAATCCGGGCGCCACGCGCACGGCGATGCGGGCGCAGGCGATGCCCGGTGAAGACCCGCAAACCCTGCCGCACCCTTCCGAGGTGGCTGAGAAGATCATGCCGCTCGCCAGTCCCGCTCTTACCGAGACCGGGCTCATCTTCGACGTGCGCAAGGACCGATTCGTGCACTACCGAATGCCGGAATGACACCCTGAAATCGCGATTGACCTCGCTTCATCTTCCGCTACCCTGCGCGACGTCGGCCGTGAGAAGCCGCAGCGCGGGTGGAGTGACGTGCCTTAAGGGTGTCAATCGCTCCGGCTTGTTGTCGCCAAGAACGGATCATGCAGCGGAGACAGGCCCGCTGGCGGGAGGTGCGGAATGACGATGGCCATAGCGCTTGTGAGCGCGGTCCTGGCCTTTTGGCTCGCCGCCGCTCTGTACTGTCAGTTGCGCTTGGAGATCAACCTGCACCAGGCTCTTCTCTACGCGCCTTTGAAAGTTCTTTTCCGCATCGAGGACGGGGCGATCGGCACCGCGCGCACCGCCGAACCGCCCGTCATCTATGCGATCTGGCACCGTTCGCGTCTGGAGCCGGCGCTGATGCTGGCGCTGCTGCCCAGCGACACGCTGCATATCCTCGACGAGGATTCGGCCCGGGCCTGGTGGCTCGACCCCTGGCGGGCGCTGGCGCGCACGATCGTCTTCAACGCGCATCACGTCTTCGTCAGCCGGCGGCTCGTGCGCCGCCTCAGGGGGAAGGGCCGGCTTGCGGTCTATCTGCCGGACGACGAGACACCGGACCCCAAGGCCTTTCGCCTGTTTCGCGCCATCGCCCGGATCGCGGCCAATGCCGAGGCGCGCGTCGTGCCGATTCATGTGCAAGGCGCCGGCCGCAGCTTCTTTGCGCTCGCACCGCAGGAAAAACGGCAATTTCTGCCCCACTTGAACATCTGCACCCTCGAACCGCTCACCATCGGCGAGATGGTGGCGCAAGCGGCGGAAGCGGAAAAGCCGATGGCCGCCAATGCAATGTTCGACCGCTTGATGGCCGTTCGCCGTCCCCTCCCCGAAAAGCAGGAAGAGCCCGAGGCCGCCTGAAGCAGCTGGCGTGCCGCTATTCGACGTCGTCCTCGGCTTCTTCGCGCGCGGCCCTGCGCTGGTAGGCCCGCATGCTGAATACCAGGAAGACGAGATAGAGAATGGCCGAAACCGCCATCGTCTCCCAGGTGAAGCTGGCCAGCAGCAGCGCATAGAGCACGACCACCAGCATCAGCGGCATGACGAACTCGCGGCGCACACGGCTGCCCGAGCTCTTGCCGGAATAGACCGGCAGACGGCTGATCAGCAAAAAGGCGATGCCGAGCGTGTAGATACAAGCGGCGATAGCGACCGGCCCTTCGGGAGAGATCCCGAGGAAGCCCAGATAGACGGGCAGCATGACCAGTGCCGCACCCGCCGGTGCGGGGACGCCGACGAAATAGTCGGTTTGCCAGGCTGGACGGTCGTTATCATCCAGCATGACATTGAAACGGGCGAGACGCAGCGCGCAGGCGATGGTGAAGAGAAGGGCGGCGATCCAGCCGATGGCTCCTGCCTGGTCGAGCAGATAGGCATAGAGGACCAGCACCGGGGCGACTCCGAAATTGACGATGTCGGCGAGCGAATCCATCTGCGCACCGAACCGCGAGGAGGCCTTGAGCATGCGCGCGACCCGCCCGTCGACCGCATCCAGGAAGGCCGCCAGAAGCACCATGACCACGGCGGTCTCGACCCGCCCCTCGAAGGCCAGCCGGATTCCCGACAGGCCCGCGCAGATGGCAAGCACTGTGATGAGATTGGGCACGATGAGCCGCAGCGGGATTTCGCGGATGCGCGGGCCGCCTCCGCCATGGGGCTCGAAAGGGGGAAACGGCCCCACCATCAGGACACGCGCACCAGCGGGGCCGGCGATTCGCTGCCGAATTCGGCAATCACCGTCTCGCCGCCGACCGCCGTCTGGCCCACCGCCACGCGCGGCCGGGCCTCGGCCGGCAGATAGACGTCGACGCGCGAGCCGAAGCGGATCAGGCCGAAGCGCTCGCCGACGGCGATCTCGCCCGGCGCTTCCGCCCAGCAGACGATGCGGCGGGCGACAAGACCGGCGATCTGCACCACCGGCACGGGACCGTGCGGGCTTTCGATGACAAGGCTGTTGCGCTCGTTCTCATCGCTTGCCTTGTCGAGATCGGCGTTCAGAAAGCGCCCCGGCCGATGCTCGATGAGCGAGATGCGCCCGCGCACCGGCGCGCGGTTGATGTGGCAGGAGAAGACATTCATGAATACCGAAATGCGCGTCATCTCGTTGTTGCCGATGCCGAGTTCGGCGGGCGGCAGGGCTGGCCCGACGGACGAAACGATGCCGTCGGCGGGCGCGATGACAAGTGTGTCGTCGACGGGCGTGACGCGCGGCGGATCCCGGAAGAAATAGGTGCACCAAGCCGTCAGCACGACGCCGATCCAGAACAGCGGCTCCCAGAGCAGGCCGAGGAGGATCGAAGCGACGGCGAAGCCCGCGATGAAGGGATAGCCCTCGCGGTGGATGGGAACGAGCGTATTCCTGATCGTGTCGGCTAGACTCATCGCTCGGCGTCCCCACAAAGTTCCGTTGCCGGTTTCCTAACTGAAAGGCGGGCTGGCTGCAACGCGGCCAGCGTCCGGCCCGTCACGTGCCGGACGCGGGCTTTGATCTTTTGCATTCTCCTGCACGTCCGTCGTCATCTCGGCTAGGATCCATTGCCCGAAGGCTTTCATGGCGGCCGATTCCGTTCGCGATTTCAGGCGCGTCAGCCAATATCTTCCCGTCGACACCGTGGTTTCGAAGGGCTGCACGATGCGCCCCTCTTCAAGCTCGCGAGTGAACATGGCGACGGGAACCAGCGCCACACCGACCCCGCGTGCGGCCGCCTCGACGAGAGTCAGCGACGAATCGAACATCCAGCCGCGCAGGCTCGGCGGCTCAAGCCCTGCGGCCTTGAACCAGAGGGCCCACTCGTCCCTGCGATAGGAGCGCAGCAACTCCTCTCCTGTCAGGTCCTGCGGCCTGGCCAGGCGAGCAGCGAGCGCCGGGGCGCAGACCGGTGCAAGGGGCGCGTCCATCAGCGGCAGCGATTCCGTCCCATGCCACGCGCCATCGCCGAACCGGATGAAGAAATCGAGCCCGTCGACCAGGATATCGGCACGATTGTTGTTGGTCTTGAGACGCAGGTCCACATGCGGATGTCCCGCCTTGAAGCGCCCAAGCCGTGGCAGGAGCCAACCGGTGGCGAACGTGCCGACCACGCCGACCGTGAGAATTTCCCGGAAGTTGCCTTCCTCGAACTGGCTGAGCGTGGCGCTCACGCGGCGGAAGGCGTCGGTGAGCACCGGCAGCAGCGCGTGCCCCTCCTCGGTCAGGGCGAGCCCTCGCGGCAATCGCTCGAACAGAGAGGTCCCGAGCACTGCCTCCAGCGCCTTGACCTGGTGGCTGACGGCTGTCTGCGTGACATGCAGTTCCATGCCCGCACGCGTGAAGCTTCCGAGCCGGGCCGATGCTTCGAAGGCTCGAAGGGCATTGAGCGGCAGTTGCGAAACGTCCATGGGCATTTCTCTCCGGCGAACAAGGCCAAGTTTTTCTCATATCAGAGCCGAGAATTCATCGTTTGGCTACGGTCTCCTTCTGCGCGTATTCGGGCTGCGGGCGGGATATCGGAAAAACGGTTCCTCCCGTGCCAATGGAAGGGACCAGGATCGGAGATGCAAATGACAAGTGGAATGACACGCCGCCAGACTCTCGCCGGTGCCCTGCTTGCGGCCCCGGCACTTGCGCTTCTGCAGGCCAACACCGGAGCGGCGCAGGAAACCATGGGTGCAGAAGGCCGCCTTGCAAAACTGGAAGAAGCCAGGGGCGGCCGGCTCGGGGTCGCCGTACTCAATCTTCAGACCGGCAAGCGCATCGGGCATCGCGCCGACGAGCGCTTTTTAATGCTGAGCACCTTCAAGGCACTGGCGGCCGCCCTGGTACTCGCCCGGGTCGACAAGGGCGAGGAACAGCTCGACCGGCGTATCGTCTTTTCCCGTGCGGATCTCGTCTCCTGGTCGCCCGGCACCGAATCCCGCGTCGGCGGAGACGGCATGACTGTGGGGGAGCTTTGCGCAGCGGCCGTGACCCTCAGCGACAACACGGCGGCGAACCTCATTCTTTCCAGTTTCGGCGGGCCGGAGGCGCTGACGGCCTTCGCCCGGTCCCTCGGCGATCCTGTCACGCGGCTCGACCGCACCGAACCCGGCCTCAACGAGCACGACGGGCCGGATGACATCCGCGACACCACGACGCCGGCGGCGATGCTGGAAAGCCTGCGCAAGCTCCTTTTCGACAATGCACTTTCGCCATCCTCGCGCGCGCAACTGGCCGCGTGGCTGATCACCAACAAGACGGGCGACGAGCGGCTGCGGGCGGGCCTGCCCGAGACGTGGCTCGTCGGCGACAAGACCGGGACCAACAGCCAGAGAAGCGGCAACAGCAACGACATCGCCGTGGCATGGCCGCCGGACCGCGGCCCCGCGATCGTCACCGCCTATTGCAAGATGCCGTCGATCTCGGGCGAGGCGCGGAACGCGGTCATCGCCGAGGTCGGCCGGATCGCCGCCATGGTGTGAGGGCAGGCATACGAATTTGCGCTATGCGCCAGAACGTCATCCCGGCTGGAGGGAGCGCCGGGATGGCGGGGCTGGCGTGGCCGAGAGGATAACCACCAGCGGCCCTCTCCAACCCGTTCTGCTTCAGTAGCTCGGCACTTTGCGCTCGATAATGCCCATTGCATCCTCTTCGCGGGCGCGGCGCAGGCGCTCTTCCGCTTCGCTCGCCTCGCGCTGGCGGTTCCACATCTCGGCGTAAAGACCGCCGGCTGCGAGAAGAGCATGATGGGTGCCGCGCTCGGCGATATGGCCCCCCTTCAAGACGATGATCTCGTCGGCGCCGATCACCGTGGAAAGCCGATGGGCGATGACCAGCGTGGTGCGGCCGCGGCTGACCATGTCCAGTGCAGCCTGGATTTCCTGCTCGGTATGGGTGTCGAGCGCCGAGGTCGCCTCGTCGAGGATGAGGATGGGCGGCGCCTTGAGGATGGTGCGGGCGATCGCCACGCGCTGCTTTTCACCACCGGAAAGCTTCAGCCCACGCTCGCCCACCATGGTATCGTAGCCGTGCGGCAGGCTGTCGATGAAGGATGCGATCTGGGCGAGCTCGGCGGCGCGGCGCACCTCCGCTTCAGACGCGTCCGGACGGCCGTAGCGGATGTTGTAGCGGATCGTGTCGTTGAAGAGCACCGTATCCTGCGGCACCATGCCGATGGCCGCGCGCAGGCTTTCCTGCGTGACGTCGCGCACGTCCTGCCCGTCGATGCGTATGGCGCCCTTCTGGATATCGTAGAAGCGGAACATCAGGCGCGAGATGGTCGACTTGCCCGCACCCGAGGGGCCCACCACGGCCACGGTTCTGCCGGGGGGAATATTGAACGAAATGCCCTTGAGGATGGGGCGGCTCTGGTCATAGGCGAAGGAGACGTTCTCGAAGCGGACGTCGCCGTCGCTCACCTTCAGCGGTCGGGCGTCCGGCCGATCCTGCACCTCCTCGGGGACATCGAGCAGGTCGAACATGTGCTCGATATCGGCGAGGCCCTGGCGAATCTCGCGATAGACGAAGCCGATGAAGTTGAGCGGGATGGATAGCTGCATCAGCATCGCGTTGATGAAGACGAAATCGCCGATCGTCTGTGTGCCGCGCATGACCTCCCACGCAGAAAAGCCCATGGCCGTTGCCATGCCCAGACCGAAGATGACCCCCTGGCCGAAGTTCAGCCAGCCGAGCGAGGTCCAGGTCTTCGTCGCGGCCTCCTCGTAGCGCGCCATGGACTGGTCGAACCGGCGCGCCTCCATCGCCTCGTTGTTGAAATATTTGACCGTTTCGAAATTGAGCAGCGAATCGATCGCCTTGGTATTGGCGTCGGTATCGGACTCGTTCATCTCGCGGCGGATATTGATGCGCCAATCGCTCGCCCGCACCGTGAACCAGACATAGAGCAACACCGTGACGGCGATGATCGCCACGTAGATCCACCCGTAGGCGACGGCGAAGATGACCGCCGACAGCGCGAATTCGAGTAGCGTGGGGATCGTGTTCAGGATGGTGAAGCGGACGATCGCGTCGATGCCCTTGGTGCCGCGCTCGATGATGCGCGACAGGCCGCCGGTGCGCCGCTCGAGGTGGAAACGCAGCGACAGCGCGTGCATATGGACAAAGGTGCGGTGGGCAAGCTGGCGCACCGCATGCTGGCCCACGCGGGCAAAGAGTGCATCGCGAAGCTGGTTGAAGCCGAGCTGCACGATCCGCATCACGTTATACGCGATCACGAGCATCAGCGGCCCGGCCAGTAGAGCGGGAACAAAGGCGGGAGCGCTCCCCTCCCCGGACAGGACATCGGTTGCCCATTTGTAGAAGTAGGGCACCAGGACCAGCACAACCTTAGCAAGGACCAGGAAGGCCGTCGCCACCAGCACCCGCATCTTCAAATCGCGCCGGTCCGCCGGCCACATGTAGGGCCAGAGGTTTATGAGCGTGCGCAGCGTCGAGCCGGACTCGGCGGAAACCGTTTTCTCTGCCACTTCTGATGCTGCCTTAATTTGTTTCGTGGTGTTCCGCCTGCACCATGCAGGTCTCCACCAGACCGCCGAAAGCGTGCGAAAGCGCCAACAGCGCCTCCCGGTTGACCGTATAGCGGGAACGCTGGCGTTCCGGCCTCATGCGCACCAGCCCTGCATCAATCAGCACCTTCAGATGCTGGGAGACGGTGGATTGGGCGAGATGAAGCTGCGCCATGTGCAGCCGATCGACAACGTCCTTGCAGCAGCAGGCGCCGGCGCCCGAAAGGTGGCACAGGATCTCGATCCGGACGGGATGCGCCAGGGCCGCGAGCCCGCGCGAAAGCGCATCCGGAGTGCAACAGGACGCACCGTGAGAGGGAGGCATAGTCGTTTGCGTGCCATCATTCATCGTACATCGACGATAGACGATGAATGATGGATTTGCAACTGTATGCCGGTGCACCGGACAGCAGGCGGCGGCAGTTGCGGATCGGCTTGGAGTCTGACCCGGATGCCCGCCAAACTGAGACCGGCCTTTTCTGGTTGGCTTCTTGGACGGCGGCAAGCGGCCCTACTCTTCCTGGCAGGAAGAAGGGGATTTCACAAACTTCGCGTCGTGAACGCTTTCGTCATCGCCGGGGAAGTCGGCAAAACTCTCCACCATCTTCTCCGGCTCCAATGTCCCGGAACTGACCATTTTCGTCGATGACGTCCAGCGCGTAGGGGGTGCAATCGCGACTATAAAGCCGCCAGCATCCTTCGGCCTAGATCAACCGGTTCGTCCGCGACCCCGATAAAGGCCAGGGCATAGCCTCCTCGCTATGTCGTTCGTCAGCGGGAGGATTCTCGAACCGGTTCGGAAGGCTGGACGGCCTGTTCGCCGATGGCGCTCAGGTCAGCGGCCTCGCCTTCCTCCGTTTCCTCGGGCAGGTTGAAGATCTGCCCCGGCCAGATGAGGTCCGGGTCCTCGATCTGATCCTGATTGGCGAGATAGATCGTTGTGTAGCGGACACCGCGTCCATAGACGCGGCGGGAAATCTCCCAAAGCGTGTCACCCCGGCGGATGATGACGGAGCCATCGGCCGGTTCCAGACGCGGCGCCAGGTCGGCTGTCTGCTCTTCACCACCAGCGGCGGTTCCGGGCGTTCCGTCCGCCTCTCCGTCGCCGGCCGCCCCCTCGCCGCCTTGGCTGTCACCGTCCACGCCTGCTCCAGGCCTGCCACCTTCAACCTGTGTCGCCCCCGGAGCCACCGCCGCGACGTTGTCACCGGTCTGCCGCTCGAAAGGTACCGCCGCGCGCGCGATCACGGTCGCACCATCCTCGTCGAGGACGTCGGCGCGCACGATGTAGTCGCCGACGGGAAGTTCGCGTTCGGCCTGGACAAGGAAGCGCCCGGCGGGCGTCGCCCGCGTCTGCCCGATCAGGAGATCGTTGAAATAGACCCGCACCTGGTGGCCGGGTTTGGCTCTGCCGGCGACGAACACATCGCGGCCGTCGATCTCCACCGCCTCGATAAAGGGCGCATGCGGCTGCGACCCGTCGCCGGAGGCAGGATCGGTCGGGCCGCCTTCGGCGGCCTCGCCATCGCCCCGTTCAGCCGCTACCGCATCCTGCCCGTGTTCGCCCGCCGCCTCGGCGCCGGTCTGATCGGAGGCCCCGGAGCGCCCGGCCTCGCCGGCATCTTCGCGGATATCGGCGGTTTGCCGCGCGCCCTCGGCTCCGGCGTCGCCGTCGGCTTGCGCCGTGCCGGTTGCATCATCCGTGGCGGAAGGCCGGCCGCCTGCGCCTTCCACGCCGGTTTCCCCTTCCTCTTCGGAGATGGGATCGGCCGCATTGCCGGAAGCGACTTTCTCGTCCGCGCCGGATCCTTGCCGGTTTCCGGAACCCTCGCCACCCTGCGGCACGGAAATCAGTCGGCTCGGCTCACCAGGCTCCTGCACGAGGGCCACGACCTCCCCGCTTTCGGCGTTGGGCACGGAGACGACGGCAGTCTCCCTCGACGTTGCCGCGACATGGTCCGACGAGGTGGAGCGCAGAACGATGTTGTGCTCGCCAGGCTTGAGTTCCTCATCCAGCACGGCGGCGAAGTCGCCCGAAGGGCCGGCCCTGGCGGTGGCGAGAACGGAAGAGCCGCTGACGATCTCCACTTCCGAACCCGGTGCGGCCCGGCCGGCGACGACCAGCGAGCCGTCCGGTTCCACCCGAACGATGTCGAAGGCCGGGACGATCACATCGTCCTTCGCCGCCTCGCTCCGTTCTCCGGCGGTATCCTCTCCGTCTGTCAAACGCGCACCGGTCTCGGGCGTGGAGCCTTCGTCGGCAGAGGGACGCGCCGGCCCGGCGGGATCGGATGGACCGGCCATTTCCTGCCCACCGTTCGCGACGGGATCGAACGCGCCGGCGAAATAGGCCGCGCCGCTGCCGGCGATCAACGCCCCGGCTATGAAGAGCAGCACTTTAAGCGGAGTACTCGCCATCGATAAACGGTCCCTAAGCCCAATTTGAAGGGTCTATCCTGTTTTCGTAAAAGCGACAAGAAAAAGCCCTAAAAATCGGGGATCTAAGGTGGATTCGGGCGACTTGGTTTCCGGCTCCGCTCTCGATCGCGGAACCTCCACCGGCCGATGGAAATTCATCCGCACACTTGACCGGACTCACACCTGCGATCACCAATATCGTCATGAAGAGCGCGATTACTTCTGTTTGTGTCTATTGCGGTTCGTCGACGGGCCGCAACGGCAGCTTTGTCGAGGCCGGGCGAACGCTCGGCAATCATCTGGCGCGAGCCGGCATCAGGCTCGTCTATGGCGGCGGCACGAAGGGAATCATGGGCGCGGTCGCTGCCGGATGCCTGGAGGAAGAGGGTGCCGTGACGGGTATCATTCCGCGTTTCCTGATGAACAAGGAAGCGACGGAAACCGCGCTCGAACGCCTGGACGACCTTATCGTCACCGACGACATGCACCAGCGCAAGCATCTCATGTTCGACCGTTCGGATGCCTTCGTGGCGTTGCCGGGCGGCATCGGAACGCTCGAGGAAATCGTCGAGATCATGACGTGGGCGCAGCTCGGCCGTCACGAAAAGCCGATCGTGCTTGCCAACCTCGACGGCTTCTGGACGCCCATGCTCTTGCTTCTGGAACACATGAAGGCCGAAGGCTTCGTGCATTCGCAGAACCGGGTGCGGCCGCTTGTCATCGACCGCGTCGAAGACATCGTCCCGGCACTGACGAAAGCCGGCTCCCGCTCGGAAGGCGAAGCGGCCATCATCGATCGGCTTTGAGACGGCGGCGTGCGCGCAGCATCGGCCACGTATAGATCACCAAAGCCGACCAGATGAGTGCGAAGGCAAAGGCGCGCACGCCTCCGAAAGGCTCCTTGAAAACGAAGACGGCGATGAGAAAGATCAGCGTCGGCGCGATATACTGCATGATCCCGATGGTCGAATAGCGCAGGAGCTTGGCGCCGAAGGCGAAGAACAGCAAAGGTACCGCGGTGACCGGGCCGCAGCCGAGGAGCAGCCAGATATTCATCGGTTCCGAAAAGCGGAAGTGCCCCTGCCCGGTCCATTCCAGCCAGGCGATATAGGCGAGTGCAGGCACGCTGAGGATCAGCACTTCGAGAAAGAAGCCCTGGCTCGGCCCCACGGGCAGTGTCTTGCGCAGAAAGCCATAGGCCGCGAAGCAGAGGGCGAGCACAAGCGACACCCAGGGCAGCCCGCCGGCATTGACGGTGAGCAGCAGCACCGCGGCCGCCGCGAGGCCCACCGCCACCACCTGCATCGCGCTCAGCTTTTCGCGCAGGAGAACCGCCGCCATGGCGATCGAGACCAGCGGATTGATGTAGTAGCCGAGCGCGGTCTCCAATGCGCGGTCGGCGGCGATCGCCCAGACATAGATACCCCAATTGGCGCTGATGATCGCCGCCGTGAGCGCCGCCATCAGCAGCGTGCGCGGGCTTGAGAACGCGCGCCTGATGTCGCCAGTGCGGCGCAGGATCAAGAGCACGAGGCCGGCGATCGGCACCGACCAGACGACACGATGGGCGACCACCTCCGCCGCCGGGATATGACCGACCGCCTTCATGAAGAACGGCAACAGCCCCCACAGAAAATAGGCCGAGAAGGCGAAGAAGAAGCCGCGCAGGGACTCCTCCTCGCCGGCGGCGGGCGGTACGGTGGCCGTTTCCGTCATAAGAAGTCCTATTCGGCAGCCGCCCGGCCGCCCTCCTCGCGGTTCATGACCAGTTTAAAAACGATGGAGTCCATCAACGCCTGGAAGGAGGCGTCTATGATGTTGTCGGAAACGCCAACGGTCCACCAGCGCGCACCCCTCGAATCATGCGATTCTATGAGCACGCGGGTGATCGCCTCGGTACCGCCGTTGAGGATGCGCACCTTGTAGTCCGCCAGCGCCAGGTCGGCAATCTCGTCCTGGTATTTTCCGAGATCCTTCCTGAGTGCAATGTCGAGCGCATGGACCGGCCCGTGCCCCTCGGCCACCGAAAGGCGAACCTCGCCGTCGACGGTCACGCGCACCACGGCCTCCGACACCGTCTTGAGATTGCCCATGGCGTCGAACCGGCGCTCAACCATGCAGCGGAAGCTCTCGACCTTGAAGAATTCGGGTACACGGCCGAGTGTGCGGCGGGCGAGAAGCTCGAAGCTCGCATCCGCCCCTTCATAGGCGTAGCCCTGCGCCTCGCGCTCCTTGACGAGCGCGATCAGCGTATCGAGGCGCGGGTCCGACTTCTCCACGGCGATGCCGCGCCGTTTCAGTTCGGCGATGAAATTCGATTTTCCGCCCTGATCGGAGACCATGACCCGGCGAGTGTTGCCGACCGCATCGGGGGGCACGTGCTCGTAGGTTTGCGGCTCCTTGAGGATCGCCGAGGCGTGGATGCCGGCCTTTGTGGCAAAGGCGGAGGCGCCGACATAGGGGGCCTGCGGCTCGGGCGCCCGGTTCAAAAGTTCGTCGAAGGCGTGCGACAGGCGCGAGATATCCTGCAAGGTCTCTTCGGAGATCCCTGTCTCGAAGCGATCCGCATAGGCGGGTTTCAGCATGAGCGTGGGTAGAAGCGTAACGAGGTTGGCGTTGCCGCAGCGCTCGCCGATGCCGTTCAGCGTGCCCTGCACCTGGCGCACGCCGGCATCCACCGCGGCAAGCGAGTTGGCCACCGCCTGGCCCGTATCGTCATGGGCATGGATGCCGAGATGACTGCCCGGAATGCCGGAGGCGACGACGGCGGCGACGATGTCGCGGATTTCACCCGGCTGCGTGCCGCCATTGGTGTCGCAGAGCACCACCCAGCGGCTGCCCGCTTCGTACGCGGCCCTGGCGCATGCGAGCGCGTAATCCGGGTTTGCCTTGTAGCCGTCGAAGAAGTGCTCGCAATCGACCATGGCCCCCTTGCCCGCTTCGCGCGCGGCCTCGACCGAAGCGCTGATCGCGGCAAGGTTCTCCTCGTTCGAGCAGCCGAGCGCCAGGCGCACGTGATAGTCCCAGCTCTTGGCGACGAAGCAGACGGCATCGCTTTGCGACCGCAGGAGTTCGGCAAGACCCGGATCGTTGGACGCAGAGACGCCCGCCCGCTTGGTCATGCCGAAAGCCACGAAGGCGGAACGGGTCGTGCGCTTTTGCGCAAAGAACGCCGTGTCGGTGGGATTGGCGCCGGGATACCCGCCCTCGACATAGTCGATCCCGAACCGGTCGAGCATTTCGCTAATCGCGATCTTGTCCTCCAGCGAGAAGTCGATACCCGGCGTCTGCTGACCGTCACGCAGTGTGGTGTCGAAAAGATATAGGCGTTGTTTGTCGGTCATGTCTGCTCCAATCAGTAGCTGCTAAAATATCACTGGTCGGCAAACCGGTCGGTGGCCCGAATGAGCCGGTCGAGTATACCCGCTTCCGAGTAGGCGTGTCCCGCGCCTTCGACCAGGTGGAACGCCGCCTCGGGCCAGGCCTTATGCAACTCCCACGCCGTGCGCGCAGGGCACGGCATGTCGTAGCGCCCGTGGACGATCACGCCGGGAATGCCCTTGAGCTTTCCGGCCTCGCGCAGAAGCTGCCCCTCCTCCAGCCAGCCGCCATGCACGAAATAGTGGTTCTCGATGCGCGCGAAGGCGATGGCGAAATCGTCCTCGCCGTGCTGTTCCGTCAGCGAGGGATCGGGAAGCAGCGTGATCGTCTCACCTTCCCACAGGCTCCAGGCCCTCGCCGCCTCGAGCTGCACCGCCCTGTCGGAAGAGGTCAGGCGCTTGCGGTAGGCGGCCATCAGGTCGCCGCGCTCGGCCTCCGGGATGACCGAGATGAAGCGCTCCCACTTGTCGGGAAACATCTCGGAGACGCCGAACTGATAGTACCAGTGAAGCTCGGCCCGGGTGAGCGTGTAGATTCCGCGCAGGATCAGCTCGCTCACGCGCTCGGGATGAGTCTGGGCATAGGCGAGCGCCAGGGTCGAGCCCCAGGAACCACCGAACACCTGCCACTTGTCCACCCCCATCATCGCGCGCAGGCGCTCGATATCGGCAACGAGGTGCCAGGTGGTGTTGGCCTTGAGCGCGGCATGAGGGGTGGAACGCCCGCAGCCGCGCTGGTCGAACAGCATGACATCGTACTTCGCCGGGTCGAACAGCCGCCGGTGTTTGGGCGAAAAGCCGCCGCCGGGGCCGCCATGGAGAAAGATGGCCGGCTTGCCGCCGCGCTTTCCCGCGCGCTCCCAGTAGATTTGATGCCCGTCGCCGACATCCAGCATGCCGCTGTCGAAGGGCTCGATCTCCGGATAAAGGCCGCGCAGTTCGCTCATTTCCACTCCTTCGGGGGCCACTTGTCGGTGTCGTGATCAGGGTGCTGATAGGAGACGACATCCTTCAGGTAAGGGGTCGAATCCGCATCCTCCATCGTCTCCTGCCCCGGGAGTTGGTGAAGCGTGTCCACATAGGGCAGCTTCGCCTCGATCCCCCACTGGATGCGTGGTGCAAGCTCCTCCGGATGGTCGAAGGCGCCGATGGCGAGCGCCACGCCGTCAAAGCTGTCGTGCGGCGCCTCGAAGGTGAGCGGCGTGCCGCATTCGGCGCAGAAGCCGCGCTTGACGTGATTGGAGGACTGGAAGCGTTTCGGCTCGCCGCGGGTCCACTCCAGCTTGGCGTTGCGCACGGAGACCAGCGGGGCATAGAAGCTGCCGAACGCCTTCTGGCACATGCGGCAGTGGCAGATGGACGGGTCGCCGAGCGCGCCCTCCACGCGGAAACGCACGGCGCCGCACTGGCAGCCGCCGGTGTAGACCGGTTCGTTGTCAAGACTCATCGTCGCCTCCTTCGCTGGCGCTCATGCCGGGGCATGGCAGACGGCTTCAAACATTGTTGCCGTCGGGATCGAACACGAACGCGCCGTAATAGTCGGCGTGATAATGCGGCCTGAGACCCGGGGCGCCGTTGTCCCTGCCGCCGGCGGCAAGGGCCGCCCGGTGGAAGGCGTCGACCTCGGCGCGCGTGGCGGCGGCAAAGGCGATGTGCTTCGGTTCGCCCGTGCCCCCTTCCTCGTGCAGCCAGTAGACCGGCCGGTCGCGCCCATAGCCGCCGACTTTCACGCCGCCGGTGTACTCCACGGGCACCATCATCAGAAGCCTGGCGCCGAGCGGCGCCAGCGCCTCGTCGTAAAACGCCTTGGCGCGGTCGAAATCCGCCACCTTGATGCCGATGTGGTCGATCATGGGGTCATCTCCTCTTTGCTGTCTACCGCTTCACCTCCCACCGCGTCCGGCGCTCACCCGTCTCGGAATCCTTATAGTCCATCAGCTGTACGCGCTGGGCGGAAAGCTCCGCCCGGATGCGGTCGGCCTCGGCGAAATTCTTTTCGCGAATGAAGGCGAGGCGGGAAGCGATGCGGGCTTCGACCGCGGCTTCGTCGACGGCAGCGCTTGCGGCCTTGGCGGAGAACCATTCGTCCTCGGTCTTGTCCAGCAGGCCCAGCAGACGCGCGCTCGCCTTGAAAGCCGCCTTGGCGCCGGCACCCCCTTTCGAGGCCTCGGCACGCAGGTCGTGGAGCGCCATGATGGCTCCGGTCGTGTTCAGATCGTCGAGCAGGGCTGAGAGCGTGTCGGAGCAGGTAACCCCCGCGGCTTCCGCCTCCCCCACCGCGCGGTACCAGCCGTCGAGCACCGCCTCGGCCTCTTCCAGTTTGCGCTGGGAGAAGTCGAGCGGATCGCGATAATGGGTCATCAGCATGGCAAGCCGCAGCACCTCGCCCGGCCACCTGCGGCCGCCGAAATTCTCCGTCTCCAGCAGGTCGTGAATGGTGACGAAGTTGCCCTCCGACTTCGCCATCTTACGGCCTTCCACCTGCACGAAACCGTTGTGCATCCAATAGCCGGCCATGGTCGGCGTGCCGTGGGCGCAGCGCGATTGGGCGATTTCGTTCTCGTGATGCGGGAAGACCAGGTCGATGCCACCGCCGTGGATATCGAAGACCTCGCCGAGATAGGCGGCCGACATGGCGGAGCACTCGATATGCCAGCCGGGGCGGCCGCGAATCGTCAGCGGCTTTCCGTCAACGGTGAACGTGGCCTCCCAGCCGGGCTCCTCCACCGAGGATTGCTTCCAGAGGACAAAATCGGCCGGGTTTTTCTTGTGCGCCTCGACGGCGACACGGGCACCGGCCTGCTGGTCTTCGAGCCGGCGCCGCGAGAGCCCGCCATAGTCTGGCATGGAGGCCGTGTCGAACAGGATTTCGCCTTTTGCTTCATAAGCATGGCCGCGGTCGATGAGACGTTGAATCAGGGAGACCATGTCGGTCTTGCCGTCCGCGCGCGGCAGCACGAACTCCGTCGCGCGCGGCTCCACCGTCGGCGGCAGGCAGCCGAGCGCGGCCACGTCGGCGTGGAACTGCCGGCCCGTCTTCTCCGTAACGTGGCGGATGGCGTCGTTGAGCGAGAGCCGGCCGGCCTCGACCTCGGCGCCGTAGTCGCGCAGGGCACGGGCGTTGATCTTGTCGTCCACGTCGGTGATGTTGCGCACATAGGTGACGTGATCGACGCCATAGAGATGGCGCAGCAGGCGGAACAGCACGTCGAAGACGATCACCGGGCGCGCATTGCCGATATGGGCGAAGTCGTAAACGGTGGGGCCGCAGACATACATGCGCACATGATCGGCATCGAGCGGAACGAAGTCCTCCTTCCGACGCGTCAGCGTATTATAGATCCTCAACCCCTCGAAACCTTCAGACATGCTCTATCCCGTCGTTTTGAAACGTCAGCGAATGCCGCCCGGCCTGCTGGCCAGGGCGTTTTTCGTGTCGGGAAGTAGAGAGCGAAAACGACCGGACCAGCGGGAGGCGCTAGCCAATAATGCAAATGCCGATAATGGCGCACAGCGTTTTCATGGGCTCCTTATCGCTTTCAGGCACGGCGCCGTCAAGCGCCGAACCGCGCCGACGGCCAACGGTCGACGAGCGTGAAGAAAGTTTTAAGCCTATTACTGCAAATTTATGAAACGGCCACGGGCTTGAGGCGTTTGAGACATGAATTTGTCCGATTCGCCCACTCAAGTGCGCGGAAGGAACTGACCGCATAAATGCAGGCAAGAACCATGGCCCAGGAAAACGCCAGGCAGGAAGAAGCCAAGCCCGAGCAGCAACCGGAACGGAAGCAGCTCGTCGACGAGTACCGCAAAGTCGGCCCGAAGGCGATCAACGCGGCGCTTTTGTGCCAGAAGCCGAAGAAGAAGGACGAGCCCGCGCGCCTCTCCCTGGCACGCGAGGACGCCTGAGGCCGCCGAGCCCGACCATTGCCGACCGATCAACCGGCGCGGCGCCCAGTGACGAAGCGCGCGGGCGGATTGCTGCTCTTCGGTTCAGAATAGCTGCAGTTGCCCCGCCGGCCCATTGTCCACCACAGGTTTGGCTGCGGGATCCGCCGGCTCCTGGATTTCCGGGCCGGCATTGGCGACCTTGTTGACCTTTTCCGAAACGGGAACGGCTTCGAAGAAGCCCGGTTCGGGCGGCGCCAATAGATCCGCCACCATGCGGGGCTCGTGGTGCAGGCAGTCGAGCCAGCGCGCGATGTTCTCGGGCTGGATGACCACCGGCATGCGGTGGTGGATGTCCGCAAGATCCGGGCTCGCCGCCGTGGTCAGGATGGCGCCGGTATCGATTTCGCTGCCGCCGGGCTCGCACCAGGTCTCCGTCAGCCCGGCGAAGGCGATGACGCCGCCGTGGCGCGGGCGTACCCAAAAGGGCTGGGCACGCGCCCTGCCCTGGCGCCGCCACTCATAAAAACCCGTAGCCGGCACCAGTGCCCGCCGGTGGCGCATGGCGGCGCGGAAGGCGGCTTTTTCCGCCGCCGTCTCCGATCGCGCATTGATGAGAAGCGGAAGGTCGCCGGGGTTCTTCGCCCAGGCGGGGATGAACCCCCAGCGCACCAGCATGGCCTTGCGGTCCGGCAGGTTGGCACCCGGCGCGCGCGGCACGCCCCCAGTGATCGTCAGGATCGCCTGGGTGGGCGCGATGTTGTAGCGCGGCGGAAAATCCTCGACCTCGGCCACACCGAAGGCCGATTCAACCTCCGCCGGCCGGGCCGTCAGCGCAAATCGTCCGCACATCTTTTCCAGTCCCCGGTCACGTTGGACGAGACGGCGTTGCCACGCCGCGAACAGGCGGTAAGGTAAAGGCCGGTTCAGGGGATGCAAACATGCCGGAGCACGATATCCACGCCGTTTCGGTGGTGGCCGTCCGCGGCGGCCGATTCCTTCTGGTCCTGCGCGGCCGCGCTCCCGCGGACGGGCTCTTCGCCTTTCCCGGCGGCCGGGTCGAAGCGGGGGAAAACGACGAGCAGGCGGCGCGGCGCGAACTGATGGAAGAAACCGGCCTGAGCGCAGGTCAAATCATGCCGGTGCGGGAGATGCGCCTTGGCGGGAATGGCGGCAAGCGCTATCGGCTGAAGGTGTTCCGTGTGCCGGAGGTGAGCGGCGCGCTTATTGCCGGCGACGATGCCGTCCATGCCGGCTGGTACACGATAGAGGAAATGCGTGAACTGCCCATCACCGCAAGCACCCTCGCGCTCGCCGAGGAGATTGCCGCCGAAGGCTTGCAGAGGAAGGATTTGCCCGCCACAAAGGAGTCATGAGAGCGCTTCCGAGCTTCCTTTGTGCCGTGCTGCTGGTACTTTCCGCGTCCCTTCACCCGACCGGCGCAAACGAGGCGCGTTACGATGCGCAGCTTCTGCGCCTGGCGGAGGTGCTGGGGTCCGTCCATTTCCTGCGCACGCTGTGCGGGGAGGAGAACGGCGGCTGGCGGGCACAGATGGAGGCCCTCCTGAAAGCCGAGGAACCCTCGCCCGAGCGCCGGGCCCGGCTGGTGGCGCGCTTCAATCACGGGTACCGCTCGTTTGCGGCCGTCTACACGACATGCACCGACTCGGCGATGCGGGCGATCGACCGCTACATGCAGGAGGGAGAGACGCTGGCGAGCGAGATCGTCATGCGTTACGGCAATTAGAACGGTCCGATTCACCTCCGGTTAACCCTGCCCACGGCAGAGCCCCTGCGTCGCCCCATTCGCCGTGTTACATCGTCGGCGGGGGACAATGTGGGACCTGGCGCCGAATGTCACCAGCGGCGCTGGCAACGGGTGGAGTTGACATGCATATGACTGTCGCCGACATCGAAGCGCAGATCGAGGAAGAGAAGCGTTCGACCTGTGCAGAGTGCCACAGTGCCGCCTGGGCGGAAGGACTGTGGGCCGGCATCGAGCCGGAAATCATCGCCGAAGCGGCGCTCGCCACCGCGCTGACGGAATTGGGGAAGAACGGGGGCGAGGACGCTCTCGTGTCGCTTCTGGAACACATGCGCGAGCGGGTTCTGGCGGGAGACTTCGTCGCCCACCGCACCTGTCATTGAGATCGCCCCCTTCTCTGCTATCACTGGGCGGGCAGGCTGATGCCGCCCCAGCCCGGCGACCAACGCGAAGGGGATCTCATGGAAACGCGTCTGCGATCCGTTCTTTCGGCCCGCGCCGGCTTTTTTGCAGCCGGTGCCGCCACGGCGATGCTGTCCGGCGTTCTGGCTTCCGCGCCCGCAGCACACGCGCTCAGCGATGATCTGCCCGAATACCGGCCAGATTACGATACCACCGTGGAGACCACCCCCCTCACCGAACCCGACGAGGCAGCGCCCGAGCCGGGCGAGCGGCAGCGCGGCGATGCGGCGCGGCCGGATACGCGCCTCGACAAGGCTCTTCCGGAGGTTATCTACGATCTCGACCGCTTGCCGGAGCCGGTGCGGCGCATGCGCGCGCGCATCATCGAGGCCTGCCGCAGCGGCGATCTGGAGCAGCTTCGCCCATATCTGGGCAGCGGCGCGGAGGCCACGCGCCTGTCGCTCGGCCCGCTGGAAGGCGACCCGATCGAATTTCTGCGCGAGATCTCCGGCGACGAGGAAGGCCAGGAGATCCTCGCCATTCTGCTTGAGGTTCTGGAATCGGGCTTCGTGCGGCTCAATGCCGGCACGGATTACGAGCTGTATGTCTGGCCCTATTTCTTCGCCCTGCCGCTTGATTCCCTGACTTCCCGGCAGCGGGTCGAGCTGTTCACGGTGGTGACGGCGGGCGACTACGAGGACATGAAGGATTTCGGCGCCTACATCTTCTATCGCGCGGCCATCACGCCCGACGGGCGCTGGCAGTTTTTCGTCGCCGGGGACTGAGGGGCTCGTGCTCCCAAGGAACCGGCAGGCCGCCGCCGCACATGGGGTTGCCGGCCGGACTGCTCCAGCTTACCTAGAGCGTAATGTCTTTGCTCGGACCGCAAGCGTAGTCGACCGGAACCCGCTGCCCATGCCCACAGTTCAGATTGCCGATCGTGCCGTCATCCGCGTCGCCGGACCGGAGGCGGAGTCCTTCCTTCAGAACATCCTCACCCCGGATCTCACCGTCCTTGGCACGGACGAGGCCCGGCCCGGCGCGCTGTTGACGCCGCAAGGCAAGATCCTCTTTGATTTCCTCATTTCCCGAACCGGCAGCGACGGCTTCCTGCTGGAATGCAGTAGCGAGACAGCGCAGGATTTCCTCAAACGCCTCATGCTTTACAAGCTTCGCGCCAAGGCGGATGTCTCACTTCAGGAACAAGAGCCTGTCCTTGTTTCCTGGGAAAGTGATTCAGCCAGTTCACACACCGATTCAGGCGGCATCCGCGATTGCCGTTTTCCTGAAACGGTGAATGTCCGTCGCCACCAGGGGGGTGAAATGCAGGCGGAAGCTTCGCTGGAGGACTGGGAGCGGCTGCGGATTGCCCACGGCGTGGCGGAGAGCGGCAGTGACTACGCGCTGGGCGAGGCCTTTCCTCATGACGTGCTCCTCGACCAGAACGGCGGTGTGGGGCTGCGCAAGGGATGCTATGTCGGCCAGGAGGTCGTCTCGCGCATGCACCACCGCGGCACGGCACGGCGGCGGCTGGTGATCGTGCGCGGCGAGGATCCCCTGCCCGCTCCCGGCGGGGAATTGACCGCGGAGGGGCGCCCCCTCGGCAAGCTCGGCACGGTGCAGGGCGCCGACGGGCTCGCCATCGTTCGCATCGACCGCGCGGCGGAGGCGCGGCAGGCAGGGACGCAGGTGCTGGCCGGCACGGTGCCGGTGACGCTCAGGGTGCCGGCCTATGCGGGCTTTTCGCTCGACGGGACAGACGAGTCGGGTCCGGCCTGATGGCGGTGGAACCCGCGGGCGCAGCGCGCGCCTGGCAGCGCATGCTCTCGGGACGGCGGCTCGACCTTCTCGACCCGTCTCCGCTCGACATTGAAATCACCGATATCGCCCACGGGCTGGCGCGGGTGGCGCGCTGGAACGGGCAGACGGAGGGCGACCATGCCTTCTCCGTGGCGCAGCACTCGCTGCTGGTCGAGGAGATCTTCCGGCGTCTGAACGGCGATGCCGGGCCCGATTGGTCGATGGCGGCATTGCTGCATGATGCGCCGGAATATGTCATCGGCGACATGATCTCGCCCTTCAAGGCGACGCTGGGCGATGACTACAAATCCGTTGAGCAGCGACTGCAGCGGGCCATTCACCTGCGCTTCGCCCTGCCGCCCGAAACGCCGGCGAAGCTCTTCAAGGCGATCAAGCGGGCCGACCGCATCGCCGCCTTTTTCGAGGCGACGCGGCTTGCCGGTTTCAAGGACGGCGAGGCCGCGCGCTTCTTCGGCCGTCCGCGCGGCTTTCCACCCGAGGCGCTGGAACTGGCGCCGCAGCCGGCACGGCGCGCGCAACGCGCGTTCCTCGCCCGCTTTCATGTACTGGAGAAGCTGCGCGCCAGGGCGGGGTGAGCGCTTTACTTATTCCTCATCCCCAAGGCCGCAGCGATAGGCGCAAGCCGACTCACACGTAATAAAGGTACAGATACGTTTTCACCGCCCCTGGCGCTCCAGGCGATCGACGAACCAGCGGGTGAGCCGGCGCCAGACCTCATCCCTTTCACCCGAATCCTCGCAGCCATGGTCGAGATTGGGGTTGTCGTTGACCTCGATCACATAGATGCCGTCGGCGGTTTCCTTGAGGTCGACGCCGTAGAGCCCGTCACCGATGCAGCGTGCCGCGCGCACGGCGATGTCGACCACCTCCAACGGCGCCTCCTGCAGGGTGAAGGCGCGAAAGCCGCCCTCGTCGGGTTTGCCCCGGCGTTCATGATTGACGATCTGCCAGTGCTTCTTGGCCATGAGGTACTGGACCGCGAACAGCGGCTCGCCGCCCAGGACGCCGATGCGCCAGTCGAACTCTGTGGGCAGAAACTTCTGCGCGATCAGGAGATCCGAACCCTCCAGCCAGCGCGTGGCGAGTGCCTTGAGCTCGGCGAGGTTCTCCGCCTTCTTGACGCCGCGCGAGAAGGCGCTGTCGGGGATCTTCAGAACCAGCGGAAAGCCCAGCGTGTCGGCCGCCCGCTCCAGATCGCCGGGTCCGGTGATCATGACCGTCGGAGGGACCGGCACCCGGTTAAAGAGCATCAACTCGTTGAGATAGACCTTGTTGGTGCAGCGGATCATCGACAAGGGATCGTCGATGACCGGCATGCCTTCCTGCTCCGCACGGCGTGCGAAGCGGTAGGTATGGTTGGAAATGGAGGTCGTCTCGCGGATGAAGAGCGCATCGTAGTTGGCGAGTCTGGGCAGGTCCTTCCGGCTGATGGGCTCGACCTCCACGCCCATTTTCTCCGCAATGCGCGACCAGTGCCTGAGCGAGCCGACCGTGGAGGGCGGCAGCTCCTCCTGCGGATCGATGAGCGTGGCGAAGGTGTAGCGGGCCGGCGCGCGGGTCTTCCTGTCGCGCCATTGGCGACTGGTATAGGCCTCCAGGCCGGCGATGAAGCGGCTCTTCTCCTCGGCCTTCATCCGGGCGAGCGGCAGGAAGCCGATCCTGCGGATCGTCGCCCATTCCCCCTCGGCGATCGCCACCTCGAGCGTCGGCGCGCGGAACCAGTCGAAGAGAAGCCGGGCGAAGCGGTCCCAGGCCTTGTTCGGGCCGATGCCGAAGAAGATCGACACGACGGGCGGAAATGCGCCGCCGATCTCCTTGCGGCAGCGGTTGAGCGCCTGCTCGAGTTCGGGAAGCGCATTCTCGTAAAGCTTTCGCGCCGACAGATCGATCATGGTCTCCACGGACGGGATCACCTTGTGCCCGCGCGAGCTGGCAAGCAGCGAGGCATAATAGCCGCGGCTTTGATAGGCGTAGCTGTTGGACAGGTTGATGACCTTCGGCCGCTGCCCGCGAAACAGCGCCGGGTGCGCGAGATAGTCGCGGCTGGTGATGACCTTGTGCGGGGTGGCCGCCTGGTCCAGATCGCCCTGCCTTCCGGTGAGAATGACCCAGCTCATGTGTCGCTCTGCTCTCCCAGGCTTTTTTCGAAACGCAGCGCCGCCGCTCCGTCCTGATAATAATCTGGAACCCTCTCCCTGCGGCGATATCCGGCGCGATCGTAAAGCTCGATCGCACGCCCATTGTCTTCCCGCACCTCCAGGCGCAGAGCGCGATATCCGCGCGCCGATGCCGCCTTCTCCGCCGCATCGAGAAGCAGGCGGCCATAGCCGAAGGATCTGTACGCCGGTGCAATCGCCAGCGAATAGAGGCGCGCCGTCCTGCCGCCCTTGCGGTAGAGCACCAGCGCATAGCCGGCGGGCGCATCCTGCCGGGTGGCGACGATCAGCGAAACCGTGCCGCTTTTCAGCAGCCGGCGAAAGGAACGACGGGACAGGCGGTCGGTCTCGAAAACGGCGTTCTCGATCGACGAAAGCGCATCCAGATCAGTGATGCGGGCCGGACGAATGTCGGCACTCATGAGGACAAAGTTCACCCCGATATCATGCCGATTTCATATCATTACAGTGGACGGCGTGCAGCGGAAATTCGCGCCGGGGGATCAACACTTTGTTCGTTTCTCTCACCTAAGCTTGCGGGCTGGGCCGACCTACGGGCGTCAGACGTTCACGCGCATGCAAACCGCCTGAAATCGGCCGGAGCGGGCTGATGGCCTGCCTCTGCGGGACTATCTCGGCTGCAGGTGCCATGGCCGAGGGAGATGCTCGCGACATGGAACTGACAAGCGAATAGGTAATGGCGACGACGGCGGAAATGATGACGACAGCGGAAGCAATACTGTTTGAAATCAGCCAGTTCGCCGTCACCTATGCCTTCTCGATTCTGGGTGCCGTCATCCTCATCGTGGCCGGCTACATCGTGGCCGGGGCACTGGAGCGCTGGGCCAGCAGCGCACTGGGCCGGTTCCCCTCCTTCGACGAGACGTTGCGGCGCTTTCTGTCGAAGATCGTTCGGTATGTCGTCCTGGTGCTGGTGGGTGTCACGGTCCTGGCGCAGTTCGGGGTGCAAACCGCCAGCATCATCGCCGCCCTCGGCGCGGTGGGCCTTGCCGTGGGACTGGCGCTGCAAGGAACGCTGCAGAACATCGCGGCCGGCATCATGCTTCTGGTCCTCAAGCCCTTCCGGGTGGGAGAATATGTGGACGCCGGCGGGATCGCCGGAACGATCGAGGAAATCGGGCTTTTCGCCACGGAAATGAAGACGGTCGACGGACTTTACGTCCTGGCGCCGAACAGTGAGCTGTGGAACAAGGCGGTCACCAACTATTCGCGCAACGCGATCCGCCGCTACGATCTGGAAATCGGCATCAGCTACAGCGACGACATTGAACTTGCGCAGCAGACCCTGATGGAACTGGCCACGAACGACAAGCGGATCCTTGCGGTGCCGGAAGTGGAAACCTTCGTCGAGCGGCTCGGCGACAGCGCCGTCGTGGTGACGCTGCGTTACTGGACCGCGACGACGGACTTCTGGCCGACGCGGTTCGATCTCACCAAGGCTGCGAAGCAGGCGTTCGATGCAAAGGGCATCTCCATCCCCTTCCCCCAGCGCGACATCCACTTTCTGCCCTCGGATCTGCCCGAGCCGGCAAGACGCGGCGGCAATCCGACGATTGTGTCCTGACAGGCAAAATCCATCCTGGACGGCAAGGCATGAGGATTCGCAGCGCCGAACGCGTCATTTCGGGCGAACCCAATGAAGGCCACGCTTCATCCGTGGCGTCCGAATGAACCCGGGCAGACCTTCGACCTGCCAGGGCAACACCCTTCCCTGCCCCCTACCCGAGGCAGAGTGGATAAGGGCGCCAAGCTGAATCATCAAAATTATTGAATGAAACAGGCATTCCAATTCGCTTCAATTATCCAAAGATTCGGCTATTTTCTTCCCATCATCGCGAGGACATACCCATGGCCGAAACTGCGCCCGCCCGCGCCGCCAGCGCACCCTTTCCCTGGCTCATCGTCGTCAGCGGCTGCATCATCGCCGCCATGACCTTCGGCCCCCGTTCGGCCATGGGCTTCTTCCAGCTTCCCATGCTGCAGGAAACGGGCTGGGACCGCACGACCTTCGGCCTGGCGATGGCCATCCAGAACCTTCTATGGGGGGTCGGCCAGCCGGTCTTCGGCGCCATTGCCGACCGGTTCGGGACCTGGCGCGTGCTTGCTCTTTCCGGCCTCATCTACGCGGCGGGTCTCATCCTGATGGCTACAGCCGACAGCCCGGCGATGCTGCATATCGGCGGCGGCGTGCTGGTCGGGCTCGGCGTGGCGGCGGGCTCCTTCTCGATCGTGCTGGCGGCTTTCGCGCGCAACGTACCGGAGGAAAGCCGCAGCCTCGTCTTCGGCATCGGCACGGCGGCGGGTTCTGCCGGCATGTTCCTTTTCGCGCCGATCAGCCAGGGGCTGATCGACGCCTATGGCTGGTCGGACACGCTGGTCTATCTCGGCATCGCCATGCTGATCGTGCCGGTGCTGGCGATCCCGCTCGTCGGCAACGCCAAGAGCGGCAAGGTGCGCCAGGCCGAATTCGAGCAGACCTTCGGCGGGGCCCTGCGCGAGGCGTTCGCCCACCGCAGCTTCGTGCTGCTCGTCTCCGGCTTCTTCGTCTGCGGCTTTCAGGTGGCCTTCATCACCGCACACTTCCCCGCCTATCTCGGCGATATCGGCATCGACGCGCGCTACGCGGTGATCGCGCTGGCGCTGATCGGCTTCTTCAACATCATCGGCTCGCTCGCTTCCGGCTTCATCGGACAGCGCTATCCCAAGGCCACGTTTCTGGCGCTCATCTATGTGGGGCGTTCGATCGCCGTCACGGCCTTCCTCCTCCTGCCGCAGACGCCGACCAGCGTGATCGTCTTCGCCATCGTGATGGGGCTCTTGTGGCTGTCGACCGTGCCGCCAACCAACGCACTGGTGGCCGTCATGTTCGGCACCCGCTATCTCGGCATGCTGGGCGGCATCGTGTTTTTCTCGCACCAGGTCGGCTCGTTCCTTGGAGTCTGGCTCGGCGGTTATCTCTATGACCGCTTCGGCTCCTACGACGCGGTATGGTGGCTCGGAGTGGCCCTCGGCATCTTCGCGGCGATCGTCCATTGGCCGATTCAGGAGAAGCCCGTGGACAGACCCGCCCTTGCGGCGGCGGAATAGCGGGCGCCGCAATTCTGTCATCAGACTGCAACAGCGATTTGGTTTAGCCTGCCTCGTACAAGTACCCACCAGGAGGCAGGCATGAACGACCACGTCGATCCCAAGGGAATCAAATCGCCGGCGCATATCCGCGAAGAATCGGAAGATGTCGGGCGCAACCGCAGCGCCAACCCAACCATGGGCGACATCATCAACCGCCGTTATTCCCGGCGCGGCTTCCTCGGCGGTTCTCTCGCCGTGGCGGCGATCGGCGCGACGGTCAGCCCGATGGCGCTTCTCGCCGCGCGCGAGGCCGAGGCCGCGACCCCGTCAAGCTTCAATTTCACCGAGGTGGAAGCCGGCGTGGACGAGACGCACCACGTCGCGGAAGGCTACGACGCGGACGTTCTCCTGCGCTGGGGTGACAAGGTCTTCGCCGATTCGCCGGAGTTCGATCCTCAGAACCAGACGGCGGAAAAACAGGCTCGTCAGTTCGGCTACAACAACGACTACATCGGCTTCATCCCGATCGAGGGCGCCGACGACCGCGGCATTCTTGTGGTCAATCACGAGTACACCAATGCGGAGCTGATGTTCCCGAACTTCGCCACCGTCGAGGACGGCGAGGTGAAACTCGGTGAATACACCAAGGAACTGGTCGACATCGAGATCGCCGCCCACGGCGGCACCATCATCGAGATCCGCAAGGTGGACGGCAAGTGGCAGCCGGCGCTCGACAGCCAGTACAACCGCCGCATCACCGGCGAGACGGAGACCAGTCTTTCCGGGCCGGTGGCCGGCCACGACCGGGTGAAGACCAATGCCGATCCTTCCGGCACCAAGGTGTTCGGCACTCTCAACAATTGCGCCGGCGGCCTCACCCCCTGGGGCACCTATCTGCTGGCGGAGGAGAACTTCCACGGCTATTTCGGTAGTGAATTGCCGGAAGGTCACCGCGAGACGGAAAACTATCAGCGCATCGGGGTGCCCGGCGGCTGGTATGAATGGGCCGCCTTCCACGACCGCTTTGACATCTCCAAGGAGCCGAACGAGGCCAACCGCTTCGGCTGGATCGTCGAGGTCGACCCGATGGATCCGAACGCCGTGCCGAAAAAGCGCACCGCGCTCGGCCGTTTCAAGCACGAAGGCTGCGAAACGGTGGTCAACGGTGACGGACGCGTGGTGGGCTATTCGGGCGACGACGAGCGCTTCGACTATGTCTACAAATTCGTCACCGCCGGCACCTTCAATCCGGACGACCGCGCAGCCAATGCGGACCTCCTCGACGATGGCACGCTCTACGTGGCCCGTTTCGACGAGGACGGCACCGTGGAATGGATGCCGCTCGTCCATGGCGAGGGGCCGCTGACGGCGGAAAACGGGTTCGAGAGCCAGGCCGACGTTCTGATCGAGACCCGGCGCGCCGCCGACCTTCTCGGCGCTACCAAGATGGACCGGCCCGAGGACGTTCAGCCCAATCCGACGACGGGCAAGGTCTACGTGATGCTGACCAACAACACCAAGCGCACGGAAGACGATGTGAGCGCGGCCAATCCGCGGGCGGAGAATGCGTTCGGGCATATCATCGAGATCACCGAGACCGACGGCGATTTCGCCTCCACTAGGTCGAGTTGGGAGGTTCTCGTCAAGTGCGGCGATCCTTCCGTGGCGGAAGTGGGCGCGACATTCTCGCCGGCCACCAGCGAAAACGGCTGGTTCGGCATGCCCGACAATGCCGCCGTCGACGCGGATGGACGGCTCTGGATCTCCACCGACGGCAACAGCCGCGACAAGACCGGCCGCACGGACGGGCTTTGGGCCATGGAAACGGAAGGCGAGGCACGGGGCACGTCCAAGCTGTTCTTCCGCGTGCCGGTCGGTGCCGAGATGTGCGGCCCCTACTTCACGCCGGACGCCGAGACGCTGTTCCTGGCGGTGCAGCATCCGGGTGAGGAAGGTGCGGCGACCTTCGAAGATCCCGCCACGCGCTGGCCGGACTTCGACGAAACCCTCCCGGTGCGGCCATCGGTCGTCGTCGTGACCAAGCAGGGCGGCGGCAAGATCGCGACGTCCTGAGGCGCGACGGTGCGCTTTCGTCGCGGGGCTCAACAGCCCCGCGTCTCTCGTCCTCGTCAGGCGCTTTCTCCGGCATGCGTCTGCCTGCCGGAAAGGCCGCGCTTCACCGCGGCAACGAACCCGCCCCGCGCCTCGGGCTCGGTGAGCCCTCGCGGCTCGTAGACGTGGCGGTGCAGGAAAAAGCCGGTGAGCGCAAAAGCCTGGGCAAGCGCCTCGGTGTCGTCCGCCCCGCCGCCTTCGGGTTGGAGAAAGGCCGGCAGGGGCAAAAGCCTGTCGGCCCACGGCTCGCCTGCTTCCCGCGTGACCGCCCTGCCCGTCTTCGGCGAGACATAGGCGAGATCCCGGCGGTTTCCCGTCAGCGCACATTGCGCAAGATCGAGTCCGAAGCCCAGTTCCTCCAGCACCGCCAGCTCATAGCGAGCCAGCAGCGGGCCGGCCATGGCCGGATCCTCCAGATGGCCAGTGACGACGGAGAGCATCTCGAACAGGCCCGGATGCGGATCGCGCTCGGGCAGAAGGCGCAGATGGGCGGCAAGCGTCTGGATACCGTAAATGGCGATGCCTGAAGCGAAGAGACGCGCGGCATTCAGTTCGAGCGGCTCGACCTGGAACATGCCCAGATGCTCGTCCAGTCTGGCGCGCCAGACGAGGTCCGCCCGGTTGCCGGGCTGGAGAACCGGCTGCATGCGGCGCGCCCGCCCGCCGCGCACCAAGCCCAGGTGTCTGCCGTGGGCGCGTGTCATCACCTCCAGTATGACGCTCGTCTCGCCATGCCGGCGAGTGCCGAGGATGATGCCTTCGTCACGCCATTCCATGGAACGGTTTTCGACCTGTCAATGCGGGAATTCAAGCCCCATCTCGCGGTAGCGCTCTGGGTCGTCGCTCCAGTTCTCGCGCACCTTGACGAACAGGAACAGGTGCACCGGCTGCTCAAGAATCTGCGCCAGATCCTCGCGTGCCGCCTGGCCGATGGCGCGGATCGCCGCGCCCTTGCGGCCGAGCACGATCTTCTTCTGGCTTTCGCGCTCGACATAGATCACCTGCTCGATGCGCACCGAGCCGTTCTTCCGCTCCTCCCATTTCTCGGTCTCGACATGGGTGGAGTAGGGAAGCTCCTGATGCAGCCTGAGATAGAGCTTTTCGCGCGTGATCTCGGCCGCGAGCTGGCGCATGGGCAGGTCGGAGATCTGATCCTCGGGATAGTACCAGGGCCCTTCCGGCAGGCTTCCGGCAAGATGGTCGAGGAGATCGTCACAACCTGAGCCGGTCAGCGCGGAGATCATGAAGGTGCGCTCGAAGGTGGCGCGCTTGTTGGCCTCGTCGGCCAGGGCCAGAAGCGACTCGCGCTTCACGCGGTCGATCTTGTTCAGGATCAGCACCTTTGGCTGTCGCACGCCGGCGAGACCTTCCAGGATGGCCTCCGAATCGCCTTTGATGCCACGTTCGGCGTCGATGATGACGGCGATGATGTCGGCATCCCTTGCACCACCCCAGGCCGTCGTCACCATGGCGCGGTCGAGGCGGCGGCGCGGGCGGAAGATGCCGGGCGTATCGACGAAGACGATCTGCGCGTTGCGATGAATGGCGATGCCCCGCACGAGTGCTCGAGTGGTCTGCACCTTATGGGTGACGATGGACACCTTGGCGCCGACCAGCCGGTTGAGCAGGGTCGACTTACCCGCGTTGGTGGCGCCGATCAGCGCGACGAAGCCGGAATGCGTGCGGTCATTGCCGTTTTCCGGCCCTTCGGCGGCCTTGCTCATGATGATGTCTCGTTCAGCGGTTGCCAAACGCCTTCGCGCACCAGAACCTCGGTCGCGGCCGCCTGTTCCGCCTCGCGCTTGGAACGTCCGCGCCCGCGGCCTTCCGTGAAGCCGCCGATGTGTACGGCGACGGTGAAGACGGGATCGTGGTCAGGACCGTCCCTGCCCTCCACCCGATATTCCGGCGTCGCGCCGGAGACCTGGTGCGCCCATTCCTGCAGCGCCGTCTTGGGATCGCTGCGCGCCGCACCCGCCGCTTTCGACCGTTCGGTCCAATGGGCGCGGATGAAGCCGCGCGCCGCATCGAGGCCGCCTTCGAGATATACCACGGCGATGAGTGCCTCCATCACGTCGGCGCGCATGTTGACCTGTTTCCGTGCCGCCAGCGAACGGACGTCGCTGCCGGTGAGGATGAGATCCGACAACCCCAGCTCGTCGGTGATCTCGGCAAGTGTCTCTGCGTTCACGAGTGCGTTGAGGCGCACCGAAAGCTCTCCCTCGGACGCCTCGGGGAAGGTCTCGTAGAGCAGATCGGCGATCACAAGGCCCAGGACGCGATCGCCGAGAAACTCGAGCCGCTGATAGTCCGCCCCGGCCCGCGCGCTGGAGTGGGTCAGCGCGCTTTCCAGGAGAGCGACGTCCCCGAAGGCGATGCCGATACGCTGATGCACGGCTTGCGCCAGTAGCTCTCCCGTCAATCGCTTGCCTGCCATGACGCTGCCGTCAATCGACCCAGGTGAAGAAGCGTGACGGGCGCAGCTCCGACGGCCATTCCCAGATCTCCAGCGGGCTGTAGCCGCCGGCAATCGAGAAGAAGATGATGTTGGCACGGCCGACGAGGTTCTCCGCCGGCACGAAGCCGACATTGAAGCGGCTGTCGGTGGAATTGTCGCGGTTGTCGCCCATCATGAAATAATGACCTTCCGGGACGACGAATTCACGCGTGTCGTCGCCGATGGAATTGGGCGACAGGTCGAGCGTATCGTAGGAGACGCCGTTCGGAAGCGTCTCGCGA
Organism: Chelativorans sp. M5D2P16; assembly: GCF_034427935.1. Taxonomy (NCBI): domain Bacteria; kingdom Pseudomonadati; phylum Pseudomonadota; class Alphaproteobacteria; order Hyphomicrobiales; family Phyllobacteriaceae; genus Chelativorans; species Chelativorans sp. M5D2P16. Next base: position 16,112 of record NZ_JAXQNM010000008.1, on the reverse strand, counting down.
TAGACGTCGACGGGCCGCGACATCTCGGTAACATCGGGGTTATCGATCTGGCCCACGAGTTCACGCGTAACCGGCTCATCGTTGATGTAGAGCTGGCCCTCGCGCACCTGAATCCGGTCGCCCGGTAGGCCGATGACGCGCTTGATGTAGTCGAGCGAGGGATTGGGCGGGAACTTGAACACCACCACATCGCCCCGCTCCGGCTCGGATCCCCAGAGGCGCCCGGAGAAGATCGGCGGTGAGAAGGGCAGCGAGTGGCGCGAGTAACCGTAGGCCCATTTGGTAACGAACAGATAGTCGCCTTCCAGAAGCGTCGGCCGCATCGAACCCGAGGGAATGGAAAAGGGCTGAAAGAAAAGTGTGCGAATGACAAGCGCCAGGAGCAAAGCCTGGACGATGACGCTGATCGTCTCGCCAAGCCCGCCTGATTTCTTCTGAGATTTATCGGCCACGCTCATGTCGTCCTCGGTTCGTGTCGCGGGCCGGCAGGTTGGCGACCCATTCTCGCGCTTCGTCTTATCGGCTCACACCGAGCGTCGCAATGCGGCAGATCTGCGCCGTCTCCCCTCGCTTCATCATAGATGCTCTACCGCCTCGATGATGACGAAAGCCTGCGCAAGGGGGTAATCATCGGTGATGGTCACATGGATATGCGCCTTGAAGCCTTGCGGCATGAGAGCCTCCAGCCGCCTGGCCGCGCCACCGGTGAGTTCCATGGTGGGCTTCCCGCCCGGCAAATTCACCACTCCCATATCGCGCCAGAAGACACCGCGCGACAGTCCCGTGCCCAGTGCTTTCGCACAGGCTTCCTTGGCGGCGAAGCGTTTTGCATAGGATGCCGCGCGCGCGTGGCGACGGTCCGACTTGACGCGCTCGACCTCGGTGAAGACGCGCAGGGTGAACCGCTCGCCGTGGCGGGCAAGGGTTTTCTCGATGCGCCTGATGTCGATCAGGTCGCTGCCCAGTCCTATGATCATCAGCCTGCCGTGACGTTGGCGTTGACGGATTGCGCCGAGGCGCGACGGCGCGCCCTCTCCGCAAGGCGCTTTCTGCGCTGCTCTCGGAAGGCAATCACCGACCAGCGCGTCAGGACATAAAAGATCAGCGCCACCACCAGCCCCAGCGGGAGCGCTCCGATGGCCATGGGCTTGAGAAACGGTTGCCAGAGCTTGGTGAACTCCATGTGCCACAGAAAGTGTCCGAGATGCATAGGCGCCACGTCGCCCGGATGTCGGCCGTAGAGGATAAGCTGGCCCAGCTTGTATGTAGCGCCCCAGATGAAGGGGAAGGTTAGCGGATTGCCGACCGCCGTGCCGATGGCCGAGGCGATCAGATTGCCACCGATGAGCCAGGCAAGGCCGGCGGCAATCAGGAAGTGGAACCCGAGGAAAGGCGTCAAGGAAGCGAAGGCACCCGCGGCTATCCCTGCGGCGATCGCATGCGGTGTCGCACGCAGCCTCAGCGTGCGTTTCGCGAAATACTGCGTCGAGCGCCAGAATGAGCGCCGGGGCCACACCAGTGTCCGCGCACGCTCCCACCAATCCGCGCTTTTCCTGCGTTTGAACAGCATTCGACAGAACTATACCTTGCACCGGCGACCGGCGCCTCGAAAACGCACGATACCCCCATGCCCTTAACGAGCTCTTCCGCCCAGACGATCCAGAGGGTTTGTCCACCTATGTAATCATCCAGCAGTCGGGAGCAAAGAAATACGGCATATTCAGGCGGTTCTGCGCGACGATTTCTCCACACCACGCGATAGGCCGAACATGGGCAGAAATGAGGCCGATCCGTCCGGCCGGCCGCCGGATCACTTCAGCGCTTCACGAAGGCGGTGAAATAATCCAATGCGTCGAACTTGCGCAATTCCGGACGGAAAACCGGCGCCACCCTTGCCGGAGTTGCCTACCCATTGACGCGGTGCGCGTCGCTCACACAGCCCGTCTCCTTGAGCTGTGAGATCAGACGGCCGAGATGCTTCAGGTCCCACACCTCGAGATCGAAGATCATCTCGGTGAAATCGGGTGCCGTGCGTGCCATCGACAGCGTGTGGATATTGGCGTCGTTGGAGGCGATGAGCTGGGCGATTTCGGCCAGCGAGCCAGGCTCGTTGATGGCCGTGATGGACAGGCGCGCGGGAAAGCGCTCCTTCATGTTCTCGTCTATATCCCAGCGAACGTCTATCCAGCGCTCGGGCTGATCATCGAAGGCGGTGAGCGCCGGCGACTGGATGGGATAGATCGTGATGCCGGATCCGGGCTGCAAGATGCCGACGATGCGGTCGCCGGGCACGGCGCCCTCCGGGGCAAAACGCACCGGCAGGTCGCCGGATACACCGCGGATGGGCAGCGCGCCGTTCGCCTCGCCATCGCCCTGCGCGCCCTTGTTCTTGCGGTTGCGGCGCGCCGAGCGCCCGGGAATCTGGAACAGCATGCCGGCCGCGTTGCGCAGATTGAACCAGCCCTCCTCACGCGGCTTGGGGCTCTGGGTCACGCGTTCGTCCTTGTAGTCGGGGAAGACGGCATGCACGACATCCTGAGAGGACAGCTCACCGCGCCCGACGGCCGCCAGAACGTCCTCCACGTCCTTGCGCGCCAGCCGATGGAGCACCGGCTTCAGCGCGTCCTTGGAATAGGTCTTGCCGGCGCGCTCGAAGGCCCGTTCGAGGATACGGCTCCCAAGTCCGGAGTACTGCTTGCGGATGGCGTTCTTGGTCGCCCGCCTGATTGCCGAGCGCGCCTTGCCGGTCACGACGACCGACTCCCAGGCGGCGGGCGGCACCTGCGCCTTGGAGCGGATGATCTCCACCTCGTCGCCGTTCTTGAGCTCGGTCATCAGGGGCATGATGCGGCCGTTGACCTTGGCGCCCACGCAGGTGTCCCCCACCTCGGTATGGACGGCATAGGCGAAATCGATCGGCGTTGCGCCACGCGGCAGCGCGATCAGCCGGCCCTTCGGCGTGAAGCAGAAAACCTGGTCCTGGAAAAGCTCCAGCTTGGTGTTTTCCAGAAAATCCTCGGGATTGTCGCCCTCCGACAGCGCCTCGATGGTGCGCCTCAGCCAGGCATAGGCGTTGGTGTCCTTGGAGATCCGATTGCCCGATCCGTTGGGCTTGGAGCCGAAATCCTTGTAAAGCGAGTGCGCGGCCACGCCGTATTCGGCGATGCTGTCCATTTCCTGCGTGCGGATCTGCAATTCCACGCGCTGCCGCGACGGGCCGACGATGGTGGTGTGGATCGAACGGTAGTCGTTCTGCTTCGGAGTCGAGATGTAGTCCTTGAAGCGCCCGGGCACCATCGACCAGGCGGAATGGATCGCGCCCAGCGCGCGATAGCAGTCCTCCACCGTGCCGACGATCACCCGGAAGCCGAAAATGTCTGAAAGCTGTTCGAAGGACAGCGCCTTCGTCTCCATCTTGCGGAAGACGGACCAGGGCTTCTTCTGGCGGCTCTTGACTGTCGCGCTGATGGCGTTCTTCTCGAACAGGTGCTGGAGCGCCTGTTCGATTTCGACAATGACGCCGCGGTTGCGCTCCAGAAGCTCGGCAAGCCGCTCGGTGACGGTGTGGAAGGCCTCCGGATTGATGTAGCGGAAGGCGAGTTCCTCCAACTCCTCGCGCATGTCCTGCATGCCCATGCGGCCAGCCAGCGGCGCGTAGATCTCCATCGTCTCCTCGGCGATCCTCAGCCGCTTGTGCACGGGTACGTGGTCGAGCGTGCGCATGTTGTGCAGGCGGTCGGCCAATTTGACGAGAAGAACCCGGACATCCTGGGAAATGGCGAGCAGGAGCTTGCGCAGGTTCTCCGCCTGGGCGGCCTTGGTGGAAACCAGATCGAGCCTTTTCAGCTTTGTGAGGCCTTCCACCAGGTTACCGATGTCCGGGCCGAAAAGCTCGTCAATCTCGGCGCGAGTTGCTGTGGTGTCCTCGATGGTGTCGTGCAGGAGAGCCACCGCGATGGTCGACTCATCGAGATGCAGTTCGGTGAGGATGGCGGCGACTTCGAGCGGATGGGAGAAATACGGGTCGCCGGAGGCCCGCTTCTGATGGCCATGCTTCTGCATGGCATAGACATAGGCCTTGTTGAGAAGCGCTTCATTGACGTCCGGCTTGTAGCGCTGGACGCGCTCCACAAGCTCGTACTGACGCATCATGTGCGGCTTCTCCCTACGCGCATGAACGCGCCACCCCAAGCGGCGCGTTTCGGACAGTGCAGCGAAAAGATAAGCGGGAGCGTGCCGCGACGGAAGAGCGCAGCTTCAGCCGATCAGAAATCGTCGCTCTTCTCCGGCGGAACGAGTCCCTCGATGCCGGCAAGCAGTTCTTCCTCGCTCATGCGGTCGAAGGATGTGGCCTCCTCCTCCGGTGGCTGGACGTCGACGGCCTCCTGGGCGGCGGGCTGCTCGGGGATCGCCGGCACATCCGCCTCGGGCTCGTCCACCTCCACATGCTTCTGCAGCGAGTGGATGAGCGCTTCCTTCAAATCGCCCGGAGACAAAGTTTCATCGGCGATCTCGCGCAGCGCCACGACCGGATTCTTGTCGTTGTCGCGGTCGATGGTGATCTGCTCGCCCTGGGAGATCTGGCGGGCGCGATGACTGGCGAGAAGCACGAGATCGAAGCGGTTTTCGACCTTGTCGATGCAGTCTTCAACGGTGACACGGGCCATTGCTTGCCCCTTTCATGCATAAATCGTGCGGGAAACCTGCCGCGTCCATAGCTTTTCCGGCCGCGAAAGACAAGGCCGCGCGCGACACGTGGCCTGCCCCTCGACCCTCGCGGCGTGCACGGATGCTTGACGCGGCACAACGGAACGTTTTTGTTGGTTAGAACTTAATAAGCATTGGCATAAAAACAATAGCGCACTATGTCACGATTCAAGGCACGTTTCGGCAAAGCTGAGCGTCTTCACCACTGACATTTTCCGCCCGGCTGATTGCCACGAAGGATATTTGTACCATGTTCGACCCTCGCGAAAAGATCGCCATGTTTATCGATGGCGCAAATCTTTACGCTACCTCACGCGCCCTCGGTTTCGACATCGACTACCGCAAGCTGTTGGCGAGCTTCCATAAGCGCGCCTATCTGCTGCGCGCCTACTACTACACCGCGCTGGTGGAGGACCAAGAATACTCCTCCATCCGCCCGCTCATCGACTGGCTGGATTACAACGGCTACAAGGTGGTGACCAAGCCGGCCAAGGAGTTCACCGATTCGGCCGGCCGCCGAAAGATCAAGGGCAATATGGACATCGAACTGGCCATCGATGCCCTGGAACTCACAGACGTGGTCGATCACTACGTGTTGTTTTCCGGCGACGGCGATTTCCGTACGCTGGTCGAAGCGCTGCAGCGCAAGGGGCGCAAGGTGAGCATCGTCTCGACGATCCAGTCGCAGCCGCCCATGATCTCGGACGAGCTGCGCCGCCAGGCCGATACGTTCATCGACCTCGCCTCGCTTCAGGAAGAAGTCGGACGTGATCCCTCGGAGCGCCCGGTGCGCCGCACCGACCCGGCTGAATTCAATCCAGCCGAGCCGGAATGAGCCTGACCGCCGAACCCCCGAAAGACTGCGCCCACTGTCCTCGTCTGAACGGCTTCATCGCCGATTGGCGGGCGCGCGAACCGGACTGGTTCAACGGCCCGGTGCCGACGTTCATCCCCGCCAGCGGCGAGGAGGCCGTCCGACTGCTCGTTGTCGGACTGGCTCCCGGCCTGCGTGGCGCAAACAGGACCGGCAGACCCTTCACCGGGGATTTCGCCGGAACGCTGCTCTACGAGACGCTGATCCGCTTCGGCTTCGCGCGGGGCACCTTCGATGCGCGTCCCGACGACGGACTGGAACTGGTGGACGCGGCCGTCACCAACGCCGTGCGCTGCGTGCCGCCGGAAAACAAGCCGGTCGGTCAGGAGATCAGGACCTGCCGCGAAACCTTCCTGGTGCCGACGCTCGCGCGTTTTTCCAATCTGCGCGCCGTCGTCACCCTCGGCCGCATCGCCCACGATTCCACCGTCCGAGCCCTGGGGCAGAAGCTGAAGGATGTGCCTTTCGCCCACGGCGCGGCACAGGACGCCGACAGCATCCGCGTCTTCTCGAGCTATCATTGCTCGCGCTACAACACGAACACGGGCGTGCTGACCGAGGCGATGTTCGTAGAAGTATTCCGGGCGGCAAGGGATTTCTTAGGTGAGTAGGTCCCTACTCTCCTCTTTCTAGAGCAGTTCGCCGTTTCATCGAAACGGCGAACTGCTCTAACCCTTTGATTCCACGCAATTCCGGACGGAAGACCGGCTTCCACTTTCCTGGAATTGCTCTACCCCTTCTCCTTCAGCAGCCGGGCCTTCTCGCGATCCCAGTCGCGCCGCTTCATCGTCTCGCGCTTGTCGTGCAGCTTCTTGCCGCGTGCGGTGGCGAGTTGCAGCTTGGCGATGCCGCGGTCGTTGAAGTAGAGCTTGAGCGGCACCATGGTCATGCCCTCGCGCTCGACCGCCTGCGCCAGCCGGGCCATCTCCCTCTTGGACAAGAGGAGCTTGCGGCGGCGGCGCGGCTCGTGGTTGAAGCGGTTGCCGGCCGAATACTCGGGGATGTGCGCGTTGATCAGCCAGATCTCGCCGTGCTCCACCGAGGCGTAGGACTCCTGGATGTTGGCGTGGCCCTCGCGCAGCGACTTCACCTCCGTCCCGGTAAGCACAAGGCCGGCCTCGAGACTGTCCATCACCTCGTAAGCAAACCGTGCCTTGCGGTTGTCGGCGATGGTCCTGATGTTCGGATTCTTTTCCTTTGCCATGCGAATAGAGATGCGTCCGACCGGCCGTCAGTTCAACAGGCCGGCGTGCTGCATCGCCGCGTCGATGTGCTCGGCGGTCGCCGCCTCCACCGTCACCAGCGGGGTGCGCAACGTGTTCTCCATACGGCCGAGGCGTGAAAGCGCGTATTTGGCGCCGGCGGGGTTTGGCTCGATGAAGAGTGCCTTGTGCAGCGGCATCAGGCGGTCCTGAAGGACGATGGCGCGCTCGCGGTCGCCGTTGAGCGAGGCAGCCTGAAACTCGGCGCAGAGCCGCGGCGCCACGTTCGCCGTGACCGAAATGCAGCCTACCCCGCCATGGGCGTTGAAGCCCAATGCAGAGGCGTCCTCGCCGGAAAGCTGGATGAAGTCCGGCCCGCAGGCCGCCCGCTGCTCCGAGACTCGATCGACCCTGGCCGTGGCGTCCTTGACGCCGACGATGTTGGAGAAGTCGGCGGCAAGCCGGCCCATGGTCTCCGGCAGCATGTCGATGACCGAGCGTGGCGGGATGTTGTAGATGATGATGGGCAGGCTCGTGGCGCGCGCCACGGCGGCGAAATGCGCGTAGAGCCCGCGCTGGTTGGGCTTGTTGTAATAGGGGGTGACGACGAGGACGGCGTTCGCCCCGACCTTCTCGGCATGCTCGACGAAGCCGATCGCCTCGCGCGTCGAGTTCGACCCGGCGCCGGCGATGACGGGCACGCGGCCATCGGCCGCCTCGACGCAGAGCCGGACCACCTCGCGATGCTCCTCGTGGGTGAGCGTCGGCGACTCGCCGGTGGTGCCGACCGGCACGAAACCGGCGGTGCCTTCCTCGATCTGCCATTCGACAAACGCGCGGAAAGCCTTTTTGTCCAGTCCTCCATCCGGTGCGAACGGCGTTACGAGCGCGGTGATGGAACCCCTGAACATGATTGAACTCCTCGGCTTTCCTTTTTTGGACGCCTTGCGGCGACCGCCAGCGGGTGCTTCTACCCGAAGATAAGGCGCGGCACCATAGTGTTGCCATGCTGGTGCCGCAAGAACCGCTTGGCGGATGCGTATTGGTACAAGCGGACGGCGACGCTTCCCTTTCAATAAGAGGGGAAGAAGGCGTTTGCGCAATCCGATAATGGCTGGGGAATGACCGGTTTCTTGAAGACAGTGACAGCGGTGGCGACCTTGGCCATGGCGACGTTCGCTCCCGGGGCGGGAGCGGAGACGATCAGCCTGCCCGGCGAGGCGCCCGTCCCTGAGCCACGCCCCTTTGCGCCCTTGGACAAGGCGGCCATGGCCGCCACCTTCCCCTTTTCGGCCGGCGTTCTGAGGGAGGCGGGCAGCCTGGCGCTTCTCAAATCAGGGCTGGATGCGGTTTCGAACGGCGACATCGACGCCGCGCTGCGGGCACGCGATGCGCTCGAGGACGGCTCGCTCGACCGCCACATCATGGCCTGGGCAATCGCGCTGTCGGGCAGCGCTGCCGTCGGCAGTGCGGAAATCGCCAAGACGACACACATGCTTGCCGGCTGGCCCGGAATGGCACGGCTGCGCGCCAACAGCGAACGCGCGCTCTATCGGGAAAAACCACCGCCGGGCGACGTACTGGCTGCCTTCAGCGAGGCCGATCCCACCACCTTCGAGGGCACGGTGGCGCTTGCCCGGGCGCATGTCGCGCGTGGCGAGGTGGAGGCCGCGCGCGATCTCCTCTCCCCGTTCTGGCGTACGGAGAAGCTGGAAGCGAGGAACGAGTCGACGTTCCTGAAGGAATTCGGACACCTGCTGCCTGCCTCCGTGCATCGCCACCGCATGGAGCGCATGCTCTATGAGGACCGGGTGCGCTCGGCCGAGCGCGTGGCCGGCCTTGCCGGCGGCGCGGCGCTCACCAAGGCCTGGGCGGCCGTGATCCGCAATGAGTCCGACGCCGGCAAGCTGCTCGATGCCGTGCCGGAAGACCAGCGCAGCGCGGGCTATCTCTTCGCAAAGGCGCGCTTTCTCCGGCGTAGCGGCAAGTTTCAGGAAGCCGCCGAGGCGATGCTTTCAGCGCCGGAGGATCCGGAAACGCTGATCGACCCGGACGAGTGGTGGTTCGAGCGCCGCGTGCTGTCGCGCGAGCTTCTGGACGTGGGCGAGCCCGAAACCGCCTATCGCATTGCCGCAAGCCATGCCGGCGGAAGCCCGGTCAGCCGGGCGGACGCGGCCTTCCACGCCGGCTGGTACGCCCTGCGCGGTCTCGACGATCCCGCGCGGGCGGCCGCGCATTTTGCCGACATCGCCGAGGTGGCCGAGGGGCCGATCTCGCGCGCCAGGGCCTTTTACTGGCTCGGCCGGGCGGCGGAAGCGGGCGGGCCAGGCGAGGCGGGGGACCATTATGAGCGCGCCGCGGCCCACGGAACGGCCTTCTACGGCCAGCTTGCGGCGGCGAAGCTCGGCAGCAGGACCATCGCCACCGACCAGTCCGAGCCCTCCTTCAGGGAACGCGCCCGCTTCGCCTCGCGCGAGGCGGTGCAGGCGATCAGGCGTCTGGAGCAGGCCGGCCACGAATGGCGCGCCCACATCCTTTATCGCGATCTGGCGGAGGCCCTTCCTAGCACGGGCGAGCTCACCCTCCTGGCGGCGATGGCGGAACGCCGCGGCAACCACTACATGGCCCTGCGCGTCGGCAAGATCGCCGCCGCACGCGGGCTGGAGATCGGAACGCTGGCACATCCGGTGGGCGCGATTCCCGCCACCGCCACCATCTCGGCGGCCGGCAAGGCGCTTGCCTACGCGATCGCCCGGCAGGAGAGCGAGTTCAACGTCGGTGCCGTCTCCGGCGCCGGCGCGCGGGGCCTTCTGCAGCTCATGCCGGCAACGGCCCGCGAGATGGCGAAGAAGAGCGGCCTGCCCTACTCCGCCCCGCGGCTGACCTCGGACGCCGCCTACAACGCAACGCTCGGCGCGGCCTATCTCGGCGAGCAACTCGCCCGGTTCGACGGCTCCTACATCCTCACATTCATCGGCTACAATGCCGGCCCGAGCCGCGCGCGACAGTGGGTCGCGCGCTATGGCGATCCGCGCGACCGTCCGATCGAAGAGGTTGTGGACTGGATCGAGCGCATTCCCTTCACCGAGACCCGCCATTATGTCCAGCGGGTGATGGAGAACTATCAATTCTATAAAATGCGGCTCACCGGCAATATGGAGATCGAGAAGGATCTGACGCGCGGGCGCTGAGGGAGAAACGGTGGGGGACGACTTCAGGGACTTCTTCTATACCTCCGGCAACGGGCTGAGGCTGCACGCGCGCATTTACGGCCGGGATCTGAACGAGGATACCCTGCCCGTCGTGTGCCTGCCGGGCCTTTCGCGCAACGCACGGGAGTTCCACGAGCTAGCGCTCGCGCTCTCGCAGGATGCCAAACGGCCGCGCAAGGTGGTGGCCTTCGATTACCGCGGGCGGGGCCGGTCGGAGCGCGATCCGGACTGGCGCAACTACACGGTCACGGTCGAGGCGGAGGATATCGCCGCCGGGCTCACCGTGCTCGGCATTGCGCACGCCGCCTTCATCGGCACCTCGCGAGGCGGGCTGATCATCATGGCGCTCGCCGCGTCGCGGCCAGCCGCACTCAGGGCCGCGGTGCTCAACGATATCGGTCCGGTTATCGAGGGCGCGGGACTCGCGCATATCCGCAGCTATCTCGTAAACGCGCCCCGCCCGGAGAGCTTCGAAGAGGCGGTGCGGTTGCAAAAATCCGTCCATGGGCAGGCCTTTCCCGCACTCACGGATGCCGACTGGGAGCGGCACACGCACACGCTTTACCGCATCGAGAACGGCAGGCCGGTTCCTGACTATGACCGCCGGCTCGTCAAGACGCTGCAGAAGATCGACTTCAGCCGCCCGATGGCGACCGCCTGGCCGCAATTCGTAGGGCTTGCGCGCATTCCCCTCCTGGCGATCCGCGGCGCCAATTCCGGGCTCCTGTCGCGCGAGACGTTCGCGGAGATGGCGCGCCGGCACCCCGCGCTGGAAGCGATCGAGGTCGACGGCCAGGGGCACGCACCGCTTCTGGAAACCGCGGACCTGCCCCGGCGCATCGCCGGTTTCATCGCCCGGGCGGAGCGTCGGGGCGTACGGTAGCATTTTTTGCGGACAAGCGGCATCGTGCCGAGGTTGCTTGGATCCGACCGTTTTGCCCATGGCACAGTTCCGGCATGGGTCCTCGGGTCAAGCCCGAGGATGACGAAGTGGAGAGGTCTCCGCAAATCCCCGACATTGGCGACTGACGCAAACGCCCCTGCCGTCGTCATCCTCGGGCTTGACCCGAGGACCCATGCCTGAACGCCGGCGCGGCACCGACGGTCAAAGGTGAAGGCCTTGGTATCGACTGCCGTCACGCACTCGGCAAAGATGGAAAGATGAAGCGCATCGCGAGAGAATGTGAGCGCGTTCCGCTTAAACAATTCCGGGGCGATAGATGGTGTTTCCGCCCGAAACCCATCTGGAAACAGGCGGATGGCTGTCGGCCATCCGGACCGACCCAACCGTCCCTCACTCAAAAGAAAACCCGGCGGGCAAGGCCCGCCGGGGTTCCGATAGCTCTCTTCTAACCGAGATTAGAAGTTGCGCTGGAAGCGCAGGAAGCCGTGCCACTGGTCGAAGTCGCCAGTCGGCGTGTCGAACGAGGCGTAGTTGACCGACAGCTTCGCGTTGAAGTCCTGAACGATCTCGTAGTCGATCGTCGTGCCGATGTTGTAGGCGTCGACATCGGTGGCGGCGATACCATGGCCGAGTTCGCTGTAGTAGCTGCCACCGAGCGAAGCGGACAGCTTCGGCGTGAAGTGGTAGCCGATCTCGGCCGCGGCGGACCACTCGGCACCGAGGTGGAACGGCAGACCGGTGCTGGCGATGCCGTCGAACGGGTTGACCGAGTAGTAGCTGATGCCGCTCTCGTACTGACCCATCAGGCCGGCGAACAGACGCTCGGTCAGGTTGGCCTGCAGGATACCCTTGACGGCAAACTCTTCGGCCGTGGCGTCATAGGCACCGTACAGGTCGAAGCTGCCCCAGCCCTGGGTGACGCCGACCTTACCGACAACGTTCGGCGTGTAGTCGTAATCGTCGTCAGCCTCCTCGAGCACGATCGAGGCGTTGAAGCCATTGGCGCCCGCGAAGTCGTACTGCATGAAGTGGACGCGGTCATACGGGAAGAAGCCGACATCCTGCTCGCCGGAAAGGCCGGTATCCCAGATCGAGTCCTTCACACCCATCGACAGGCCGCCCAGCGAGATGATGGCGTGCTGGAGGCGTGCGAAGCTGTTCATGCTACGGGAGTAGGCACCGCCTTCATTCAGGCCGAAGAGAGAGTCACCATCGGCGGTGAAACGAGGATCGCCGGCGCCGGGGCTGGACTGGCCACGGAAGCGGATGTAGGCGCCGAGGGTGCCGTACTCGGTCTCCGAACGCGCGTCGAAGTTCACCTCGGCACGCGCATACTTGCGCCAGCCGTCGTTGTCGCCGAGATCGCCGTCGGAGAAGCCGATCTGGTAACGAACCATGCCGCTGATGCGCAGGCAGGTCTCGGTGCCGGGGATGTAGAAGAAGCCCGCGCCGTAGACGTCACAGACGCGCACATACTCCATCGGCTCCGGCTCCGGAACGAAGATGGCGTCGGCCGCCTGGGCGGCGCCGGTCGCGGCGACCGTGGCAGCCGCGGAGCCAATAAGAAGGCTCTTGATTTTCATTTTCTGACCTCCAGTCAAAGTTCTAAAAAACGGGTCTGGGTATAATTGCTGAAGGACAGCGTTCCCTGCCCCATCCCCACTGGTTGAAAAAGTTGCGCCAGCAGCGCCCCTTCTCCGCAGCCGACATTACTCACCGTTCGATGGGGATCAACCGCGTTCGGCGCGCCAAAGCCGCCGGTTCCGCGCTATCGACCAGACCTGTTGCACAAAAGCCACGATTGCGGCCGCCGCGTTAGCCAACCGTTAACAATACCGTATGGTTTTGAAGCAAATACGGCCGGAGATCGCACACTCTTCGGCCCGGCCGGCCGCTCTGGCCGGGCGAATCATGCACCGGCTTGCGGGGAATCGCCCGGCATCCCATCTGTCGATTCAGGCCGGGCTGGAGCCGAGCGGTGTTCACCGGTGCGCCGCTCGCCGAACCGCGGTCCGCGATTCGCCCGTCTTGTTTCGGATGGTGCAGATGGCGTGTTAATTGTGCCGCCGCTTTTCTTTATCAGCCCGTCTTGGAGAGGTGGCCGAGTGGTCGAAGGCGCTCCCCTGCTAAGGGTTGAGAGATCTCCCGAAAATCAGTTACTTCGCTGCAGGCTGTGCCGTTTTCGTGCCTAGCGATGCAACTCTCCAAGTTTTAACAGCGACCGCATCACCGCTGCGAAGGCACTCCCACCCTCGCGTGGTAGTCGTCGAGGGAAATCTGAAAAGCAAGCGTATCCTACGCGAGCCGCATCACGGGTAACGAAACCGCGCGTGCAGACGTCCGGAGTCCGTCCGGAAGTGGCTGAGCGGCAGCTCTGCGCCCCAAGTCGGACGATAAAGCGCAACTCACCTCCAGCCGGAAGCGGACATCGTCGGGATCATGCTGCTGGCTAGAGGTCGGAGATGCACCATTGGCGGGCGCTGCTTCGCCGACCAACCAAGCGCCACTTTCGTGTGGGCTTTCATAGCCGGGACGGCGTGAAATCGGCACCTAGTTGGCTATCGAGTATTGATGCGTCAGAATGCGACGGTGACCGCAGCCATGGATCCGGCTGTGAGAACAACGACACCGAGAGGGGTGACGGCGTAATCTCGATGCTCGCTCAACGCCTTGCCCGTAAAGGGATCTGTCACACGCACCTTGCTTCTTTCAGGCACGGGCACAAGGACCCAGGCGTGGCCGGGATCGGGATCGTCAGTCTTAACGTAGATCGTCACCCGCTTGCCTGTTGCTTCGTGTCGAAGCGACCGCTCCGGGATTCCGAGCCGGTCGTCTCCAATCAGCATAGGCACCACGGCCTCGGGGGCGGCGGCTGGAAGCTTAATATAGAGCTGCGTGATTCGCCCGTCCGCAACGTTAACTGGGAGGTTCAGGGTCTCTGGAGCGCCGCCGTCCCCGCCGGGCAGGGTAACGGAATAGAGATGATATCCCGCGGGCGCCGTGAAATCCGGGAAGCTGCGAACGTTTAACGGCGGGGTGAGATCCTGCGCCGTCTCACCGGAGCGAAGGCTGGAGCGCAGCGGAAACACGATACCGTCGTTCCGGGTCGCCGCGGCGAGATGCACGCCGCCGATCCCTTCGGGCAGGACGTCGAAATCGGACCCTGGCGGAGGCTCAGACGTCAACCCCTCGCACATGTTGTAGTTGCCCTTCCAGTAGCCGTCGTAGACTGCTGTGCTCGTGCACGTGTAGCAATGTACTGAACAATCGATCTCGTTGAACATGTGGGGGCAGTTCGCACCGCAAGTGTAGTCCCTCGCGTCCTCGGGGCGATCGGCGTCTTTCATGTAAATCCCATCGATCAGGACCCGGGTGCCCGGAGCCTGGCGCACGTTGGAAATGATCCGCACGCGCTCGCGGTTTTCGCCGCTCACTTCGAGCCGGCTCACGATCGTGGCCTTCGCCTGCCGATCCTCGACGAAGATGAATGGATCAAAGGCATCCGGTCCACCAGGCTTCGGAACATGGACGATCACGTCGCGCACGCCGCCGGCCGGCACGTCGAATTCCGGAACCACGTCGCGGAAGGTCACGCGCTGTGGCGCCGTGTCCCCGGGTGGCTTCAAGTCGATGATATAGGTCGCGCGCGTGGGTACCTGCGCCGTTATGCGGGGCGCGTTACGCCATTCCTTGCGGAATTTGCCGTCCGACACGATGAGGCTGCCGGGCACTTCCTTCCCGTCGTAAAGGAACTGAAGGCGAAGTTCGCCAAACTTCGTCCCTGCGGAGGTATCGGCGAGAGCGGGGAGCGGGATCGTGGCGGCGAGAAGTATCGGAAGGGCGCACGACGAGATGTAACTGGGTGGCATCGGCAAGCCTCCTTGATGAAATGTCAAACATCGCTGCGGTGGCCGGCACTCCAAGCAAGAAAGTATCATGATGCCACAACTAGCGCTATCAGCGAGGGGTTGCATCGCTACGGCTGTGCCGAGAGCATCGCTGTTGTCGATGCTGCAGGGCGCAAGCGAATGCGCGAGTAAATAGCCAAACTGGTTCAAGAAACAGCACCTAGGACAGCTGCCCATGTCGCCGCGATAAGTTGAGGACGGTGTTCCAATAGCTGCTTCTGCGACTGTGACGCCGTTTCCCCTCCCGCTCCCCGCAGGTACAAGTATCGGAAGCGCTGCTCACATTGGTCCGGCTAAGGGACGTGCCTTTCAGTCTGCTACGACCGAGTGGGTCAGAAGCAGAGTGGCTGCTTTCCCCGAAATTCAGCCAGAATCGGACAGACCGCTACCGGCCCCGAACCTGAATTGGCCATAAACGGCAATGTGGGGTGGATTGCGGACGTTCTCATGATCGATCGGGAATGGCGGTCAAGCGGACAGTTGCAGATCCGATAGCTACACCCGCGTAATAGGGCGTCATCGGCCGAGGTTCACCCCCTCGCACGTGCCTATGGTTCTGGACGTACCAAGAAAGGCCATTAGCCCTCGTCCTTCTTTTGTCAGTACTGCATTGTCTACATCGCCCGGAGTGACAGCGAGATGAACTGCCTCACTAAAGGTGATGATAATCTCACGACGGGGATTATCATCATAGTTGATCCATGTTCCCATTTCCTGAACGGTAGAGTACGACCCCGGTTCATAATCACCGAACAAAGTCGACACGTCCTCACCTTCGTCAATAGGAGGCCCCCCGAAGGAGACGGGCGTCGGCAAGGGTGACCGCTATGGGGTCCGAGTCGTCACCCAAGCCAATCAAACGAAGGCGCATTGGCGCGTTATCGAGAGCCTCACAAGTCTCTCCAACGCAGACTTTTGTGAAGTGACAATCTAAGCCATCAATCTTGGCCGCCGCGCTCGAAGTGACAGCCATGAGAGCGACAAGGCTTGCAATCCACGTCTCTATCGTGCCGGAGCGTAGCCCACGTTTAAGACTCCAGATCAGCATGGCTAGGCTCCTGTTTGGTGCGGGTCAGATGCTCTTTAGCGCTATCTTATTATGGGGTCCACGATGAACTGCTGCCACCGCCAACTGTAAACCATAGAAGCAGGTTGACTGTCGTTTGCGTGGCGCCTGTGCGACCGCTATAAAGCTTTCGAAGCCGTCATTCGGGCGGCGAAGCGCGAACGTCTGCAACGGGGTCGTCAGCCGAACGGCGGCTTGCTCAGTTTTTGGCCAGAACCGGACGGTCAGTAGACGGCCCC
>NZ_JAXQNM010000007.1:0-9863 GCF_034427935.1 Chelativorans sp. M5D2P16 | reverse complement strand
TGCGGTAATCGGCGACAGTTGTGTAGCCATGGTGCAGCGGATCATCGGCGAGATATGGCCTAACGTAAGCGTCGAGGCCGATCTCCAAAGCGTATCGGGCTACACGGCACTGGAGGTCGAGATATTAGCCACTTATGCTTTTTGTCCTGCCAGATGTGAAACAGCAAGGGCAATGATAGCCAGGGTTGCGGCGATCAGGCTGACATACTGTGCGCCGACCCACTGGATTCCGACAGCGCCCACCACGCCCGACATGGCGATGGCGAGGTAGAGAATCGCCTGGTTGAGCGAGATCAATACGGCGGCGGCATCGGGCCTGAGCGACATCAGCCGGTGCTGTTGCGGTGTAGTAATGGCAAAGGCGGCCAGTGCATAGAAGGCGATCGTCGCGACGGCAGCGCCGTACTGTGTCGTCGTCCATGGCAGGATGACAGTGCTGACGGCGAGCCAGACCAAAGCGATGGCAACCACCCGCGCGCCGCCGATCCTGTCGGCGAGAAAGCCTGCGCCGAAGTTCCCGATCGTACCGACGACGCCCAGCGTGAACATTAGGACGGCCAGTGCGACACTGCTTCCTGCCGTTGCCGGAGCGAAGATGACGCCGACATAGGTATAGGGAATGAAGACCGCCGTGAAGCCAATAAGCGTCGTCGCCATCACCGCCAGCACTCGCCGGTTCGCAAGCGGGCCTAGCCGTTCCGCCAGCGTTTCGGGCGTCTCGATCGGCACGTGCCTCGGCACCAGGGCGAGCACGCCGAAAAGCCCTGGGAGGGCGAGCGCGGCCGTGAACCACATCGTTGTACGCCAGCCGGCAAATCCGCCAAGTGCAGTGCCGAACGGCGCGCCGAGCGACACAGCTGCGGTGAAGCCGGTAACGACGATGGCGATGGCACGGCCCTGAAACTTCTGCGGCACGAGTGCTGCCGCCGTAACGGAAGCATTGGGGATGAACATCCCCACGCCGACCGCAGCTACCATCTGCGCCAGCAGCACCTGCGCATAGGTGGATGCCAGGGCAGTGCCAGCCGAACCGATCAGATAGGTCACCGTCGCTACGACGAGCACCGTCCGGCGCGGCCAGGAGGCCGTCAGCGTGGTGAGCAAAGGCGCAGCAATCGCGCAGGTCATGGCAAAAACCGTGATGATCTGGCCGGCCTTCGCCGCAGAGATAGCGAACGACTCCATCAGCAGGGGCAACAGACCAGCCAGGACGAATTCGCCCGTGCCCACGGCGAAGACGCCCAAGGCCAGGACTGTGACTCGCCCGAGCCCAGGGGGGTCAACGTCTGTCAGATTTTCTGGTTTGGCTCGCATATCCATGACAGCTCCTTGCCCCCGCTCGCTCCAAGGCTGGACGGGCCGCTTTGCATCTCATAAGTTGGAACCGATCAGTTCCGTTCATGCATTCGGTACTGATTGGTTCCGTATCTGTCAAGGACGCTGTAGATGCCGACACGCGCACGTGAACGTTTGATCGAAACTGCCGAGAAGTTGTTCTATGCGGAAGGCATTCAGGCCGTGGGTCTGGAGCGGCTTCTATCCGTCTCGGGCGTTGGTCGCGCCTCTTTCTACCGGCACTTCGCCAGCAAGGATGATCTGGTCGTCACCATGCTGCGCGGCCACGATAGGGCGTACCGCGAGTGGCTGGAAACGCGCGTCCGCGATCTCGGCGGGGATCCGCTGGCCGTCTTCGATGCGCTCGCGGAACGGTCGGACTGGTCGGGTTATCGCGGTTGCGCATTCATCAACGCAATGGCCGAGATCGCCGACCCCGCCAGTCCGGTATTCCGGATCGCCAAAGAACATAAGCGCGCCGTGGCGGAATTCCTCGGAAAATGTCTAGTCGCCGCAGGTTACCGCGATGCCGAAACGCTCGCCCCGCAACTGGTCCTGCTCATCGACGGCGCGACGGTGACCGCGTTGCACGAGCGTACGAACCAACCTATGCAACAAGCCAAAGAAATCGCGCGAGGCATGCTGCGGCGGTCGAACGATGCGTTGGCGAACGGATAGCGTTTGTGACCCGTCAGTTCATCTTTGAACGTGGACTGTCCGTCTTCAGGGGTTTCTGGACAGCGGGCGCTCAGATTTAAAGGAGGCTCTGGCCCATCAGGGTTAGCATATTAGGCGGCCGTTTTGCGATGGAGCAGGCGCCGCTGTTCGATGGTTTCGCGTTTGATCCTTTCTCTCTCCATGATGATGGTTTGGCCACGTCCGGAGTAGACGTCAGCCGGCGTGAGGTTGCCGAGGCTCTCATGGTAGCGCCGGTGGTTGTAGTGGTCGACGAAGCCGGCGATCTGGGTTTCGAGATCGCCTGGCAGGAAGTAGTTTTCGAGCAGGATGCGGTTCTTGAGCGTCTGATGCCAACGCTCGATCTTTCCCTGTGTCTGAGGGTGGCAGGGTGAACCGCGCGTGTGTTCCAGGTTTTGCTGGTGAAGCCAATCAGCCAGGTCGCCAGCGACGTAACACGGCCCATTGTCGGACAGCAGCCGCGGCAGCTGCACCACCTTGGCTGAATCGCAACCCGACGCCTGCAACGCCATAGTCAGCGTGTCGGTGACATCGCTCGCCTTCATGGTCGTACACAGCTTCCAGGCGATGATGTAGCGCGAGAAGTCGTCGAGGATGGTCGACAAATAGAGCCAGCCCCAGCCGATCACCTTCAAATGTCCGGCTTCAGCACCAGTTGGACAAATAGGCGTTAACTGAGAAGGGAGGATTTCTGGCTCATCGTAGCCTTTCACAGGAGCGAAGATGAGACAGAAATCCGGGACACGGTAACGCGGGCCGTTGCCCCGACGCTTGACGCGCCCGAAAGGCGGGTTGGAAATGGCGCAATCGTATCGGCCCAGGTCAAGTTCGCGCCAGTCGAACACGTCCGCGCAAATTCATCGCGCCGTGGTCGAATTTTGCACCGCCGCTCTCACCTCAAATCCGGTCCGCCGCGCACATGACACGTCAATCGTTTTCACCGCTCACCACCGTCATCGCAGCCTCCCAATCGAAGCAATTGGGAACCCGCAGATTCAGCACTGCCACCAAATGTCACGCGCCAACTCACCCGATTGCCCAGGCGGGTCCCACTGGAACTATGTCTGCAGATAACCTATTGTCGAAGATGGGACGCGTCGCGCGTTCAACCCTTCAGGCTGGAGGAGTTTGGTCATGCCGCAAGCCTTTATTTTTCCCGGCCAGGGATCCCAGGCTGCGGGTATGGGGCGGAGCCTTGCCGAGGCCTATCCGGTCGCCCGCTACGTTTTCCAGGAGGTGGACGATGCGCTGAACCAGCCGCTGTCGCGGCTCATGTTCGAAGGCCCCGACGAGGAGTTAACGCTGAGCGAGAACGCCCAGCCGGCACAGTTGACCGTAAGCATGGCGGTGGTGCGCGTGCTCGAGGAGCGGTTCGGCACGCTCCTCACCGAGCAGGCGCGCTTTTTCGCCGGGCATTCGCTGGGCGAATACTCGGCCCTGACCGCCGCCGGGGCGCTGCCGATCGCCGACGCCGTCCGCCTCGTCCGGGCGCGCGGCCGCGCGATCCAGGAGGCGGCCCCGCCCGGCAAGGGCGCCATGGCCGCGATCATCGGCCTGAGCCTGGACGAGGTGCGCGAAGTCGCCGCCGAGGCAGCGAGCGACGATGAGGTGTGCCAGGTCGCCAACGACAACGCGCCCGCCCAGGTGGTGGTCAGCGGACATTCCGGCGCCGTCGCCCGAGCGGAGAACATAGCCCGGGCGCGCGGCGCCGAGCGCGTCGTTCGGCTGGCCGTCTCGCTACCGTTCCACAGCCCCCTCGCCGCGCCCGCCGCCGAGACGGTGGAGCGCCTGCTCGCGGACATCGAGCTGGTCGAACCCCGCCTCCCCATCGTCGCCAACGTCACCGCGACGCCGCAGGATCAGCCCGATGCCATCCGCCGGCGGCTGGTCGAACAGGTCACGGAGACGGTACGCTGGCGCGAGAGCGTCGAGTTCATGCGCGACCGGGGCGTCGACCTCCTGGTCGAGCTCGGCGGGACCAGCGTCCTAACCGCTCTGGTGCAGCAGATTGACCCGACGCTCGAGGGGCGCTTCGTGGGATCGCCGCGCGACGTGGAGGCCTATTTCGACGCGGCCGTGACGCAGGAGAGAGCGCCGTGAAGCCAGCGCCGGTCCGCATCGGCCACCCTGCGACTCCAGGTGAGGCGTGAGCAATGGCAGCCTTCGCACCGGAGGAATACGCCGGCCGCATCGAGCGGACGCGCGAGCGGATGCGCGCCCGCGGCATCGCCATCCTGCTGATCGCCGACCCGGCCAACATGTACTACCTGACCGGTTACGACGGCTGGTCGTTCTACGTGCCCCAGGTCGTGGTGCTGCCGCTCGACGCGGGCGAGCCCCTGTGGATCGGCCGCCAGATGGACGTGCGCGCCGCCCACGTGACCACCATCCTCAAGCGCGAAAGCGTGATCGGCTACCCGGACGACTACGTTCAGGCGCCGCACAAGCATCCGTTCGACTTTGTCGCCGACGTGCTAGTCGAGCGCGGCTGGGACGGCAAGGTGCTTGGCGTCGAGATGGACAGCTACTATTTCACCGCCGCGAGCTACGACGCACTGGTGCGCAAGCTGCCCAACGCCCGTTTCCAGGACGCCTACCTGCTCGTCAACTGGGTCCGCGCCATCAAGTCGCCCGCCGAGATCGAGTACATGCGGCAGGCGGCACGTATCATGGATAGCGTCATGGACACCGCCATCCGCGCGGTCGAGCCCGGCGTGCGCCAGTGCGACGCGGTGGCCGAGATCTACCGAGCGCAGATCGCCGGGACCCAGGAATTCGGCGGCGACTATACCGCCATCGTGCCCATGTTGCCCACCGGCGAGGGCACGTCGACACCCCATCTCACCTGGACCGACCAGCCTTTCGTCAAGGGCGAGGCGACGATACTGGAACTCGCAGGCTGCCGGCTGCGCTACCACTGCCCGATGGCGCGCACGATGTTCCTAGGCAAACCGCCGCAGAAACTGGTCGACGCCGGCAAATTCGTGGTCGAGGGGGTGCAGGCGGCGCTCGACGCCGCCAGGCCCGGCGCGCGCTGCGAGGATGTCGAGGCGGCGTGGCGGCACGCCATCGCCCGCAGCGGTCTCGTCAAAGATTCGCGCATCGGCTATTCGTGCGGGCTTAACTACCCGCCCGACTGGGGCGAGCATACGATGAGCCTGCGCCCGGGCGACCTCACGGAACTCGAGCCCAACATGACGCTACACCTGATCCCCGGAATCTGGCTCGAGGACTGGGGCATCGAGATCTCGGAGACGTTCCGCGTCACCGAGACCGGCAGCGAACCGCTGTGCGATTTCCCGCGCCAGCTGTTCGTAAAGGACTGAACGGCAAGGCGAATTTTTCCGCCGCTCGTGCGTCGAGCAGCTCCGGGCCAGGCCACCGTTTAAGTCGGAGGGTGGACCATGTACTATCCTTTGCAGAGATTGGTCTGCTCCCTGAAAAGTGGTCCTCGCTGGGCGATGTCACGGTAACGGCTTGTGAGGAGCTGCCGCGATAGACGCACGCGCATGTGCATCTCGCCAGTCAGCTATAAGCGCCATCGCTTCCCACCCCAGATCATCGCCCATGCTGTGTGGCTGTATTATCGGTTTCCGCTGAGCTTGCGACTTGTCGAGGAAATGCTGCTGGAGCGCGGCATTGTCGTCTCCTATGAAACGATCCGCCGTTGGACAACGAAGTTCGGTCCGGACTATGCGCGTCGCCTTCACCACAAGAGGCCCGGCCGGAACGATGTGTGGCATCTGGACGAAGTGGTCATCACCATCGCCGGCAGAAAACACTGGTTGTGGCGCGCCGTCGACCAGGACGGTTATGTGCTTGACGAGATCGTCCAAAGCCGCCGCAACACCAAAGCAGCCAAGCGATTGCTGACCCGGCTTCTGAAGAAGCAGGGTATCGCGCCGAAGCGGATGATCACAGATAAGTTGCGCTCCTATGGCGCTGCGCGCCGTCAGGTCATGCCGAACATTGAACACCGATCGCATAAGGGCCTGAATAATCGCGCCGAGAATTCACATGTGCCGCTGCGAAAGCGAGAACGAATGATGCAGCGCTTTCGATCACCAGGAAGTCTGCAACGCTTCGTCACTGTCTTCTCGGCCCTCCGAAATCTCTTCGTTCCACCCCGTTCACGACGCTCCGAATTCCAAAGCCGCGTTCAACGCCTCCAAGCGATCGCGGAGTGGAAAGCCGTGGCGGGAACCATGGCCTGAAATAAATTCCGCTGGCAGAACGTCACCAGCGTATCCGAATTCAAGTTAAGGTGACATCGCCAGTCAGCCTGTCCATCTCGCTGACCGGACTTGCCGCCGCCCTCGACCGAACCCGGGCCCTCTTGCAGTAAACCCCAAGGACAATGCGGGCGCCAGATATGATCCAAATACGGGTAGCAGCTCAGCCCCGACCACGCCGATAGTTGGGCATCCAGGAACGGCGGCTTTTGGGAGAACGTCAGTGTCCTGGGAATGGCAGAGACGGGGTCGTCTGCCGAACGGCGGCTTTCTTCATTTCCCGGCCAGAACCGGACCGTCTGGAATCGGCCCCAACTGGGACAGCAATATAAGGCTTCGCTTGTGTGTAGAGCGGACGCCGGTCGCCGGTGTTTGATTACAAGAGATCTTTCTTCACTGCGCCTAGTATCAGGCTAATCAACTCGGAATGGATGTCTGCGCGCGAGCGGCTGCCGCCGTCCTCGCAGACTGGATCGACCTCCCCCAGCGATTTCAGCAATTCTGCCGCGCCGTCCTTGCATTCCGGCAGAAAGCTCAGGTGAACGGCGTCTTCCACGGAAGCATATGTCCCAAGCGGGGTGAGCGCCGCCAACTTGTCTGCAATCACCGCCCAGGGGATTGTCTCCGTGCTGCCGAGATTGATGAAGTTCATCGGAATGGCAATCTCCTTCAGGCTCTGTTCGTCATAGGCCTGCGCAAGGCCCGGATCGACCAGAACGGCTGATTTGATGCGGCGATCGAGGTTCGACTGTTCAAAGCGTGCCTTGTCGATCTTACGCAGATCGACCTTGTCGACCTCTACCGCTTCGTCGTTTACGTACGCCCGGCCGCCAGCGAACCAGGCGCAGTCCCATTTCGTGTAGGTGTCGCAATAGCGGGCGTAGTCATCGAGATTTGCGCGGGCGCCGGCGATTTCCATGGCGGCGGAACCGCCGAGCGAGAAACCGACGACGCCGATCTTGCCAGGGTCGACGATATCGCGCCAAAGCGGATCGGCCGTCATCGTGTCGATTACGGCGGATAAATCTTGCGTGCGCTCCCACAGCTTGGGTGTATCGGCCGGTGTCGAGTTTCCGCTGGTGGTTCCGGGATGATTGGGACCCGCCACGATAAAACCCGCCTTGGCCAATTCCGCTGCGAGCCAACTCATGCCTTGAACGCGGCCGCCGGAGCCATGCGACATCACAATGAGCGGGAAACGCCCTTTCGAGAACGGCGCGTTCATCGACGCCGGCGTGCCCTTGAATACCTGATTGTCGCCCACGAGAACGGGCTCGCCACCAGCCTCGGCGGGATACCACACGGCTACCGCGAGATCCCGCCCGCGCTCGGGAGCGGCGACGGCTATCTCGCGCACACCGATCTCGACGGCTTGGCCGGGAACAGTGAATGCGACGGTGAGGGCGATGGCAGGGAGGACGCGGAAGGGGTTCATGGTAATCTCGCTCGATTGCAATGGATCGGCGATGGATTGCAGATGCTGCGCCCCGGCGCTTCCTCGATCGCGATTCAGGTCGTCCTGAATCGCGATATGGGTCATCACCGTCCCGTTGGACCACCATTCTTAGGACGTGCCCTTGATTTTCATCCCGCTGCCGTTCGTCGTCGCATTGCTGCTTCTGATCCTTCTCACCGTGGTGCTGCGCAGCCAGGAGTCCTCAAAAGGGAATCGGCCGTTCCTCGCTCTTATCGGCTTGTGCATTTTGCAATCGGCCGCCGTCGGATTGCGCTGGGGTTACGATATCGCGGAACTGCGATACTTGCTGCCAGTGCTGGCGAGCTGCCTCCCGCCTCTGGTGCTTGCAAGTTTTCGCAGTTTGATTCAGCCCGACGTTTCAGAGGATGGCAGCGTCCGTTGGTTTCATGCCGCTCCGCCGTTCGGTATCCTCGTGCTGCTGCTGCTGGCCCCGGAGCTGATCGACGCAGCCTTGATCTTGCTCTTCGTCGGATATGCACTGGCGGTGCTGAACCTTGGCCGCAGCGGTCCTGACGCCCTGGACGAGGCGCGTTTCGACAGCGCCGTTGCGGCACATCGCGCTCTCGTCATTGCTGCCGCATCGCTCTGTCTGTCGGCCTTTTTCGATTTCGCGATTCTGATGGACTTCGAATGGAACAAAGGGGCAAATGTCGCTTTCATCGTGAGCAATGGAAATCTTCTCGGCCTGCTTCTCATAGGTCTTACGGCGTTCGTCGCAGCGCGCGCGCAGGCGCTCCCCGCACCTGCATCGGACATGGCGCAAGCTTCATCCGTGGCAAAGCAAGATCGTGAAGTTCTCGACCGGATAGATCGTCTGTTGGTCGACCAGAAGCTGTCTCGCGACGAAAACCTGACATTGTCGCGACTGGCGCGGCGCGCGGGCATACCGGCGCGGCAGATATCTGGCGCTGTCAACCGGCGCGCGGGCAAGAATGTTTCCCAATACATCAACGAATTTCGAATTGCCGAAGCCTGCCGGCTGCTCCGGGAGACCGATATGTCGGTGACCACAGCGATGTTTGAATCTGGCTTTCAGACGAAGTCGAACTTCAATCGTGAGTTCCGACGGGTTACGTCTCTGAGCCCGGCCTCTTGGCGCGAGAAAAACCGGCCATCACAATCATCTGACGTTTAAGGCTGCAAAGGGTCCGTGAACGGAAGTGGCCGCTTATCGATGGCAACATCCTAAAAGCCGACCGTCCGCCTCCGGCCCGGAACCTGAATTGGCCATAAACGGCAATGTGGGGTGGATTGCGGACGTTCTCATGATCGATCGGGAATGGCGGTCAAGCGGACAGTTGCAGATCCGATAGCTACACCCGCGTAATAGGGCGTCATCGGCCGAGGTTCACCCCCTCGCACGTGCCTATGGTTCTGGACGTACCAAGAAAGGCCATTAGCCCTCGTCCTTCTTTTGTCAGTACTGCATTGTCTACATCGCCCGGAGTGACAGCGAGATGAACTGCCTCACTAAAGGTGATGATAATCTCACGACGGGGATTATCATCATAGTTGATCCATGTTCCCATTTCCTGAACGGTAGAGTACGACCCCGGTTCATAATCACCGAACAAAGTCGACACGTCCTCACCTTCGTCAATAGGAGGCCCCCCGAAGGAGACGGGCGTCGGCAAGGGTGACCGCTATGGGGTCCGAGTCGTCACCCAAGCCAATCAAACGAAGGCGCATTGGCGCGTTATCGAGAGCCTCACAAGTCTCTCCAACGCAGACTTTTGTGAAGTGACAATCTAAGCCATCAATCTTGGCCGCCGCGCTCGAAGTGACAGCCATGAGAGCGACAAGGCTTGCAATCCACGTCTCTATCGTGCCGGAGCGTAGCCCACGTTTAAGACTCCAGATCAGCATGGCTAGGCTCCTGTTTGGTGCGGGTCAGATGCTCTTTAGCGCTATCTTATTATGGGGTCCACGATGAACTGCTGCCACCGCCAACTGTAAACCATAGAAGCAGGTTGACTGTCGTTTGCGTGGCGCCTGTGCGACCGCTATAAAGCTTTCGAAGCCGTCATTCGGGCGGCGAAGCGCGAACGTCTGCAACGGGGTCGTCAGCCGAACGGCGGCTTGCTCAGTTTTTGGCCAGAACCGGACGGTCAGTAGACGGCCCC